>JAITWT010000176.1 GCA_031285125.1 Burkholderiaceae bacterium | reverse complement strand
CCGGTGCCCGCCAGCATGTGAAAGCGCCCCGTGCCCAGCGGGCCGCGCAGCAGCGCGCCTTCGACGCACAGCGCATCGAGCGTAACGCGGTCCTCAAGCACATCGGCGAGCAGCGCCGTCAGCTCATGGCCGTTTGCCAGCGACAGGGAAGGGTGCCACAACAGATCGATCCCCGCGCGGCGCAGCAGGCCATGAAAGTCGGCGGTGTCCGCGCACAGCAGCGACATGCTGCAACCGCCGCAGCCGCCCGATTGAAGCCAGAGGACTTTGAACGCGGGCGCGGCGACCGGCACAGCTAACCCTCCAGCCCAAAGCGCTGCATCTTGGCGCGCAGCCCCACGCGCGAAAGCCCCAGTTCCTTGGCCGCGCGGGTTTTGTTCCAGTGATGGCGCAGCAGGGTTTCGCGCAGCACCATCGCCTCGATCGCGTCCAGCCGCTCGGCCAGCGTACCGGCCTGCGGCAGCGCGGCGGCGCTGGCCGCCGTGGACAGGCCCGCCTGCCCGCGCAGCACCCGCGCGGAAAACGCCGTCGCGGGAATTTCCATGCTGTCGCTCAGGGCCACGGCGCAGGCGATTTCATTGCGCAGTTCGCGGATGTTGCCCGGCCACGGATAGCCCAGCAGGCAGGCGATGGCCTCCTGACTCAAGGTCGTGCCTGGGCGGCCCATCTCGGCGCTGACCTCGGCCACCAGCCGGCGCGCGATCGGCTCGATGTCGCCGCTGCGTTCGCGCAGCGGGGGCACCGTCAGCGTCGCGCCCGCGATGCGGTAATAGAGGTCGTCGCGGAACTGGCCCTCGCGCACCAGGGCCTCCAGATTGCGGTGGGTGGCAGCGATCACGCGCACGTCGACCGGAATCGGCCTGGGCGCGCCGACCGGGCGCAATTCGCCTTCTTGCAGCACGCGCAGCAGCCGCACCTGAAAGGCGGGCGAGGTTTCGCCGATTTCGTCCAGAAAGATGGTGCCGCCATTGGCGCGCTGGAACAGGCCGGGCCGGTCTTCGTAAGCGCCGGTGAACGCGCCGCGCTTGTAGCCGAACAACTCCGACTCCAGCAGGGTATCGGGGATGGCGGCGCAGTTTTCGACCACGAAGGGGCCTGCCCCCCGCGCGCTGGCGTAGTGGATGGCGCGGGCGATCAGTTCCTTGCCGGTGCCCGATTCGCCCAGCACCAGCACCGGCAGGTCGTAACGCGCGAGGCGCTGGGCCACGGCGCAGATGGGGTTGAGCGGGCTGTTGGAGCCGCGCTCGATGCGGTCGAAGTCGAACGTGCTCTCGACCTGCGCCTGCTTGCTGGCCACCCGCTGGCGCAGCACCGGGGTGCCCACGCGCAGGTCCAGATCGAGATGGCTCAGGCGCTGGCGCAGGCCCTGGCCTTCAGCCGCGTCGCGCACGGTCTTGAGCAGGCTGTCGGGCACCCAGGGCTTGAGGATGTACTGGTAGATGCCGGCCTCGTTGATCCCGGCGATGATGTCCTGGCTGTCGGTGTAGCCCGAGATCACGATGCGCACCGCGTCGGGCCAGCGCTCGCGCACCTCCTTGAGAAAAGTCACGCCGGGCACGCCGGGCATACGCTGGTCGCACAGGATCACGTCAACCGGGTTGCTCTCCAGCAGGCCGCGCGCCTGGTCGGCGCTGCTGGCGGTGAGCACGCTGAAGTCCTCGTCGAGCGTGCGCCGGATCGCCTCCAGCGAGCGCAACTCATCATCAACCACCAACACGGTGGGCAGGGCAGCTTGGGGCATAGGACGGGGTACCGATGATGTGCCGTGATATGCCGCATGGTAGCTTGGGATCGGTTCGTGAACAGGTTTGAACAGGTTCTTAAACCAGCGCTTATGATTTTCTGTCCCCATCCAGCAACCCGCCATGAAATCTGTCCCGATGCAATCAATGCTGCGGCGCCTGAGCATGCGTCAGTTAACCGTGTTCCTCGAAGCGGCGCGGCAGATGAGCTTTGCGCGCGCCGCCGAGTCGCTGCATTTGACGCAGCCGGCCATCTCGATGCAGATCCGCCAGCTCGAAGACGTGGTGGGCCTGAAGCTGTTCGAGCGCATCGGCAAGAAACTCGCGCTCACCCACGCGGGCGAGTTGTTCCGCCACCACGCCGCGCGCGTGATCGGCGAATTGCAGGATGCCGAACAGGCGCTCGGTGCGCTCAAGGGGCTGCGCGGGGGACGCACGACGGTCGGCCTGGTCACGACCGCCCGCTATTTCGCTCCCAAGCTGCTCGCGCACTTCGCGCAAAGCCACCCGCAGGTCGATATCCATTTCATTTCCGGCAACCGCGAAACTCTCATCAATGCTCTGCGTGACAACGAGATCGATTTCGCCGTGATGGGCCGCCCACCCGAAAAATTCGATGCGCACGCCGACGTCATCGCCGAAAACCCGAACGTGCTGGTCGCACACAAATCGCACCCCTACGCCAAGGCGCACGAAATCGACTTTCACGAGCTGCGCGGCGAAACTTTTTTGATGCGCGAACCCGGATCGGGCACACGGCTGGTGATGGAAGCCATGTTCAAACAACACCTGTTCACGCCCAAGCGTATCGTGATGCTGGGCAGCAACGAAACGGTTAAACAGGGCGTGATGGCGGGCATGGGCATCAGCCTGCTGTCGCTGCATTCGCTGGAGCTGGAACTGCGCGCCCGCGAAGTTAGCCTGCTCGATGTCGCCAGCACCCCCGTGCTGCGCAACTGGTACATCGTGCACATGAACAGCAAAAAACTGGCGCCCGCGGCGGCGGCGTTTCACCAGTTTTTGCTGGCCAAGACACAACCGTACCTGAGCAAAACTTTTGCGCGCTATGGCTGATTACGCTAGAGCTGATCGCGCTCGGGCTGATTCGACAGTGCGTTGATCGACGGTGCGTTGAGCCCGTTTGATCGCCGTTTGGATCAGCGCGTGCGCCCCTGCCGGTACATCCCGCTGGCCTTGCGCGCGAGAGTTGCCGCATCGCCCAGACGGGCCAGCGAGCGGCCCACTTGCGCGTGCGTGATGGCCAGCCCGAGTGCATCGGCGGCGTCGGGGCCGGGCAGACCGGGCAGGTGCAACAGGCGCCGCACCATCTCCTGCACTTGCGCCTTGGCCGCCTTGCCGTGACCGGCGACGGCCTGTTTCATCTGCAACGCCGTGTATTCGGCCACCGGCAATTCGCGCGCGGTCAGCGCGGCCAAACAGGCGCCGCGCGCTTGGCCCAGCAGCAGGGTGGATTGGGGGTTGACGTTGACAAAGACGATTTCCACCGCCGCGGCATCAGGGCGGTAGCGCAGCGTCAGTTCGCTGATGCCGTCGAACAAGGTCTTGATGCGCGCCGGCAACTGCCCGCGCTCCATGTGCCGCGTGCTGATGGTGCCGCTGGCCACGTAAGTCAGTGCGGCCCCTTGCGTATCGATGAGGCCAAAGCCCGTGGTCTGTAAGCCGGGATCGATGCCGAGGATGCGCACGGTGTTTTTCGGGGACGGTTTTGGGGGGAGGAAGAGGCAGGCGCAGAGGAAGGCAGGCAGACCGGCCGTTTCGGGTTTTGTTTTTATTTGGATTCTGTGCAGGCCCATTGGGCGCTTGCTTTGCTGGAAAACGTCCGGTTGCAAATCCGGTTGTCAGTCGGGTTGTAAAACAGGCGGCGGCTCGATTTTCTCTGGGAGCGCAAAAGAGCGATTAGACTCGATATCTTCCCTGGAATCCACGCATGAGCGCCGCCCCACCGAACGACACTGCCGCTGCGCATGAGCAGCCCGACTCAGGTGCCGAAGGGCTATCGGCAGCGCCTGCTGGCGCGCCGGCGGCATCGATAGCGGCTCCTGGCTCATCCCCTGCGTTCGCCGCGCGGGTTTGGCGCACCCTCGTCGGTGCGTTCGCGGCGGTAGCCGTCGTCGCGTTGTTGTTGGCGCTGCTGTTGTGGTTTAAGCTGGAGGGTTTGCAGGACCAGTTGCTGCGTCAAAGCAACGGCGCACAGACGCAGGCTGCGCAAGCGCTTGCGTTGGCCCAGCAGGCCAGCGAGGTGGCGCGCACCGCCGCCGCGCGCGAGGCGCTCACGCGTTCGCGTGTGGACGAGTTGGGCGCGCAACGTTCACAGGTCAGTGATTTATTGCAAAGCCTTTCATACTCGCGTGACGATGATTTGCTTGCCAGTATCGAAGGCGTTTTGCGCTTGGCCTTGCAGCAGGCGCAGGTGACAGGCCATACGCAACCGCTGTTGTCCGCGTTGCAGACGGCGCAGCAGCGCGCGACGCGCGCCGCAGCCATGGCGGAGACCTCGCAGGCGCGTCTGGCGCCGCTGTTACGCGCCATGCAACACGATGCCGATCGCATCCGCGCGAGCGTAAGCAGTGACAATGCGCAGGTCCTGGTGCGCCTGGACCAAGTCATGCGCATGGTGGACGATCTGCCCGCGTTCAGCGCAAGGGGCGCCACGCCCGGCAGCGCCCGGCGCGATGCCGCTGCGCAACAGCGCGCGCCGAACCCGTCCTCGGCCCCTGGCCCCTGGTGGCAGCGCTGGTGGGAGAGCGCCTATCAGGAAACCGTTTCGCTGGTGCGTGTGAGCCGCATCGATCATCCTGAGGCCGCCTTACTCGCGCCCGATCAGGCCTTGTTCTTGCGCCAGAACATCAAGCTCAAACTGCTCAATGCGCGGCTGGCCATTTTGTATGGGCAGATCGATGATGCGCGCGCCGATCTGGATGCTGTCGCCTCCTTGCTGGGGCGTTATTTCGATCCCGCCTCGCGGCGCGTGCGCGAGGCTGAAAGCGTGTTGCGGTCCTTGCAGCAACAGATCAAGGCAAGCGAAGCGCCGCGCCTGGACGCGACCCTGGCGGCGCTGGCCGCATTGGCGATTCCTCCCGCTTCTCCAGCCGTTTCCCCAGCCGCTTCTCCGGGGCATTGAGCCAGCTATGCGCGCAGCCTTCTGGTTTTTGGTTCTGTTCGTTTTGGCCGCAGCCGTGGCGTTGCTGGCCGGCGACAACAGGGGCATGGTCGCGTTGTTCTGGGCGCCGTGGCGGTGGGATTTTTCGCTGAATCTGGCGGTGCTGCTGCTGCTAATCGTTTTTGTGATGGTTTATGCGCTGCTGCGCGCGTTCACAGGATTGGCCGCGCTACCGCAGCAGGCGCGCCAGTGGCGTGTGCGCCATAAAGAGCACGCCTTGTACACGGCGCTGCTGGACGCGCTGGCGCAGTTGTATGCGGGGCGCTTCACCCGCGCGCGCAAGGCGGCGCAGGCCGCGCTGGCACGCGAGCGCAGCCTGCTGGGGCACGGTGCCGATTTGCCGCAAGCGCAACAGCAACAGCTCCGCACCCTTGCGCATTTGCTGGCGGCCGAGAGTGCACACGCGCTGCAGGATCGGAGCGCGCGCGACGCGCACCTGCAGCAGGCGCTGGCCGAGGGCGGCATGACCGGGGCAATGGGCGAAACGCGCCAAGGCGCCCAGTTGCGCGCCGCCGTCTGGGCGCTTGAAAACAACGACCCCAGTGGCGCGCTGGAGCGATTGGATGAATTACCGCTGGGCGCGCAGCGCCGCACGCTGGCCTTGCGGCTGCATTTGAAGGCGGCGCGGCAGGCCGGACAAACGCTGGCGGCATTGGAAACCGCGCGCTTGCTGGCCAAACATCGCGCTTTTTCGGAGGCGGCAGCGCAAAGCATCGTGCGCAGCCTGGCCGCGGAATTGATTGCCGGCGCCCGCGATTCGGGGCAATTGCTGCGCGTCTGGGGGCAGCTTGACGCTGCCGAGCGCGACATGCCCGAGACCGGGTTGCACGCCGCGCAACGCATGATCGCCTTGCATGGCGACCGGGGTGTTGCGCGCGGCTGGCTGCTGCCGGTGTGGGAGCGGATGGACAGCCTCAGCGACGACATGCGCGTGCAATTGGTGCGTGCGCTCGAAGCCGCGCTCGATCCGGTCGATCCGCAATGGCTGGCCCGTATCGAAAAGGCGCAACGGGCCCACGCGCGCGATGCCGCCTTGCAGTACTTGGCCGGCATGGTTTACCTGAAAGTTCAGCTGTGGGGCAAGGCCCAGCAACTGCTCATGCAAGCCGCAGCGGGCTTGCACGAACCGGCGTTGCTACGCCGCGTCTGGCGGTCGCTGGCCGAGTTGGCCGAGCAGCGCGGCGACATGCAAGCCGCTGCCATGGCGTGGAAGCGCGCCGCGCAGTCTTGAGATCGTCAACAGGTTCTAGGTTCTGAGGACGCACGGCAAGGGCAAGCGCAAACCGGCCCGAAGGCCGGTTCTCGATCGCGTTGCTTAGTGCTCGAAAGGCAGCGCGACCTGGCTTAAGTCACGCCGCGTTTCGACCAGCACCAAGGGGCCTTCCTCAATGACGATGGGGGCCGGGCGCTGGCGCGGAACGTGAATGGGCTTGGGCTCGGCCGCGATGGCCGCTTGCGCGGCGGCGACACGCTCGGGGGTCGAGTTGACCCAGTGCAGACCGGCCGTTTCGGCCAGCCGATCCAGGTCAGCGATCGGCAGCGCGTAGGGCCTGACTTTGGGCAAAGGCGCGCGTTCGCCTGCGGGTTGCGGCGCCGGGGTTTCGGCAGGTACCGGCGGCGCGGCCGGCGGTGTTGCTGCCGCCGTGATGACCACCGGTGCAACACGTTCAGCGGGAAGGGCTGCGGGGGCTGCGGCAGGCCGGGCCTCCAGCGGAGCTGCCGGGGTATTTTCGGCGGCGCCGGTTTCCCCGGTGCCCGCGTCCTCGCGCGGCGTGCGTTCACGGCGTTCACGGCGGTCGCGGCCGTAACGGTCGCGTGAGCGGCGGCGCTCTTCGCCTTCGGGACGCGAGGGCGTTGCGGTCGATTCGGATGCCGCAGCCTCCGCGGTCTGCGTCATCGTTTGCGTCACATTGGGGGCGCCGGTGCGTGGCGTTTCGTTCAGGGGCGCCGGATCAGCGTTGCCGCGGCGCTCGCTCTGCCCGATCCGTTCACCGCGTTCCATGCGCTCACCGCGCGATGCGTTGACGGGGGCGGCTGTCGTGACAGCGGCGGCTTCAGCGGCCTCGGCGCGGGGCGCTGCGGTCGTCGTGCGCGCGCTGCCTTCACGGCGCTGTTCGCGCTCACCGCGCTCACCCGAGGCACGGTTGTTCACGCGCGGTTCGGCGGCTTCACGTTCACGTGATGTGCGCGGCTCGCGGCCCTCGGGGCGCGAATCCTGACGGTTGTTGTCACCACGGCGTGATTCGTTACTGCCGCGTACACCTTCCCCGTTGCGCGTGCCTTCGCGGTTGCCGTTGCGGCGTTCACCTTCGCGCGGCGCGCGCCCTTCACGGGCCTCGCTGTGACGGGGTTGGCGGTTGCCGTGGCGGTTTTCACCACTGCGGCCTTCGCGGTTTTCGCGCCCTTGTCCTTCGCTATCGCGCGCTCTTCCAGCGTTGCCACGATCATCGCGGCGGCCCGCCGGCGCCGTTTTGCTGACCGCGGGCTGCGGCTGCGGTTGCGGTTCGGCCACGAACAGGCGCTTGATCCAGGCGAAGAAACCACGCGGTGCGGAGGGCTGCTCTTGCGGTGCCGGAGCACGCGGGTTTCTGGGCTGCGCGGAGGGGCGCGTGGCTTGTTTTTGCGGCGGTGTTTGGGGTGCGGCGGCGACCACCGGTGCGGGGCCGTCGGGCAGCACGCCCTTGATGACAGGTTTTTGCCTGTTCGTCGGTTCGTGCGAGCGACGGGTGACGGCGGTCGGGTCTTCGATTTCCTCGGCCAGCTTGTAGCTGGACTCGATGTTGTCTAAACGCGGGTCGTCATGCTTGAGGCGTTCGAGTTTGTAGTTGGGCGTTTCGAGCGACTTGTTCGGAACCATCAGCACGCTCACGCGCTGTTTGATTTCTATCTTGGCGATCTCGGTGCGCTTTTCGTTCAGCAGGAAAGAGGCCACTTCCACCGGCACCTGCACGTGCACGGCGGCGGTGTTGTCCTTCATCGACTCTTCCTGGATCACGCGCAGAATTTGCAACGCGCTCGATTCGGTGTCGCGGATGTGGCCCGAGCCGCCGCAGCGCGGGCAGGGGATGGAGGCGCCTTCGCTGAGTGCGGGCTTGAGGCGCTGGCGGCTCATTTCCATGAGGCCGAACTTGCTGATCGAGCCGAACTGCACGCGCGCGCGATCTTGGCGCAGCGCCTCGCGCAGGCGGTTTTCGACTTCGCGGCGGTTCTTCGAATCCTCCATGTCGATAAAGTCGATCACGATCAGCCCGCCCAGGTCGCGCAGGCGCATTTGGCGCGCGACTTCGTCAGCGGCTTCAAGATTGGTGCGCGTGGCGGTCTCTTCGATATCGCCGCCCTTGATGGCACGCGCTGAATTCACGTCGATCGAGACCAGCGCCTCGGTGTGGTCGATCACGATCGCGCCCCCGCTGGGCAGCGGCACCGTGCGCGCGTAGGCCGATTCGATCTGGTGTTCGATCTGGAAGCGCGAGAACAGGGCCGCATCGTCGCGGTAACGCTTGATCTTGCTGGCATGCTCGGGCATCACGTGGCTCATAAAGCCGTGCGCTTGCTCGAAGATGTCATCGGTGTCGATCAGGATGTCGCCGATGTCGGCGTTGAAATAGTCGCGCAGCGCGCGGATGACCAAGTTCGATTCCTGATAAATCAGCGTCGGCGCCTTCTCGGACTGGACGGCGCCTTCGATCGCGCTCCACAGTTTGAGCAGGTAATTCAGATCCCACTGCAATTCGGCGCTGTTGCGGCCGATGCCGGCGGTGCGCGCGATGATGCTCATGCCCTTGGGGTAATCGAGCTGGTCCATCGCCTCCTTGAGCTCGGCGCGCTCGTCGCCCTCGATGCGCCGGCTCACGCCGCCGCCGCGCGGGTTGTTGGGCATCAGCACCATGTAGCGCCCGGCCAGCGAAATGAAGGTGGTCAGCGCCGCGCCCTTGTTGCCGCGCTCTTCCTTGTCGACCTGAACGGTCAGCTCCTGGCCTTCCTGGATCACATCTTGTATGCGAGCCTGGCTGGGCGGGATGTCCCCGGTGAAGTACTGCTTGGAAATTTCCTTGAACGGCAGAAAACCGTGGCGCTCTTCCCCGTAGTCAACGAAGCAGGCTTCCAGCGAGGGCTCTACGCGCGTGACGATGGCTTTGTAAATATTGCCCTTGCGCTGCTCGCGGCCTTCGATTTCGATTTCGTAATCCAGCAGCTTCTGCCCATCGACGATTGCCAAGCGGCGCTCTTCGGTCTGCGTGGCATTGATTAGCATTCGTTTCATGAATTGTTGTCCTTTATGTGTTTGTCACTCCAAAACCGGCCCATGACGGGCCCACGATGCACGGACAAACACCGGCGAAACGGATGGGGAATAGCCACAAAATTGCGGTCACTGGGGCCCCGGCTTGCGCGCCGGGTGCCTGGGTGATGCGCTAGCGCATCAGCCGCAAAGGGGGCACGTGGATAGGGCGGGCTCTGGCAGGCGCTGACGGACCATCGTCTTGATGACCGTTATCGCGAGACGGGGACAACGCTGGATAAAGCCCAGGCTGCTGGCGCAGTCTGGCTTTTGTCCGGCAGTGCACTGATGCTGGCTGCTGGCCATGGCAGGCCTGTCAGCGCCGGGGAAAATCCGGCACAGGCACAGTTGAATCAGCAGTATCAGCATGAAGAACTCGCTTTAATCCGCCGGCAGAAACGGTTTTTTTAGGTTCTGCCGGCTTTGGGTATTCCGTTGGGATGTTTCGCGGGTGTCGGTTTGACTGGCGGGGTACGACTGCCGCCCGGCGCTACGAGCGCGGGGCCAGCGGGCGCACCGCGCAAGCGGCATCGACCTTACATTGCAACGCGATCGGTACTGTGCTCTAAACTTCAGGTCTATCAAGCACTTACAACGAACGAACGCGTTGAACCAAGACATTATAGACGTGAAGCCGGCACCCCGCCACAGTGCGGCCCAGGTGCGTTTGCTCGCCGTGGACGAGGCGTTTGCCGGCCAGCGGCTGGACAATTTTTTGTTGCGCGAACTCAAGGGCGTGCCCAAGACGCACGTCTATCGGATGATCCGGCAGGGGCAGGTGCGCATCAACAAGGGCCGTGCGCATGCCGATACGCGGCTGACCGCCGGCGACATGGTGCGCGTGCCGCCGGTGCGCACGGCGCAGGAGCCTGCGGTCGCGCCGGCGCCGGCCCGCGCATTCGAGATTCTGTACGAGGACGATGCGCTGATCGCCCTGAACAAGCCCGCCGGCGTGGCGGTGCATGGCGGCAGCGGCCTGGCTTTTGGGGTGATCGAACAGTTGCGTGCTGCGCGGCCGGCGGCGCGTTTTCTCGAACTGGTCCACCGGCTGGACCGCGAAACGTCCGGCGTGCTGCTGGTGGCCAAGAAGCGCAGCGCCCTGACCGCACTGCAAAAGCAATTGCGTGAGCGCACCACCGGCAAAACCTACTTGGCGCTGGTCGAGGGGGCTTGGCCGACGCACAGGAAAGTGCTTGATGCGCCGTTGGCGCGCTATTTGGTTCCCACGCCGCAGGGCGGCGAGGGCGAACGGCGTGTGCGCGTGGTCGAGCCCGGGCACCCGGATGCGATGCGCGCCGTCACGCTGGTGCGTATCCTCGCGCCGGTGCATCTGTGCGGCGACACCGCGCCCATGACACTGCTGGCCGTCACGATCAAGACCGGGCGCACGCACCAGATCCGTGTGCATCTGGCGTCGGCGGGCCACCCGATCGCCGGCGACGACAAGTACGGCCGTTTTGAACACAATCGGGCTTTGCACAAATGCGGCCTCAAACGCATGTTTCTCCATGCATGGCGGCTGCGCTTCGCGCATCCGGGCGATGGGCGCGAAGTGGTTTTGCAAGCCGAGCTGCCGGGCGATCTGGCGCGGCTGCTGCCTGCCGGCGCCAGCGTGCTTCCGGCCGAACAATGACATGCACGACATGCCCGCATTTCTATCGTCTCTAGGGCCTGTTAACAATCATTGCGTTATTCTCCCCGGATTGAGGCTTCCAAGAGGAGATCATGGGTAGACGGATGCTGACAGAGGGCAAATGGCGCAAAGTTGAACCGCTGTTACCCGGCCAGGAAGGCTCCAGCGGAGCCAGGGCCCGAGACAACCGGCTGTTTTTGGAGGCGGTGCTGTGGATTGCGCGCACAGGCTCGCCGTGGCGTGATTTGCCCACCGAGTTGGGCAACTGGCATACCACCTACACACGATTCAACCGCTGGTGTCGTTCGGGCCGCTGGCACGCCATCTGGCAAGAGATGGGCTCGCCCAAGGAGCTTTGCGCGCTCATGATCGACTCGACCATCGTGCGCGTGCACCAGCACGCCGCTGGCGCCCAAAAAAAGCGGGTCAACAGGCGCTTGGCCGATCCCGAGGAGGGTTGAGCACCAAGATTCATGTCTGTTGCGATGCGCTGGGCCAGACGGTGCGCTGCCTTTTGTCGAGTGGACAGGAGGCTGACATTACCCATGCACGGGCGCTCATCGAAGGCATTGAGACCCAGGCGCTGCTGGCTGACAAGGGTTATGACGCCAATGAATTGTTGCAAACGCTGGCCAGCCGGGAGATTGAGGCGGTGATCCCGCCGAGGAAAAACCGCTGCGAGCAGCGTGAATACGACCGGCAGGCCTACAAGCATCGCAATCTCGTGCAGAGGCTGTTCAATCGGCTCAAGCAATTCAGACGTGTGGCCACGCGCTATGACAAACTGGCCAGGAGCTTCTTGGGCGTGCTCTGCTTGGCTTGCTGGTTCATCCAAACGCCTGAGTGATTGTTAACAGGCCCTAGCG
>JAITWT010000069.1 GCA_031285125.1 Burkholderiaceae bacterium | reverse complement strand
TGGCTGGCTGGCTGCGTGCTGCGCGAATGCTGGTTCGAGCCGACCTTCCACAAACACGCGGGCCAGCTTTGCGCGGGGGTGCAAATCCACACCGAAGCGCACTACGGCCACGCCGCCTTCAAACCATGGCGGCTGATGGCGCTGGCTTTCAAGGCGCTGCGCCAACTCGAACCGGGCTACCCGCTGTGGCGCGACTTTGCCTACGAATACGAACACGAGCGCCTGGCCATCGACCTCATCAACGGCTCGCCGCTGCTGCGCGAGTGGGTCGATGACGCCGTCGCCGAAGCGGGCGACCTGGATGCGCTGGCCTGCCCTGACGAAGCCGCGTGGCTGGAGACGCGGCGCTCTTGTTTGCTTTATGCGGCATCGTGATGGGGGTCGCTGCGCTGCAGTCATGCACCGGTGCTGGATGGATCGTGAACGCATGGGTGCGCTATTGCGAACGCAACACCTAGGGCATCTTCACCGCCCTGCCCTATTCGCATCGATCGGATCGGCATGCCGTCTCTGCGGACCCGCCTGGAAGGCGGCGCAACGCGCGGCCGGCGTCTCATACGCATTTACTCGGTCAGAGGCCCTGGACCGGCCTGTGTCTCGGGGTTTTCCAACGTAAAAACGCAGTCGAAATATTTTTCGGCTTCCGGCCAGGGCGCACCTTCGCGCCACAGCGACAGAAACGCCTGGCTGACATCCACGATATTGGGGCTGCTCTGCAGGGTCTGTAATCTCAGCGCATCGAAGGTATCTTCATGGTCGTGCAGGCTGCCCACCTGGCCTACATAGCTGTAAAACTGGATGATCTTGCCGGGCTGCGCGAAGTGCCGGGGGCCCTCGCACACCGCGCCGCTTTCGAGCTGGCGCCCCGCATGGGATTGAGAAAAGCTGTCCTGCACCATGTGCAGCAGCGCGCCGATGGCGACCTGATCGAGATCTTTGCGAACCTCGACGATGCCGGTGGCCAGCAGGTTGGTGGCGGTCATGTCGCCAGGAAAATAATCGCCAAGATCCTGCACCTCCAAGGTTCGGATGAACCTGTTGGTTGGAATGGTCCGGGTTGCCACGCCCCACAGGAACTGTGCCCACATCTTCATCCGCTGTAGCGTCTGGGCTGCCGGTTCTCCGTCATGCGCTGCCATGGCGTGCAGGAACTGCAAGTCGCCGAAGTGCGAACGATAGAGCAGGTAGTCGCCTGGACCGAAGGCCGGTTCAGACGGGTTGCGCGCCATGCGCTTTTTGGCGGTTTTCTCGGCATCCGAGAACAGCCCCTGCCAGCACTTGGGCTGCACCGTCGAGCGCAGCGTCACCCTGGCATCACAACCGGCAATGCGCGGCGGCGCGGCACGGTTCAGCGCAAACGGCGGGTCATCGGGCCAGCGCACGCCATACAGCATCACTTGATGCGCCTGTATGGCTTGCGTGGTGATGCAGGAGGGCTCGGAACCGGCAGGCGCGTCACACCCCAGGGCCTTGAGCGTGATGGCCTCATGAACCGGGCTTTTGATCATCGGAATGGCATTGCCGACGAACCATTGGCCAACGCGGTCTAAAAATTGATGGCCGCCCAAGCCCGCGAGCTGGCGATCAACGTCACTGATGCCCGGCAAAACCTGGAATGCATGTGATACGGCAGGCCACATTGCAGCAGCCAAGATCACACAGGTCATTTTTGTTTTCAGGCACTTTGGAATCATTGACCGCCTCGTATGTCCGCCAAGAACAATGGCGGTGCTGGTTTTTTTTGAGCTTAATCCAAGCAACGCCTCGGGTGGCACATCGTGTTGATTTTTTACTCCCGCCCAGTGCGAATATCGCAACAGCAGCAGCGACTCCAGCTCAAACGCTGCCAGCAACGCACTGGCCGGCGGCGTGCTGCGCGTGGGGATCAATGACACCGCCGCCGCAGCGGACGATCTGGATGCGCTGGCTTGCCCTGATGAAGCCGCCTGGCGGGAGGAACCGCGCGCTTGTTTGCTGTATGACGGTTCCCAACCGGCCGCGCCCGAAGTAAATGTTGTGTGCTCGGACGCACCACCAGCGGTTGCGGTGCTGGCGCTTGTTTCACGCCGATGCAACGGCCCTCTGGCAAGGACCGTATCGATATCGGCTCAGTGCGGCATCCAGGCCGCCAGCACCGGCACCACGATGGTGGTCAGCACGCCGTTCAGGCTCATCCCCAGTGCGGAAAAGGCCCCCGCCTCCTGGCTCAACTGAAACGCGCGCGCGGTGCCGATGCCGTGCGCGGCCACGCCGATGGCAAAGCCGCGCACCGTATCGTTGCGCACGCGCAGCACATTGAGCAGGGCGGTGGCGCTGGCGGCGCCGATGATGCCGGTCATGATGACCAGCACGGCGGTCAGCGACGGCAGGCCGCCGATCTTCTCGGAAACCCCCATCGCAATCGGTGTGGTGACCGATTTCGGCGCCAGCGAACGCGCCACTTCGGGCGTCGCGCCGAGCACGTAGGCGATGCCGACCGCGGACACCACGGCCGCCAGCGAACCGGCCGCCAAACCGCCCAGCAGCGGCAGCGCATGCGCGCGCAGCTTGGGCAACTGCAGGTACAGCGGCACGGCCAGCGCCACCGTGGCGGGCCCGAGCAGGAAGTGCACGAACTGTGCGCCATCGAAGTAGGTTTTGTACGGCGTGCCGGTAATGGCCAGCAGGGTGACCAGAATCGCCACCGCGATCATCACCGGATTGGCCAGCGGCGAAAACCGCGCGCGCGCGTAGATGCGGTGCGCGAGTAGATAGGCGACCAAGGTGGCGGTCAGCCCAATCAGCGGGCTGGCGGCCAGATAGACCCAGATCTCGTTCAGGCGGGGTGACATCAGGACGACCCTTCCTCATCGGCCGGCGGCGCGGCGTGCGGCTTGCGCATCAGCGCGCGCGTCACCAGCGCGGTCACGGCGATCGCCACCCAAGTGGAGACGACCAGCGCGACGGCAATCGGTAACCATTGGCTGCCAATGGTGCGCGCGTGCACCATGATGCCCACCCCGGCGGGCACAAACAGCAGCGACAGGTGCTTGAGCAGTTCGCCCACGGAATGCTGAATGACGGGCAGCAGCCGGTTGTCGAAAACCAGCCAGCCGAACAGCAAGATCATGCCGATCACCGGCCCCGGCACCGGCAGATGGAGCGCATAACTGATGACCTCGCCCAGGGTCTGGAAGAGCAACAAAATGGCAAACGTCTGGAGCATGGCGCGCTGGGGCAAACAGTACCGCGGTACGGCGCCAATCTTACCGGACGTTACAAAACGTTACCGGACGGGCCAACAGGAAAGCTGTGCTGTACCCCATGCTGAGCGGCCTGAACTGCAAGCGCTTGCTCCCCGCGGGCCAGGAACAAGCGCTTGCAATTCGTGCAGTTCGTGCAGTTCGGGCCGTTCAAGCCACGGACTCCTGTTGCGCCAACCGCCAACACGCCCTCAGGCGCGCCGCCCCCGCGATGCCAACCAGCGCGCAGGAACTGGTCACCGCCCAGGTCCATTGCCAGCCGCCCACCCGATGCGCCAGCCAAGCGGCCAGCGGCGGCGCGAGGAATTGACCGAGCGCCGAGACCTGCATCATCAGCCCAACGGTGCTCGAAACCAGCGCGGGCGCGGGCGCCAGCCGCACGCCGAGCATGAACAGCGTGGCCGGTACCATGCCGCCAGACAGCGAAAACAGGCACACCGCAAAGTAACGCAGCCCCGCGCCCAGCCAGAGCACGTGCGGCACCTGAGCGTAGGCCGCCACCGCGCTCAGCGCCATCATCACGAAGCCCCAACGCAACAGGAGCGGCGGCGCGACGCCGTGCTGCAAAAAATGTCCGCCCAGCACGTTGCCGACGATGTTCATGGCCGCCACTACCGCGGTGAGCACGGCAATGTGCCCCGTGCTCAGGCCCGCCTCGACGCAAATCACCGGCAAAAAACCGATCATCACGATCCACTGGGCGGCATACACCCCAAAGCTCAGCGCCAGCGCGCGCGGTGCGCGTGCACGCAAGGTCTGGCGCAAACTGCCCAGCCAGGTGTGCAGCAACGGTGTTCCGCCCAGCCTGGACGATGGCGGGGGATGCGGCGAGAGCGCCGGCAGATAGAACCGCACCGCGAGCGCAACCCCTGCCGACAGCGCCGCCGGCAGCGCCCACCAGCCGCGCCAGCCCAGCCACGCGATGCACACCGGCCCAAACAGCAGCGCCAGGGCCATGCCGGCCGGCATGTAAGCACTCCACAGACCGAGCATCAACTTCTCTGTGCCGCGTGGCGCAAACGCGCGCACCAGCGCGGGCGCCGGCGTCACGGCCAGCAAAAAGCCCACGCCTTCAATCACGCGCAAAACAATCAACAGCGCCAGCGCGCTGGGCCCCACCGGTATCACGGCGCCCAGCGCACTGGCCGTTGCCAGCAGCCCCAGCCCGATCGACACGCTGCGGCGCAAGCCCAGCGCGTTGGTCATCAGCCCGAGGATCAAGCCCAGCGTCATGCCCGCGACCTGGACCACCGCGAGCAGAACCCCGGCTTCAACCAATCCGATACCCAGCGCTTGCCGCAGCGCCGGCACCGCCGGCGGCAGCTTGCCCACATGCAGCGCCGCGCTGATGCAGGCGAGCAGCACCAGCAGCGTCATGCCGATACCGCGCTGCGGCAGCATGTCATCGTTCCCTGCCGCACCCTGCGCGGGCGCGGGGCTGGATGTCTTCAGGCGGTCCATGCGCGCCCCGTCAGTTTTTCGTGCTCGCGCAGCGCGTAACGATCGGTCATGCCGGCAATGTAATCGGCCACCGCGCGCGCGCGATCGGCGCGCTGCGCGTAGGACGGCGGCATGGCCCGGCGGGCCTCCAGATAAGCCTCGAACAGTTCGCGCACCACCTGGCGCGCGCGCGCCATGTTCTGCTCCACTTGCGGATGGCGGTACAGGTTGACATACAAAAAGCTTTTGAGCTGCGCCGACTGCGCACGCATGGCCGCGCTGAACAGCACCAGCGGGCCCGCTTGGCGCACCGCGCGGGCATCAGAAGGCGACGCGGCGGCCAGCGCGGCGCGGGTGGCGGCGATCACGTCATAGACCTGCGCACTGAGCATCCGGCGAATCGCTTCGTACAGCAGGCGGCGGCCTTGCTGGCGCAATTGCGGGCATTCATCGAGCGCCTCGCGCCGGAAGCGCTCGAACAGGTCCACTTCGCTCAACTGCTCGATGCGCAGCAGCCCCGAGCGCACGCCGTCGTCGATGTCGTGCGCGTTGTAGGCGATCTCGTCGGCCAGGTTGCACAACTGCGCCTCCAGGCTGGGCTGCGTGCCGTCTAGAAAACGCCGCGCCACGCCGCCCGGCTCGGCCTGATCGATGCGCCGCGCGTTGGCACGCGAACAATGTTTGAGGATGCCTTCGCGCGTCTCGAAGCACAGGTTCAGTCCATCGAAGGAAGGGTAGCGGTGCTCCAGCGCATCGACCACGCGCAGGCTTTGCAGGTTGTGCTCGAAACCGCCCTGCCCTTTCATGCAGTCATTGAGCGCATCCTGCCCGGTGTGGCCGAACGGCGTATGGCCCAGATCGTGCGCCAGCGCGATGGCTTCGACCAAATCCTCGTTCAGGCGCAGCGCACGCGCGATGGAACGGCCCAGTTGCGCGACTTCGAGCGAGTGCGTGAGGCGCGTGCGAAACAAATCGCCCTCGTGGTTGAGAAACACCTGCGTCTTGTAGACCAGCCGCCGGAATGCGCTGGAGTGCACGATGCGGTCGCGGTCGCGTTGAAAGTCATCGCGCGTGGGCGCCGGCGGCTCGGGGTAGCGGCGCCCGCGCGAATCGGCTGGATCGCTCGCGTAGGGCGCACGCGGCGCGGACGATGCGCACGCTACGGAGGAGGGCACGCCAGACAGTGTCATGGGCGCTCAGAACCTGTTTGCGTGATCCGGGGCGCTGGCGCAGCGCATGAAGCTGGCGCAGCCCAAGCCCGCCATCCCCATGGGCGTAGCGGGGGGTATTGAAGCGGGGCGTATTTGTATTTCATTGGCCGCAGGATTGCGCGATCACCTCGCGCACCAGTGCATCAGGCGCGGCGCGCACCACGGGCCGCCCCGGCGCCTCCAGCAGCACGAAGCGGATCTCGCCCGCCTCGGCTTTCTTGTCGATGCGCATCAGCTCCAGATAACGCTGCGCCCCCAGCGCGGGGGCCACGGTCGGCAAACCGGCGCGTTCGAGCAAGCGCGCCAGCCGCGCCACGAAAGCCGCATCGCAGCCGCCCATGCGCTGCGCCAGCCGCGCCGCCATCAACATGCCGCAACCCACGGCCTCGCCATGCAACCAGCGCCCATAGCCCAGTCCGGCTTCGATCGCGTGGCCGAAGGTATGGCCGAAATTCAAAATCGCGCGCA
This sequence comes from Burkholderiaceae bacterium, assembly GCA_031285125.1. Lineage (GTDB taxonomy): Bacteria > Pseudomonadota > Gammaproteobacteria > Burkholderiales > Burkholderiaceae_C > JAITWT01. The sequence goes on along the minus strand of JAITWT010000069.1, from coordinate 26,375 downwards.
AGCCCGATTCACGCTCATCGCATCCAACCACCCACGCCTTGATCTCGCAACTGCGCCGCACCGCGTGCATCAGCGCCGCGGCGTCGCGCGCCATCAGCGCGTCAATATGGGCTTCGATCCAATCGAAAAACGCCATATCGTGAATCGGCCCGTACTTGATGATTTCGGCCAGCCCGGCACTGACTTCGCGCGGCGCCAGCGTATCGAGCGTGCCCAGATCGCAAACCACGCGCAGCGGCTGGTAGAACGCGCCGATCATGTTCTTGCCCAGCGGATGATTGATCGCCGTCTTGCCGCCCACCGATGAATCGACCTGCGCCAGCAAGGTGGTCGGCACCTGCACAAAGGGCACACCGCGCATATAACAAGCGGCGGCAAAGCCCGCCATATCGCCCACAACACCGCCGCCGAGCGCGAACAGCACCGTTTTGCGATCACAGCCGCGCGCCAGCAGCGCATCAAAAATCAGATGGAGCGTGGGCCAATCCTTGTAGGCCTCACCATCGGGCAAGACCACGCGCTGCACCGCATGGAAATGCGGGGTCAGCGCCTCGTGCAGGGCCTGCGCGTACAACGGATCGACAGTGGTATTGGTAACGATCAGCGCATGGGCTTTGCGTCCTGCGCCCGCATCGGGCGGCAGCGCGGCGTAACTGGCCGGATCGCACAGCACGCCGTGGCCGATGAGAATCGAGTAACTGCGCGCGCCGAGATCGATCTCGACGCGCTCCTGGGCAGCGGTGTTCTGAAACATACGGGAAGTTTAGGCCGTCCGGCTTTTCCCCCGCTCCCCCCTGGCCTGTCTCTTGGAACCTGTGCACGATCTCAAAAGGTCCGCGCCATTTGAGACCGTAAACAGGTTCTGAGATCGTGCACAGGTTCTTATGCCTGCGTCTCTTGTGTCTTATCTTGTGTCATGCCCGCGCGAAGCTGGGCCGCAAGCTTGCGCACCAGCGCAGGCAATTTCGGACGGCCGACCTCGATGACCTGATGCGCCGTCTCGCGATAAAGCGGATCGCGTGCCGCATACAGCTCATGCAGGCGCGCCAACGGATCGGCCACTTGCAACAGCGGGCGCTTGGTGTCGTTGCGCAGACGGTGAAAAACGGCTTCTGGCCGCAAATGCAGATACACCACCCACCCGCCCGCGCGCATCGCGTGCCGGTTGGCCTCACGCAACACGATGCCGCCACCGGTGGCGATCACGCTCGCTCGCACACTCTCACACCGATCCCCCTGCGTCTCTGGGTGCGCCCCGTGGCCGCGCGCAATGGGCGGGGCAGACTGTGTGAACAGGGCCGGCGCGACAGGCGCAACGGGCGCAATCAACTCCGCCAGCAGCGCTTGTTCAGCATCACGAAAACGCACCTCCCCCTCGCGCTCGAAAAAGGCACGGATCGAACAACCCAGCTGCTTCTCGAGCGCGGTATCGGTATCGACGAAAGCCACCCCCAGCCCGGAGGCCAGCCGTTTACCGGCACTGGATTTGCCCGAGCCGGGCAGGCCGATCAGGATCACGGGGCGCTCAAGCGCGGCAATGACCGGATCAGCTTTCATCATGGGACGCCCTTTTTCCTTAGAACCTGTTGCGCTATTGTCAGCTGAAACGGCGGCATCCCATCTCAATCTGCGATACCGCGTTGGCGCGCAGCGCAGCGCCCATCCGCATTGCGGTTATAGATCCGAATGGCGCCCGGCGATGTCTGCTTCGCTGACCACGCGCGGGGTAATAAAAATCAGCAATTCGGTTTTGTTGTCGACTTGGTTGCGTGAACGGAACAAGGCCCCAAGGAGAGGGATTTGACCCAGCACCGGGAGGCGGTCTTCGCTGTTGCGCCGGGTCTGTTCTTTAATGCCGCCGATCATGACGGTACCGCCGTTTTCCACCCGCACCTGCGTTTGCACATGCTTGGTGTCGATCGCAAAGCCCGCGGTGGTTTCCTGGCCCACCGAATCCTTGTTGACATCCAGCGTCAAGATGATGTTGCCTTCGGGCGTGATCTGCGGCGTCACTTCCAGGCTCAGATTGGCTTTGCGAAACGACACCGAAGTCGCCCCGCTGGAGGTCGCCTGCTGGTAGGGCAGTTCGGTGCCCTGCTCGATCAGCGCCGTGCTTTCATCGACGGTGACCACGCGCGGGCTGGAAACCACCTTGCCTTTGCCATCGGATTCGAGGGCGCTCAGTTCGAGGTTGAGCAAATGCGAAACGCTCGCATTGAACAGCGAAACCGCGAAAGCGCCGGCCTGCACGCCATTGGGCGAGGCCGCCGGCAAGTTGACGAAGTTGCTGTTGGTGTAGGAGAAGGTCGCTGCCGTGTCGGTGTTGGCGGCAACCGGTTGTGTTCCGACGCTGCTACGGCTATTGACAATACCGCCGCCCAAGCGCACCCCCAGTTCGCGGCTGAAGGTGTCGGAAGCATCAACGATGCGCGCCTCGATCATGACCTGGCGCATCGGGATGTCCACCTTCTTGATCAACGCGGCCACTTGCGCCAGCCGCGATGGCACGTCGGTCACGAAAAGCTGGTTCGTGCGCGGCTCGGCCAGCACACTGCCGCGCGGGCCCAGGATGCGTGCTGTTGCGCTGCCCCCGGTATGGCCTGTGCCCTGGCCCGCTCCGGTCAAACCTTGCGCAACCGCAATGGCTTTGGCGTAGTTGAGCTGGAACGACTGGGTTTGCTGCGGCAGGAGGTTTTCGATCTGTGCCTTGGCCTCGTAATCGGCTTTTTCCCGGGCGTTGATTTCATTTCTGGGGGCAATCCACAACACGTTGCCGTTCTTGCGCAGGGCCAGATTTTTGGCTTGCATGATGATGTCCAGCGCCTGGTCCCACGGCACGTCTTTCAGGTGCAAGGTCAGCGTGCCCGCGACCGCGTCGGAGGTGACGACGTTCAGGCGGGTGAAGTCGGCAAACACTTGCAACAAGGTGCGGATATCGATGTTCTGGAAATCCAGCGACAGTTTTTCGCCGCTGTAGGCGGGGTTGGGCGCGTCGGGGGTGGACTGGCGCGATGGCGCTTGACCCGGGTTGACCGGCATCAACGCGCCCTCCGGTTTGAACCCGGCACCGGGCGGTATCCAGGCGGTAGCAGGCTCGATCGCATGGCTGGCCGGTGCCGCCAGGGCCATGTTCAAAACGGCCCATGCGGCGGCCCGACGCACCCTGCGGTCATGACATGCGGTGCGGCGCCGCGCAACGGCTGGAGAAGCGGATAAGGCGGAGGATGGGCGTTCAGATTTCATTGCAATTCCAGCTTGGCGAGGCGCTCAATCCATTGATGCGTTGTGCTGTCCAGGACCCTTTCACGCAACTCGATCTCGGCCGCGCGAATGGCCACGACGCGACCGTGATTCAGCCCCATGCGGTCGCCAACGCGCACCGGGTACAGCCGCTGATCCACACTGACGAGCGCGACCGTGCGCCCGGCGCTTCGCAGGGTGCCGGCCATCCGAAGCGCATCCAGCGGGAAGGCCTCCAAGAGATCCTTGCGGCGCTGGAGTTCCAGCACCACCGCCTCCGGCAGCTCCGGTGTCGCACCGCCCTGGCGCAACGCCTGCGTCAGCCGTGCGGGATCGAAAGGGTCTGGCGGCCTGGAATCCCCCGCGGCCCCCGCGGTATACGCCTGCGCAATGAAGGGCTTGGGCACAGGAAGGGGCCGCAGCTTGGGCGGGGCGATGGCATCCTGTTGGCGCATCCACGCGCCCAAATCGTCCTGACGGCCGGACGGGTCGCCGCAGCCGGCCAGAAGGGCCGCGAGGGCTGTGGCGGCGATGGCGAGGACGCCAGACCCGGCGAGTGCAGCAACCGGTGCGGCAATGCGCGCACCACGGAACCCAACAGATGATGCGGCCAGACCCCGCACGCCCGGCCTCCAGACACCGTGATTGCCTTTCATCTTTTCTTTCCCTGGGCTGCCGCCGCTGCTTTGGCCTGTTTACGGGCCTTCTGTTCATCGGGATCGAGGGCGCGGAAGGTTTTCGCGGTGGCCTCCAGGGTGAGCGTGCCGCTGTCCTTGCCGGGCGCAATGACCAGGTTGTTGAGCGTGACGATGCGCGGCAGATGGGCGATATCGGCCACGAAGGCGCCCATGTCGTGGTAGCCGCCGGTCACGCGCAGCGCAATCGGTATTTCAGCGCCATAGTCTTCGATCACGACCGGCCCTGGACGGAACAGTTCAAATTGCAGGCCGCGAGTGCGGCCGGCCTGGTTGATGTCCGACAGCAAAGCATCAATTTCAGACTTGCCCGGCAATTGTTTTTCCAGCGCCCTCACATACTGCTCGGCTTGCGTGCGCTGTTGCTGCAGGGGACCCCAGTCAGACACCCGGCGGGCCTTCTGGACGTAGCCCGCGCGCAGCGTTTGTTCCTGCGCGCGCACCGCATCGCGCAGCGCGCTGACGCGGCCCAGCCAGGCCACCCACAGCAGGGCGAACACCGCCATCGCCACCCCCAGATACAACGCACGGCGCGGCGCGGCGGGCCAGGCCGAAGGATCGTTACGGTCGAGCCCGCGAAACTGAGCGCCCAGATGAATGCTCCACTGCCGCAAGAAATCCAGGACCGCGCTGCTGGGCGTCATGTGTTTCGACGTGGCCTTGTTGAGCCTGACCCTGCGCGTCATTCCTGCCTCGCCGATGCGTTGGCCCCCACGCTGACGGACTTCCCGTCCAGCGCAGCGCCCCGGCTGTTTTTCAGGGTCTGTTGTGCCGCCCTCGCCCCCAAGCCGTCCGGACCGGCACTTGCTCCAGCGTGTGCAGGCCGCCTCAGCACGGCGCGCACGGTGAAGCGGGCCACCCGGAGCGCTTCATGCTGGACGCGCGGATCACGGGGATCCAATACCTCGGACGCAGGATGGGCGGCGGTGATCTCCACCAGCTCCGGCCCAGCCAGCCAAGGGCCGTCATGACCCAGCCGGTGCAACAACTCGGAAACCCGCTCGTTCGATTGGGCCACGCCTTGCAAGGTGACCGATGGGCCGTCCTCCTTCATGCGGGTGAGGTAAACCCCTTCGGGCAACTGGTGCGCCAATGCATTGAGCAGATGGACGGGCAGATTTCGCTCCGCCTGCAGCGCCTCGACCGCCTGGATATGCGCGCGCAACGTGGCCATCTCAGATTGAAGCGCCGCGGTCTGTGCGATCCGCAGGTCGAGCCGGGCCAGCGCGGTCTTGAGCATGCCGTTCCTGGCTTCCTGACGGGCGATCCCGGCCTCGATCCAGCCATAGGTTAGCGCCGCCAGCAGGCAGCCCAGTAGCGCCGCGCCGCCCAGGCCCGCGTAAAAATGCTGACGGCGGCGCCTGCGCGCGGCAGCGCGGTGCGGAAGCAGGTTGATCGAAATCACGGCGCGAATTTCCGCATCGCCAGCCCGCAGGCGCGCAGATAGGCGGGCGCTTCGCGCCGGCTCGGCAACGCGCTCAGATCGGCAGGCGGTGCCATGCCATCGAAAGGATCGGCCAGACGGCAGGCAACGCCCGCCTGACGCGCCACGGCCTCGGCCAGTCCGGGCAGCCCCGCCGAGCCGCCGGCCAGCAACACCACGTCGACGCGGTCATAGGGCGTGCTGGTGTAGAAAAACTGCAACGCGCGCGCCACTTCCTGCGCCATATGCGCAACGAAGGGCTCAAGCACACGGCCGGCATAGTCCTCGGGCCAATCGCCACGGCGCTTCCTGGCCTCGGCTTCCTCGGCGGACAGGCCATATTGATGGACGATGCGCTGCGTCAGTTGCGCGCCGCCGCCCTCCTGGTCACGGCTGTACAGCCATTCCTCGCCGCGCAGCGCCTGCAGACGGGTTACGCCGGCGCCGATTTCGAACAACGCCGCCAGGGCATCGGGCCGGTCGGCCCCATCACCGCGCCAGTGCGCGAGCAGCCGGGTCGCCGCCCGGCGCGCGGCGAAAGTTTCGATATCCAAAATGCGCGCCCTCAACCCCGCTGCTTCGGCCAAGCCTTGACGCTCCTGCACCTTGTCCTTGCGTGAAGCGGCCATCAATATCTCGACAGCGCCGGCGGGCTCGGCGTCCAGCGTGCGCTGCCCGAGAACGCAGAAATCCATACTCACTTCATCCAGCGGGAAGGGAATATGCCGGCGGGCTTGTGCTTGGACTTGTGCTTCCAGCTCCTGTGCGCTCAAGCCATCCAAGCCGTCAGGCAGCACAATCTTGCGGGTAATGACCGCGGCTGCCGGCAAGGCAAGCACCGCATCCCGGACACGGGCGCCGCTCTTGCGCACTGCGCGCCGCATGGCCTGGGCCACTTCATCGAACTTTTCGATTTGGCCGTCAACGACCCAGCCCTCGCCCAGCGGCTCCAGAGCACAACGTTCGAGCCTGAACTGCCCCGAGCGGTCGCGCCCCAGCTCAACCAGCTTGACACCAGAAGAACCGATATCGACCCCGAGCAAGGCGGGGGAACGGCACTGAAACAGTGCGTTAAAAATCAACAGACTCCTCCCTAGATGGCGTGACGAGCAAGGCCAGCCCAAGCCGCAGCTTTTCCCGGCCCCTGTGGGAAAGGCTGAATCAAGAGAGCGGGGTCTGTTACAGCGCCGCAAGCGCCTACAAACGCCATGAAGCTCCTCCCCCAACCCAGCATCGCTGGCCAGCGCTCGTCCCTCACGAGACAGATCACTTTTGAAATTATTTTTATTAAAGTTGCATCAATAATAATGAACCTGCATGGCAAAACACCGGCATGCGCTGCAATTTACCTGGGCTTCGTTGCGGCACGCCAACGCCGCGCGACCCACCCTGAGGCTGAAGCGTCCAACAGGCGTGGCCGAGCCCGCGTTGACCGCCTGTTTGCCGTTGTCGGCTTGACATAAGCCTGCTTTCTATAATCAGAATCCTCCCTGGCGCGGGACTTCCGCCACGTCTGTACATGCCTGAAAACGACCCCCCCTTCGACGGCCGCTCGAACCCCAATCGAGATCGGCCCTCCCGGCGTTCGCCGCCGCATTGGTCGCGCTGGCCGCTGCGCATCGTTGCGTGGCTGCTCGGGCTGGCCGCAGCCGCCGCAGTGGCCGTGGGGCTGGTCGCCGCCGTGGCGCTGGCCGCGGCCTACCCGAATTTGCCGGATACCTCCACCCTGGCTGACTACCGGCCCAAGCTGCCGCTGCGCGTCTTTTCCGCTGACGGAACGCTCATCGGCGAGTTCGGCGAAGAGCACCGAACCCTCACGCCGATCGGACAGATCCCAGAAGTCATAAAAAACGCCGTGCTCGCTGCTGAAGACGCGCGTTTCTACAAACATGGGGGAATCGACTTCAAGGGCCTGATTCGCGCCAGCCTGGCTGATTTGCGCCACATCAAAAAGCGCCAGGGCGCATCCACCATTTCGATGCAGGTGGCGCGCAATGTCTATCTCAGTTCCGAAAGAACCTACACGCGCAAAATCTACGAAGTCCTGCTGGCCTTCAAACTCGAACACGCGCTGACCAAAGACCAGATTCTGGAGATTTACCTCAATCAGATCTACCTGGGTAACCGTGTCTATGGCTTCGCCGCCGCCAGCGAGGTGTACTTCGGCAAGCCGCTGAAGGATCTGACGATCGCCGAGGCGGCCATGCTCGCGGGCTTGCCCAAAGCCCCGGGTACCAACAATCCGTTGATCAATCCGGCGCGCGCGCGCGATCGCCAGCTCTACGTGATCAACCGGATGCAGGAGACCGGCTTCATCACCGCCGAACAAGCCGACGCCGCACGCAAGGAGCAACTGCACCTGCGCGACGCCGCCAGCCCGCGCCCGCACGCCGAGTACGTTGCCGAAATGGTGCGTCAGTTCATGTTCGCGCAATATGGGGAAAGCACCTACACGCGCGGACTGGACGTTTATACGACCCTCGTCTCAGCCGATCAGCGCACGGCCTACACCGCACTGCGCAAGGGCATCATGGACTACGAGCGCCGTCAGGTTTACCGCGGCCCCGAGGAATTTATTGCCTTGCCGAGCGACCCGCAGGAACGCGACGATGCCATCGACCGCGCGCTGGCCGACCACCCTGACAACGGCGACCTGCTGTCGGCCGTGGTACTGAGCGCCTCGCCCAAGGAGGTCACGGCAATGCCTTCCAATGGCACGCCGATACACATCACAGGCGCCGGCCTGCGACCGGCGCAAACCGGGCTTTCGGCCAGGGCGCAGCCCCATGTCAAGATCATCCCCGGGGCCATCATCCGCGTCATACTCACGCCCCAAAATACGTGGGAAATCGCCCAGTTGCCAGAGGTTGAAGGGGCCTTCATCGCCATGGACCCGAACTCCGGCGCCATCAAGGCGTTGATCGGCGGCTTCGATTTCGACAAAAGCAAGTTCAACCACGTGACCCAAGCTTGGCGCCAGCCGGGGTCCAGCTTCAAGCCGTTCATTTACTCGGCGGCGCTGGAAAAAGGCTTCGCGCCTGCGACCGTCGTCAACGATGCGCCGCTGTTTTTCGACGCCAGTACCACCGGCAGCCAACCCTGGGAGCCGAAGAATTACGGCGGCGGTTTCGAGGGCCCCATGACCTTGCGCCGCGCGCTGGCCAAATCGAAAAATCTGGTCGCCATCCGCGTCCTGCAAGCGATCAGCCCTCAGTATGCGCAGGATTGGATCGCCCAATTCGGCTTCGACCGCAACAAACAACCGCCCGTGCTGCCCATGGCGCTGGGCGCCGGTTCGGTCACGCCCATGCAGATGGCCGTGGGCTACTCCGTTTTCGCCAACGGCGGCTACCGCATCACCCCTTACCTGATTGCCCGTATCACCGACGCCAAGGGCAATGTGCTGGTGGACAAACCGCCACAGCCGCTGGAGAAGATGCCCCGCGCAATCTCTGCGCGCAATGCCTACATCATGAACAGCCTGCTGCAGGAAGTGACCCGCAGCGGCACCGGCGCACGCGCTCAAGCCACACTCAAGCGCCCCGACATCTACGGCAAGACCGGTACCACCAACGATTCGATGGATGCCTGGTTCTGCGGTTTCCAGCCCTCGATCGTGGGCATCGCCTGGATGGGCTATGACACCCCGCACAGTCTGGGCAGCCATGCCACCGGCGCCGACGTGACCTTGCCGGCGTGGATCAGTTTCATGCAGCGCGCGCTCCAGGGCGTGCCGGTGGCTCCTCTAAACCCGCCGCCGGGTGTGGTCAACATCGACGGCGAGTGGTACTTCGACGACTTCACGCCAGGCCGGGATGTCGCCGCGCTGGGCCTGGATTCCACAGTCCCCGGCGACACCGCCCCCCCCCGGTCGCCTCCCCCGAGGAGCGCCAGCAGGTCATCGACATGTTTCGCAACTGAACTCCGCAAGGCACCGCTCACCGAGCGTGCCTTCCCGCTCCGTTCCCCGTTCAGTTGAGCGGTTCGGCATTGACGACGGCCAACCGCGTTATTGGCCATGGGCCGATAACGCGCCACGGCGGTTCCGCGCCGCGGCGCCGGTGCAAAATGCAGGCTCAATCCGGGGTAAACAGCAAGGCTTGCCCAGCTTGGGCGCTGGCCTCGCGTGTCAGCATGGCGAAAAATTCGGCGCCGCTTTTCGTATCCACCCAGCAGCGGCCATCGTGACGATAGTGATAGCCGTCCGAACGCGTCGCCAGCCAGATTTCGTGCCAGGGTTTTTGCAGATTGACGACGATCTGGCTGCCGTTGCCGAAGATCAGCGTCAGCATTGCACCGACGCGTTGGCAATCGATATCGGCATCGGTGGCGTCGCCGATGCGGTCGCTGCAACGTTCAATCGCGGCCAGCGCGCCCTCGGCAAGATCCATGTATTCGGGGTCGGTCATTAAAATCCAACGATGTTCCAACTCCGGCAAATTCTATTCGGCGCCATTGGCCTTGGCGTGATCGTGGTCACGCTGACAGGCTGCGGCCAGCGCGGACCGCTATACAAACCGACCGACCCCGCCGCCGCGCACCGGGCCACCTTGCCCCAGTCACTGCTGCCCGGCATCTTCAGCCCCTCGCCCCCCGACGCGGCCGGTAAAAATCCGCCCTCTGAACAAGGCCAAACCCGGGACAGCAAAAACGCCGACGACGCGCCCGCCAACACGCCTGCTGTCCACACGCCGGCCCAACAGGCGATCCCCCAAAGTACGCCAGCCCATTAATAAGCCTGCAACAGTTCCGGCGCCAACACCAACGCCCGGCAACGATCCCGATCGCCCGCTGCCCGACCACAACGCCGCCACGCCCCAATGACCACCCTCGTCCCTCTCCCCGGCCACCCGCAGATCGCGCGACGTGATGGCGTCCTGTACATCGAAAACATCGCGCTTGACACCCTGGCGCGCGAATACGGCACGCCACTGTTCGTCTATTCCAAACAATGGATACTGGACGCGCTGGACGCCTACCAGCGTGGCTTGAGCGGACGCGATGCCCTGATCTGCTACGCCGTCAAGGCGAATTCGACGCTGGGCGTGCTGCGCGTACTCGCCCAGGCGGGCTGCGGTTTCGATATCGTCTCGGGCGGCGAACTGGCGCGCGCGCTCGCCGCCGGCGCCGACCCGGCGCGCGTCATCTTCTCTGGCGTGGGCAAAACGCGCGCCGAAATGCGCCAGGCGCTGGATGCCGGCATTGGCTGCTTCAATGTCGAAAGCGAGGCCGAACTTGAGGTCCTCGACGCCGTCGCGCGACAAACCGGCCGCAGGGCGCCCGTGAGCCTGCGCATCAACCCGGACGTCGATCCGAAGACGCACCCCTACATCTCTACCGGTTTGAAGGGCAACAAATTCGGCATCGCGCACGAACGCGCGTTGGCGGCCTACCAGCACGCGGCGCGGCTGCCGGGACTGGAGATCATCGGCATTGACTGCCATATCGGCTCACAAATCACCGCAGCCGCGCCCTATCTGGACGCGCTCGACCGGATGCTCGATCTGATCGAACGCATCGAAGCCGCTGGCATCGCGTTGCGCCACATCGACTTGGGCGGCGGCCTGGGTATTGACTACAACGGCGAAACCCCGCCCAGCGCCGAGGTGCTGTGGCAGCAACTGTTGGCGCGGCTGGATGCGCGCGGCTTCGGCCAGCGCAGGCTGCTGGTCGAACCGGGCCGCTCGCTGGTCGGCAACGCCGGCGTGTGCTTAACCGAGGTGCTCTACACCAAGCCCGGCGCAGCGAAAAATTTCTGCATCGTCGACGCGGCAATGAATGACCTGCCCCGCCCGGCGATGTACGAAGCGTTCCACCGCATCGAACCGGTCCGCGCGCGCGCCGGCCTCGCCGAGACGGTCTACGACGTGGTCGGCCCAATCTGCGAAAGCGGCGATTGGCTGGGCCGCGAACGTGCGCTTGCGGTGCACGCGGGCGACTGGCTGGCGGTGCTATCCGTGGGCGCTTACTGCATGAGCATGGCCAGCAACTACAACAGCCGCCCCCGCGCCAGTGAAGTGCTGGTCAGCGGCGCACAAGCCACGCTGATCCGCCGCCGCGAAACGCTGGCCGACCAGTTGCGTTGCGAAAGCGATTGATCTAACGCAGACCGTGTATCTGGCCAAGATACCGCTCAGAAGCGCCCCGCCCAAAATTCACTCCGTACAAAGCCAAAATCAGGTTGAACATTTGCATCACCGTTCGCATCGGCCCGGCCTGAAAATGAATAAATTTCTACATAAATTTGCACTGCTGGCGCATTTTTATTTACGAATGTTCTAATACATTGCAAATACTCCAGATATTCTTAGCTACTGCGTTTTGCATCTGCATTTCATCCTGAATCGGGGCGTGTCGACGGGTGCAAATTAATGCAAATGTTCTCAGCGTGTTTTTTTATTTCAATGCACGCTCCGATATCCAGATCATGGCTGGGGTTGATGTACGATAACCCCCTCGGGCGATTTACAAAAATTACTTCTCAGCCCCCACAGAGACGCTTCATTTATTCACCCAAACGGTGGGTGTTGCATTTCAGATTTGAGTCCACCCGGTTACTTCGCGTCATCTAGGAGACCCTCATGAAACCAGCAATCATCTTCTTTAAACGCAGCCTGTTATCAGCGGCTATTCTGGCCGCGTTGGCGCCTGCCACCTCCCTCGCGCAATTGAGCTCGGGAGGAGACACCACGCTCAGCGGCAACTTCAACTCAAGCGGTTCCTCATCGACCCGCGGTGGCGCGATAAGCGCCGGCGGCTCCGTGACAATTGGCGGCATCGCCACTTTGACCGGTAATACCGCGACCGCGGGCAACGGGGGCGCCCTTTATGCGGGAAGCAACGTCTCCCTGTCCGGCGGCGGGGCCATCAGCAATAACAAAGCCAGCGGTTTGGGCGGGGCCATCTGGGCGGGCGCCAACGTCACGCTCAACGCCACCACCACAGCCTTCACCTTCAGCGGAAACAGCCAAAATGGCGGCTCCCAGGCCAACGCGATTTATCTCGGCGACTCCGTCGCTGGAACCTTGACCCTGAATGCGGCGGGCCATCCGATGACCTTTTACGACCCGATCCAGAGCGACACCACTTCCCCCAAATACGTCACTGCCACCGGAGGGGATAGGGTCACTTTCGATGGCTCGAACTACAGCGGCAATGCAGCGAATCAGTGGTCGAAGGTATACGGCGCGACCGTTGTGCTAAACGGCACCACCTTCGCGGTGCAGAACAACGCGGTCTATGGTGTCCTGGGTTCCGACGTTTCAAGCTCGACACCGACCATCTTCATGGTGGAGGCAGGCTCGAAACTTGCGGGCGGCATCGCGGGTTCGGTACGCGCGGATCAGATGATGATGGCCGGCAGCCTGGCGATCGCCGGCAACGCGCCCGCGGGCAATGCCCAGGGCGGCTACAGCACATTCAACATCACGACCAATAAGCTGACTTTCGGCACGGGCAGTCAAGTCTTGTTCAACACCTATCTGAACAGCGGCAACCCGCAATTGAGTGACCTGCTGAATCTGACGCTCAATGGCAGCGCGGTCGACGGTACGGCCAGCATCATCGTCAACAACACCGGCGGACTGGGCGCGCTGACCACGGGCAACGGCATCAAGCTGGTCAACGTGGAAGGCAACAACGGCAAAACCGCAGGCGCATTTACGCTGGGCAACGCGGTGGAAGCAGGCGCTTACCAATACACCTTGTATTACGGTAGCGTTGATGGCAGCGGGCCGGAAAACTGGTACCTGCGCAGCAGCACGACATCGTCAAGTGGTACAGGCAGCACAGGTACAGGCAGCACAGGTACAGGCAGCACAGGTACGGGCAGCACAGGTACGGGCAGCACAGGTACGGGCAGTACGGGTACGGGCAGTACGGGTACGGGCAGTACGGGTACAGGCAGCACGGGTACAGGCAGCACGGGTACAGGCAGCACGGGTACAGGCAGCACGGGTACAGGCAGCACGGGTACTTGGAGCACTGGTACTGGTACTGGTACTGACAGCACGTCAACTCTGTCGGCAGCCCAATCGGCACAGCTGGCTCAATTGGCTCAATTGGCTCAACTCACCCAACTGTCATCGACACAGGCCACTGAACTCCCCAACTACCGGGTCGAAGTCCCGGTCAATATGACGCTGTCGGCCCTGACCAGCCAAGTGGGGCTGGCCACCCTGGGCAACTTTGATGACCGCACCAGCATGGACTACAACGTTGCGGCCATGACTCCCGTGGCCCGCCGCGCTGGCGCCGGCAATGGGTTCACCCCGGACGCCGATCCGAGCGCCTGGGGCCGCATCTTCGGCCAGAGCATCCATGCCGGCAACGCCGGCACGGGGGTCAATCTCAACAGCCTGCAATCCTTCCAGAACAGTGGCCCGAGCTACACCGCCAGCATCGGCGGCGCGCAGGCGGGTATGGACCTGCTGCGCGCGACCGACGCCAACGGCGCACACAACAGCGCCGGGGTTTACATTGCCTCGGCCTATGCGAATGCCGATGTCAACGCGATCTATGGTGCGAAGGCAGGCACCGCCAAGACCTGGGGCACCAGTGTGGGCGGCTACTGGACGTACCAGGGGCCCAATGGCTGGTATCTCGACGGCGTGGGCCAATTGACCTGGTACGACGCGCGCACCCAATCCGTCATGGCACAGCAGAGCAAAACCAGCGGCTGGGGCGCTGCGCTGTCGCTCGAAGGGGGTTACCCGTTCGCACTGGGCGGCGGCTGGAGCTTGGAGCCGCAAGGGCAGTTGATTTACCAAGCGATCAATCTGCGCGATACCTCGGATGCCTACAGCAGGATCTCTTACGGGAACCTGAGCACGGGTTATGGGCGTTTGGGTGTCAAGCTCAACGGCCAATGGCCACTGGGCGGCCAGCGCGCGCTCAATACCTGGTTGCGGCTGAATGTGTGGGGGGCGACCAACGACAACGCACAGACCACGTTCAGCAACGTGTATGGGCTGAATCCGACGACACTGGAGATGACGCTGGGCCGCTCCTGGGGACAGGCACAGGTGGGGCTGAGCGCGCAAGTCAGCCAGCACACGAGTCTGTTCGGCTCGGTGGAGTACAACCGCTCAATCGGCAGCGGCCAGCGCACGCATGGGATCGGCGGGCGCGTGGGCATGCGCGTGAACTGGTAAGGACAAAGGAGGGCAAAAAGGCGTAAAGCCGGTCTGCCCGGCCTGCCGCAAAAATATCCGGCGGCCTGCGTCTTGAAAAGATAAAGCCGCCCGGTCAACAGGACCGGGCGGCTTTATTCTTTTTGCCGCCTGTTTCCAATCGGGTGTGCATTCCCCCTTTGGAATCGCAAACAAAACAGGCGCTACAAACACAAAGAACAAAGACAAAGGCGGGCGCCCCATCCAGAGCCGCCCGCCCAAAGTATTAAAAAGTAGTGACGCGCTGATGCCGCTGCGCGCGCTCAGTGCAAGCCGTCGATGTAGTCAGCCAGCGCTTTGATCTCGCGGTCGTTGAGCTTGGCGGCCACATCGCTCATGATCGTGTTGTTGTTGCGCGTGCCATCGCGGAAAGCCGTCAACTGGGTGACGACATACTCGGCATGCTGGCCGCCCAGGCGCGGGAACTGTGCAGACATCCCCGCACCGCTGGGGCCATGACAGCCCGAACACGACGGTATAGAACGGTCAGCGATACCGCCGCGGTAGATTTGCTGCCCCAACAGGACCGTATCCGGATTCTTGGCCGCGCCCGGCGCAACTTTTTGCGACGCGACGTAGGCTGCGACATCGCGCATAGCGGCCGCATCCGGCAAGGTGGCCACCATGCCGAACATGATCGCGTTGTCACGCTTTTTTGTCTTGAAATCGTCCAACTGTTTGAAGATGTACTCAGGGTGTTGCTGCGCCAGTTTCGGATACATCGGGATGACAGAGTTGCTGTCCGGGCCGTGACAAGCCACACAGGTTTGCCCGAATATGGCTTGCCCTTTGGCGGCATCCGGCGCAGCCGGAGCGCCCGCCGCAAAGGCGGTGCTGACACACAGGCCGGCGCTGGCGGCCATCAGTACGGACAGAATTTGTGCAAACGGCTTCATGGCAAAGAGTTCGTTGAATGAAGAGGCAAACTGGCTAATTTTACAATGTCTAGACCAGCATGGGGCTGGTTTGCTTTGTTTGATTGCTCCTGCTGTTCCGCACTATGCCTCCTCCTACTCCGCCGCGCGCGGCATCCTCCGCGCCCCTGCAGTCCAAGCGGGATTCGCTCGAAAACACGCCCGAGGCGCACAACGCGCTGGGGTGGCTGCATACCGCGCATTTCCTGATGAGCGCCCCGCTCCTGGAACAACTGCCGGCGCTGGCCCTGCCCGAGATCGCCTTCGTGGGCCGCTCCAACGCGGGCAAATCCACCGCAATCAACACCCTGACGCAGCAAACGCGGCTGGCCTTTGCATCCAAGACGCCGGGGCGCACACAGCATATCAACCTGTTCGGCGTCGGCAAAGGCCGCAGCGACGACGCCGTGCTGGCCGATCTGCCGGGCTACGGTTACGCGGCGGTGCCGCAAGAGGCCAAGCTGCGTTGGCAGCGGGTGATGGCCAACTACCTGCTCACGCGCGCCAATCTGCGCGCGGTCGTATTGATGTGCGATCCGCGCCGCGGTCTGAGCGAGCTCGATGACATCTTGCTGGAGGTGATCCGCGCGCGCATCGAGCAAGGGCTGCGCCTGTTGGTGCTGCTGACCAAAGCCGACAAACTTTCCCGCGCCGAAGGCACCCGGGCGTTGTCGATCCTGCGCCTGCAAATTAACGGCGGCGAGGTGCGGCTGTTTTCCGCGCTCAAGCGCCAAGGCGTGGCCGAGGCCGCCACCCTACTGTGGCAATGGACGCGGCCCGAATCGGCGTGAATCAAAGAAAGCGCTCGAGCATGCGCCGCGAAGCCCGATCGAGTGCGCGCAAGTCCGGAATGTGCAACTGAAGGCCATCGGCGCCGGTAATGCGCAGTGCGCCATCGCCCAGACGGCGGATGTCTTCCTCGGCCCGCAGCACGAACCGGGTATCGCCGCGGTCGGTGCTGACCGCCCAGGTGCTGGGCATTCCATACCCGGAAATCCGGTTCAGACGCAGCAACACGGGCGCGAAGTCTCGCACGGCGAGAGCGCGTTCGATCAAAGCGCGCGGCGCGCGCGGAACATCGGACAGGCGCGCGATCCACAGCAGTTCATGTCCGTCGGCGCCCACCAGCGAAATCCCTTCGTCGGGCGCGCTCAAGGCGAAAGCGCGCACCGGGGTCACCGGGCTGGCGCTGCCTTGGGCATCGGTGTACACGAGGCGCTCCAAAGCGTCCAGGTGCAAAATTTTTTGCAGGTCTGCGGCAGGCGCTGTGGGTACCGCGGACGCCGCGGGCGCTGATATCGGTTCGGTCATCACACTCCTCCTGCGGTAGGCGCGGCCGCGTATTTGGACGGCTCGGACTGGGGCATCGGCCCGGTGGGTTCGATCAGCGGCAGCGCGGTGCGCGCGAGCGCGCCGGTTTCGGTTTGCGCACCGATGTCGTCGTTTTCGAGCTGGCGCGCTTGCGCCTGATACAGACGCCAATAGGCGCCCTGACGCGCGATCAGATCGTCGTGCGGGCCGACTTCGACGATGCGCCCCGCATCCATCACCACCAGCCGGCTGGCCTTGCGCAGCGTCGAAAGGCGGTGCGCGATCGCAATCGTGGTGCGGCCTTGCACGAGGTTATCGAGCGCCCTTTGGATTTCTTTTTCGGTTTCGGTGTCCACGGCGGAAGTGGCTTCGTCGAGGATGAGGATGCGCGGATCGATCAGCAGCGCGCGCGCGATGCTGATGCGCTGCCGCTCGCCGCCGGACAGCCCCTGCCCGCGCTCGCCCACCAGCGAGTCATAGCCGTGCGGCAGGCGCAAGATGAAATCGTGCGCATGCGCAGCGCGCGCAGCGGCGACGATTTCCTCGCGCGTGGCCTGCGGCTTGCCGTAGGCAATGTTCTGCGCGATGGTGCCGAAAAAGAGAAAGGGCTCTTGCAGCACCAGGCCAACGTGCTGCCGGTAATCGGTCACGGCGAACTGGCGCACGTCCACACCATCGACCCGGATGGCGCCCTCGCTGACATCGTAGAAACGGCAGATCAGATTCACCAGCGTGCTCTTGCCCGAGCCGCTGTGGCCGACCAGGCCGATCATTTCGCCGGGCTCGATGGCCAGGTTCACATCGTGGATAACCGCGCGCGCGCCGTAGCGGAACCCCACCTGATTCAGATCGATGCGCCCGGTGACGCGCTCGATGCGCACCGGCTGTTCGGGCTCGGGCACGCTGTTCACGTGATCGAGGATGTCGAACATGCGCTTGGCCGCGGTGGCCGCCTTTTGCGTGATCGAGACGATCCGGCTCATCGAATCCAGGCGCGTGTAAAAACGCCCGATGTAGGCGATGAACGCCGTCAGCACACCGACCTTGATGGAGCCGTGCGCGACTTCCCAGATGCCGAAAGCCCACACGATCAGCAGTCCGATCTCGGTGAGCAGCGAGATGGTCGGCGTGAACAGCGACCAGGTTTTGTTGACCCTGTCGTTGGCTTGCAAGCTGTACTGGTTGGCGAGGCGAAACCGCTCAACCTCGCGCCGCTCCTGCGCGAAGGCTTTGACCACGCGAATGCCGGGAATGGTGTCGGCGAGCACGTTGGTGATTTCGCTCCAGACGCGGCCGGTTTTCTCGAAGCCGATGCGCAAACGATCGCGCACGCTGTGAATCATCCACGCAATGAAGGGCAGCGGTATCAGCGTGACCAACGCCAGGAGCGGGTCAATCGAAATCAGGATGACCGCGGTCATCGTGATCATCAGCACGTCAGTGACGAAATCGAGCGCGTACAGCGAAAGAAAAACATTGATGCGATCGGACTCCGAGCCGATGCGCGTCATCAAATCGCCGGTGCGCTTGCCGCCGAAGTAATCCAGCGGCAGCGTCAGCAAATGCTGGTAGGCGGCGGTGCGCAGGTCAGCGCCGATACGCTCGGAAACCAGCGCCAGCAAATAGGTCCGCGCCCAGCCCAGGCCCCAGCCGACCAGCGCCGCCGCCAGCAGCGCGCCCAGATACATCGCCACCTTCATGACCGCAATGTGCTGACCGTTCTGGAACGGGATCAGAACGTCGTCCATCAGCGGCATGGTCAGATACGGCGGCACCAGCGTGGCGCCGGTGGACAGCAGGGTCAATAGCAGCCCGCCGATCAGTTGTTTTTTATAGGGCCTGGCGAAGCGCCACAGGCGCAGCAGAACCCAGGTCGAAGGGGGCGCGTTGGCTTCGGGATCGGCGCTTTCCTGTGCGCTTTCGCCTCCGCGCGCCTCCTGCACCACGGCTTGCGCCTGGCCCGCACGGCATTGCTCGAAGCCTCTGAGCAGCCGCAGCGCCGCCGCCTGCGCGCCCAGGGTGTAATGCCAGCGCGCGCGCAAACCTTGGGCGTCAACCAGATCGAGCGTACCGATCCCGGCGTAATCGCTGGCGTTCAGCGCCAGATCAGGCGCGGTCAGCGGCCACGTCTGCCAAGCACCATCGCCTTGGCGGGACAGCAACCGGGTGGGGGTCAGAACCAGCACGCCCACGGAAAATTGCAGCGCACGGTCAAGGTCGATGTGCAGCGTCGCCAGAACGCTTTCTGCAGGCGCGAGCTGACTTTCGAGCGTCTGCAAAAGGGCTTCACCCTCTCCGGGGCCGGTCAATTCGTGGGGCAATCCGTGGGAAACTCCGGGGACACGGCCCGGCCCGCTTTGCAAACCATCGTGAGAGTTTTGTGGGTGCATGCTTTTCCTGATTGCAGGCCGAAAGGCGCGATTTGACGTGCAGACGCCTGTGAGACAGCGCTTGCGCTGTACGACACTTGAGCGGCGCCAAACGCAGCGCCAAATTGCCCATAATAGTCAGCCGCGCCAACCCAGTCGGCTTGACCGGCTCAAATATTCCATATTTTGAACGCCTCCATGCCCCGTTTTGACGACATCCGCCTCCTGCGCATACGCTATCTGCGCGGCCCGAACATCTGGACGTACCGCCCGGTACTGGAAGTCTGGCTCGATTTGGGCGCGCTCGAAGACTACCCCTCGAACACCATCGAAGGCTTTGCGCAGCGGCTGACCGCGCTGCTGCCGGGGCTGATCGAGCACTATTGCGGCGTAGGCGAGCGCGGCGGCTTCATCCAGCGGCTCGAAGAAGGCACCTGGTCCGGCCACATCCTCGAGCATGTGATCATCGAATTGCTCAACCTCGCGGGCATGCCCACGGGGTTCGGTCAAACGCGCAGTACCTCGCGCCGGGGCGTCTATCGCATGGTATTCCGGGTGCACGACGAGCAGGTGGCCCGCGCCGGGCTGCAGCAAGGCCACAAGCTGGTGATGGGCGCCATCAACGCCGATCCGCTGAGCGCGGCAGATGTGGATCAAGCCGTACAGACCATCAAAGCGCAGCTGGATGCCTGTTACCTGGGCCCGAGCGCGGCGAGTATCGTCAACGCCGCCACCGAACGCCGCATTCCGCATATCCGCCTGAACAGCAACAATCTGGTGCAACTGGGCTACGGCGCGCGCCAACAGCGGATCTGGTCGGCACAAACCGACGACACCAGCGCCACCGGCGAATACCTCGCCAACAACAAGGACCTGACCAAACCGCTGCTCAAGAGCTGCGGCGTACCCGTGCCTGAAGGCTGGGTGGTCGAATCGCCCGAGGAGGCTTGGGAGGCGGCGCAAGAGATCGGGCTGCCGGTGGCGGTCAAGCCGGCCGATGTCAACGATGGCCGCGGCATATCGCTCGATCTGCGCACGCGCGAGGAAGTCATGGCGGCTTTCCCCTTGGCCCAACTCGAAGACAGCGATGTGATGGTCGAACATTTCGTGCCCGGCGCGGAACACCGTCTGCTGGTCGTCGGCGGCAAAGTCGTCGCTGCCGTGCGCGGCGAGCCCCTGACCCTCACCGGCGATGGCCGCTCCAGCGTGCGCGCGCTGATCGACAGCCAAGTCAACAGCGACCCGCGCCGCGGTGCGGCAGAAGAGTTCCCGCTGGACGTGATCGACATCGATGCCCGGCTCCAGCTCGAACTGCAGCGTCAGCAATTGAATGCCGAATCGGTGCCCGCCGCGGGCTGCGTCGTGACCCTGCAACGCAACGGCAATCTGAGCGCCGATTGCACCGACCAGGTGCACCCCGAGGTGGCCCATGCCGCGCTGCTGGCGGTGCGGGTTGCGGGGCTGAACGTCGCCGGTGTGGACATCGTGGCGCGCGACATCAGCCAGCCCTTGCAAACGCAAGGCGGCGCGGTGATCGCGGTCAACGCCCGGCCGAACCTGCTGGTGCATCTGAAACCCGCCGTGGGCGCGCCCAGACCGGTGGGGCGCGCCATTTGCGATTACCTGTTCCCTGAAGACGAACAGGCGCCCGGGCGCATCCTGATCGTCGGCATTGCCGGCTCGCATGACAACGCCGCGCTGGCGCGGCTGGTGGCCTGGCTGATCAGCCTGAGCGGACGCTTTACCGGGCTGGCTTGCCGCGACGGCTTGTTCCTCGACCGCCGCCGCGTCCAAAGCGCCGACAGCGCCAACTGGGACGCCGGCCGCAGCCTGCTCGTCAACTGCAATGTACAGGCCGTGGTGATCGAAAACGATGCCCAGACCATCACGCGCGACGGCCTGCCCTACGACCGCTGCGAAATCGGTATCGTCACCGACCTGGACGGTTTCGAACAACTGGCCGAGGAAGACATTCACGAGAGCGACCAGATGGTGCGCGTCTTGCGCACGCAGGTCGATGTGGTGCTGCCCGAGGGCAGCGCGGTGCTCAACGCCGCCGATGCGCGCGTCGCGGGCCTGGCGCCGCTGTGCGACGGCGCGGTCGTGCTGTACAGCGCCGATCCGCAAGCCGACGTTCCGGCGCAAGCGCTGGCGGCGCACCGGCAAGCCGGGGGCAAGGCGGTGCTGGCGCGGGCCGATCGCATCGTTCTCTCCGAAGGCGCCAATGAATCGCCGCTGCCCGGCCTGGGCCTGCTCAGCGCCTGGCGCGCCGGACACGCGGGCATCAGCCTGGAAAGCCTGCTGGCCGCCGTCGCCGCCGGCTGGGCGCTGGGCATTCCGCTGAACCTCATTGGCGCGGGCGTACAGGCCTTCGACGCGGAAGTTCCCGCGCCTTCTCCGGCCGGCGCAACACCACCGTCCTCCTCCTCCCGCGGGCCCGCCGCACCGCCCCCCGCACAAACCGACTGAACCTTCACGATCTTTCCCTCCTCACACACTCATGGAAGTTACCCGCATCCGCGCGCTGCGCGGGCCCAACCTGTGGAGCCGGCACACCTCGATTCAAGCGATCGTGCACTGTGACGGCGCCGAAAACGCCATTGAAGGACTGCCCGGCTTCGAGACCCGGTTGCGCGCCCTGTTCCCAACCGTTGGCGAACTGCGCCCAGCCATGCTCAATCAGCCGCTGTCGCTCGCGCATGTGCTGGGAAATGCCACGCTGGCTTTGCAGGCACAGGCCGGTTGCCCGGTCATCTTCAGCCACATCGCGCCCACCACCGAAACCGGCATTTATCAGATCGCGGTGCAGTACAGCGAGGAAGCCGTCGGACGTTTGGCGATGGCGCTGGCCGAGCAGTTGATCACCGCCGCGTTAAACAGCCGCGGCAACGCCGCCTTCGATTGCGCCGCAGCCGTCGCGCGCCTGCGCGAACTCGACGAACACGAGCGTCTGGGCCCGAGTACCGGATCGATCGTCGAAGCCGCCGTCACGCGCGGCATTCCGTTCCGGCGCCTGACGCGCGGCAGCCTGGTGCAGCTCGGCTGGGGCGTGCGCCAGCGCCGCATTCAGGCCGCCGAAATAGACCGTACCGGCGGCATCGCCGAGGCGATCGCCAAAGACAAAGATTTGACCAAGCAGCTGCTGGACGCCGCCGGCGTTCCGGTGCCACGCGGACGTCCGGTCAGCAGCGCCGGGGACGCCTGGGCCGCGGCCCAAGAAATCGGGCTGCCCGTGGTGGTCAAACCGCGCGATGGCAATCAGGGCAAGGGCGTGACCGTCAACATCAGTACCCGCGAGCAACTGGACATCGCCTACGCCGCCGCCTTCGAATACGACGGCCAGGTCATCGTCGAAAAATTCCTGCCGGGCTTCGACTTCCGCCTGCTCGTGGTGGGCGACCGGCTGATTGCCGCTGCGCGGCGCGATCCGCCGCAAGTGGTCGGTGATGGCACGCATACCGTGCGCCAATTGGTTGACACGGTGAACCAAGACCCGCGCCGCGGCGAAGGCCACGCCACTCCGCTGACCAAAATCCGCCTTGACCACATTGCCCTGGGCCGCCTGCAGGCCCAGGGCATGACCCCCGAGAGCGTGCCTGCGCTCGGCCAGCGCGTGATCTTGCGCAACAACGCTAACCTGTCCACCGGCGGCACCGCCACCGACGTGACCGATACCGTGCACCCCGAAATCGCCGCGCGCGCGGTCGATGCGGCGCAGATGGTCGGACTGGATATCTGCGGCGTGGACATGGTCTGCGAAAACGTGCTGCTGCCGCTGGAAGAACAAAGCGGCGGCATTGTCGAATTGAATGCCGCGCCAGGGCTGCGCATGCACATCGCGCCGTCTTTCGGACGCGGCCGGCCGGTGGGCGAGGCGGTGATGGATACGCTGTTCGCCCCCGGCGATGACGGCCGCATCCCCGTGGTCGCCATCACCGGCACCAACGGTAAAACCACCACCACGCGCCTGATCAACCACTTGTTGGCCTCCAGCGGCCTGCGCACCGGGATGACCAACACCGACGGGGTGTACGTCGATGGCCGCCAGACCGACAGCGGTGATTGCTCCGGCCCGCGCAGCGCGCGCAACGTGCTTTTGCACCCGCATGTGGAGGCGGCGGTGTTCGAGGTGGCGCGCGGCGGAATCCTGCGCGAAGGACTGGGCTTCGACCGCTGCGATGTCGCTGTGGTCACCAATCTCGGCGCCGGCGACCATCTGGGGCTGAACTACATCAATTCGCTCGAAGAGCTGGCGGTGCTCAAGCGCGTCATCGTGCGCAACGTCGCCCCTGGCGGCTATGCGGTGCTCAACGCCGCCGATCCCAACGTCGCCGCGATGGCGGCGGGTTGTCCGGGCCGCATCATCTACTTTGCCGCCGACCGCAACCATCCTGTGATGGCCACCCACCGCGCGCAAGGCAAACGCACCGTCTATGTCGATGAAGGTGCCATCATCGCCGCCGAAGGCGCATGGCGCGAGCGCGTGGCCTTGAGCGACGTGCCCGTCACGCGCGGCGGCGCGATCGGCTTCCAAGTCGAAAACGTGATGGCCTCGCTGGCCGCGGCCTGGGCCCTGGGGCTCGATTGGGACACCATCCGCCGCGGCCTGTCCAGCTTCAACAGCGACACCGCCGGCGTGCCCGGGCGCTTCAACGTGATGGACTACAAGGGCGCCACCGTGATCGCCGACTACGGTCACAACACCGACGCCATGCGCGCGCTGGTGCAGGCGGTGCAGGCCATGCCCGCGCGGCGGCGCTCGGTCGTCATCAGCGGCGCGGGCGACCGGCGCGATCAAGACATCCGCGAGCAAACCGTGATTCTGGGCGCGGTCTTCGACGACGTGATCCTCTACCAGGATGCCGCCCAGCGCGGCCGCGCTGACGGCGAAGTGCTGGCCTTGCTGCGCCAGGGCCTGCAAGGCGCCAGCCGCACCCGCAACATCGACGAAATCCGCGGCGAATTCAGCGCCATCGACACTGCGCTGGCGCGCTTGCAACCGGGCGATTTGTCGCTGATCCTGGTCGATCAGGTCGACGAAGCGCTGGCCCATTTGGCGCAGCGTATCGAGCAGGCGCAGGCTGTCGATACGAACTGATCCCGGGCGAATGCAACGTGATGCCGTTGTGCACCGCAGGGTTGTACGCGGCGGCGGCAGCCCCGCGTTATAGGATAGATTCACCCCTCTTTTTCATGCTTTGTTCGCGTATTGGACCCAAAGGATTTCTATGAAAGTGAAAACACCGTTGCTCTGGATGGCCTTGAGCGCCATGTTGGCGGGCTTTGGAGGAGCCCGTGCCCAAACCCCGGCACCGCACGCCTTCGCAGCGTCAGCGTCAGCGGCCAACGCAGCCGTTCAAGTGCAGGATGCGTGGGTGCGCACGGCCGTTGCGGGCCAGAGCGGCACGGGCGCTTTCATGACACTGACCGCACCCGTCGATATGCGCCTGACCGGCGCCTCCACCCCGGTGGCCGGCGTGACCGAAGTGCACGAAATGCTGCACGAGGGTGATACCATGAAGATGCGCGCCGTCCAAGGCGGTTTGGCCTTGCCCGCAGGACGCCCGGTCGAACTCAAGCCCGGCGGCTATCACATCATGCTGATGGACCTCAAGGCACCCTTGCCCGCAGGCGGTACCGTGCCACTGGAGCTGAGTTTCGTGATCCCTCCAAGCGACGTGCCCCACACCCAGATACTGCACCTGCCGGTGCGCGCGGCAGGGAGCAACACCGCGAACGCCACGCATATGCATATGCACACGCAATGACACGCCGGGGATCCGGCCTGCCGTTTGATGTTTGAAACTTCCCTTCCGCTTTCAACACCACCCCCAAGGAGACAACCCCATGCCCGAAACCCCGTTACCCTTTGACTTCAGCGCGTATATCCCCGGTTTTGACTATCTGCGCAAGCTGGCCCGAGGCCAAGCGGCCAGCAGCACGCAAACCCTGCCCGGGATCGCCAATCTGTCCAACTGGATCGCCCCGACCCTCAGCGTCGAGGAAGTCGACAAGCGCCTGCGCGAGATGCGCGCGGTGCAGTTCTGGCTTGAGCAAAACCTGATCGCACTGAAGGCCTCGGTGCAAGCGCTGGAAGTGCAGAAGATGACGCTGTCAACCCTGCGCGGCATGAACCTGCGCATGCAAGACCTGAGCGAAACCTTGGCCAACAGCGCCAAGGGCGTGGCGGCGGCACAAACCCCGGGCAAGGCCGCGCACAAGGCAACGGGCAAACCCGCCGGCAACGCGAGCCTGATTGATCCCATGCAATGGTGGAACGCGCTGACCGAGCAGTTTCAGAGCATCGCGGCGCAAGCGCTGCACGGTGCTGCTTCGGCTGTGCCGCCGTCTTTACCCTCTGCGATTCCAGGGTCTGCGGGGCCTTCGGCGGCGCAAGTGCCGGCCGCATCTGAATCTAGCGCGGCGGCGGCGCCAAAAGCCGCGGCGTCTGAGCCACCCGCTGCCGCCAAGACAACGCCCGCACGCAAACGCGCCGCACCCGTGGCGCGCAAACGTGCATCCAAAAAGGCTTCGGGCGGCGCATAGCCCTTGCTGATCTTTGTTGGGACGGCGTTACGTGCCGTGCCAAGGGCGGATATGCGCTGAGCGCCGGTCCGTTCGTGCTTTTTGAAGAGGGCCCCGTCTTGCGCGTTTTGGCCTTGCGCCTTTTTTCTTGGCGTCTTTGCCTTTATTGGCTGGCTGCGCTGGCAGCCTGATTCACTTCTTTTCAGATAAAAACACAAAGCGCCCCCCGCAATCGCGAGGGGCGCTTTGCATGCATACGCCTTTGCTTAGTGAGCTACCCTGCCATCACGGCGGGGTCACGGCTGGGCATTGTTGCTCACCGTGCCAAAGACGCGAACCTCCACACGCCGGTCTGGGGCCAGGCAAGTAATCAGCCGGTCGCGGCCCATCCCCTTGGGACATGCTGCGCCTTGACCCGGCTTGGACGGACCCATACCCCGGACGTTGATCAGATTCGGCGCCACGCCCCTTCTTTGCATGTAGTTGCGCACCGCGGCCGCTCGCCGCTGCGACAGCTCGATGTTGTAGCGCAACGTGCCGATGCGGTCGGTATAGCCCAGCACATCCACACGCGAGACCGCCTGGAACGTGCCGATTTGCTGAATCAGTGCATTCAGTTGCGTCAGATTGCGCAGCTCGGCCCGATCAAAGGCAAACAGCGTGTCCGCACTCAGACTCCTGTCCAACAGCAGCGGCAGCTGCGGCGGCGGTTCCACCTGCGGTGACAG
>JAITWT010000126.1 GCA_031285125.1 Burkholderiaceae bacterium | reverse complement strand
TTTTCGATTGAATTGAAAATGGGGTCAGCCCCCATCCAATTCCCGGTGCCGCTTGAGCGTGGCCCAGTGCATGCTGAAGCGTTGCGCCAGTTGCTCGACCAGATACACCGAGCGATGTTGCCCGCCGGTGCAGCCGATGGCCACGGTGACATAGCTGCGATGGTCGCGCGCGAGGGCGTCCAGCCAATGCCGCAGAAACTGGCCGATATCCTCTTGCATGCGCGCAACTTCCCCGTGTTCTTGCAGCCAGGCGGCGACCGGTGCATCGCGGCCCGTGAGTGGGCGCAGCGTAGGGGCGTAATGCGGATTGGGCAGCATGCGCACGTCGAAAACGTAGTCGGCATCCAGCGGTACGCCGCGCTTGAAGGCGAAAGACTCGAACACCAGCGTGAGCGTGCTTTCATGCGGTACCGCGATCAGCGCCTTGATGTAGCTTTGCAATTGCGCGGGGCGGATCAGGCTGGTATCGATCAGGTCGGCACCTTCGCGCAGACCGGCCAGCAGCTCGCGCTCGCGCTCGATCGCTTGCGTCAGCGCCTGGGCCGGTTCGCTCGCGTTATCGCTCTCCCCGTCATCGCTGGCTTCCGGGCGCGACAGCGGATGGCGGCGGCGCGTTTCGGAAAAGCGCCTGATCAGCGCATCGGTGGTGGCATCCAGAAAAATCGACTGCAGCGTTCCGCTGCCTTGGCGTAAGGTGTCGAGTTGATGCGGAACCTGCAGCAGTGAAGCGCCGCTGCGCACATCCATCGCCACCGCCACGCGCCGGGTCTGGCGCTCACGTTGCAGTGTCACGAAAGCGCCGAGAAGTTCAGGCGGCAGGTTGTCGGTGCAGTAGTAGCCGGCGTCTTCAAGCGCGTGCAGCGCGACCGATTTGCCCGAGCCGGACATGCCAGTAATCAGGACCAGATCGAGGCTCATCGTACGTGCTCCCGGGGGGATCGCGGCGTTGCCGAGGGGTGGGCCGGTGGCGCGGGTGCGGCCGGCGGCCGGCCCGCGTCGCTTTGTGCCGCGCCCAGCATCTCGCATGCGTGGGCCAGCGTGGTGGCCGAGAGGCGTTCGCCGCCCAGCATGCGCGCGATTTCGGGCGCGCGCGTTTCGTCATCGAGCGCTTCGACGGTGCTGTAGGTGCGCGTCGCGCCTGCTTCCTCGACGCGGCTTTTGGCGACGCGCAGATGGTGATCGGCGCAGGCGGCCACCTGCGGCAGGTGCGTCACGGCCAGCACTTGCCGGTCGCGCCCGAGCTGGCGCATCAGCCGCCCGACCGTTTCGGCCACCGCGCCGCCGATGCCCGCATCGATTTCGTCGAAGATCAGCGTTTGCGCGCTGCCCAGGCCGCTGGTGGTGACTGCGATGGCCAGCGCCAAGCGCGAGAGTTCCCCGCCAGAGGCCACCTTGCCGATTGGGCGCGGGCTGCTGCCCGCGTGACCGGCGACCAGGAAAGCCGCGTCTTCCAAACCGTGGCGCGCGGCTTGCGCCAGCGGCTGCAAGGTGATGGCGAAGGCGCCGCCCGCCATGCCCAGCCCTTGCATCGTTTGCGTGACGGCTTGGGCCAGCCGGGGGGCGGCCTGTTGGCGCCGTGTGCTGATGGCTTGCGCTTCTTTCAGACAGGTCTGTTGTGCTTCGCGCTCGGCGCTTTCGAGTGCATTCAAATCGGCGGCGGCATCGAGCGTGCGCAGCTCCTCTTGCCAGGCGGCGAGCAGTTCGGGCAGCTCCGCGGGCGTTCGGCGGTAGCGGCGCGCGAGCGAGACCCACTGGCTCATGCGCGCATCCAGTTGCGCCAAGCGCTCGGGGTCGGCCTCGGCGCGGCGCAGGTAGGCGTGCAGACTGTGCGCGGCGTCGGCCGCCTGGGCCGCGGCACTGGCGAGCACCTCAGCCAGCGCCTTGAATTCGGGTTCGATGTGTGCGCTATCTTGCAGCAGCGCGCGCGCGCGCTCCAAGGCGGACAGCGCGCCGGTGCCGTCGTTTTCGAGTCCGCCGCTTGCGCCCGCAGCGGCGTCGATCAGCGTTTGGGCATGGGCGGCTCGCGTGTGCGCGGCGCAAAGCTCGTCCCATTCTCCGGCGCCGGGGGCGAGTGCGCTCAGCTCGCCGATCTGCCATTGCAACCGTTCGCGCTCGCGTTGCAGCGAATCTTGTGCGCCGCGCGCCGCCTCAAGCGCGTCACGCGCCTGCCGCCAGGTTTGCCAAGCGGCCTCGAGCGCGCCGCGGTTCACCCCCGCATAGCCGTCGAGCAGATCACGCATCGCATCGGGGCGCGTCAAGCTCTGCCAGGCGTGTTGGCCGTGGATGTCGAGCAGGTGAGCGCCGAGTTCCCGCAGTTGCGCGGCGGTGGCTGGGGTGCCGTTGATCCAAGCGCGGCTGCGTCCTTGCAGATCGACACTGCGGCGCAACAGCAGCGTTTGGCCGGGATCGAAACCGCCGGCGTCGAGCCAAGCGTCGAGCGCCGGGCGGCTGTCGAATTCCGCGCAGACCTCCAGCCGCTGCGCGCCTTCGCGCACGGCCAGCGCGTCGGCCCGGCTGCCCAGCGCCAGTTGCAAGGCGTCGATCAGAATCGACTTACCCGCGCCGGTTTCGCCCGTGAGCGCGGAAAAGCCCGCGTGCAGTTCGATGTCGAGCACGCGCACGATGACGAAATCGCGCAGGAAGATGCGGCGCAGCATTTCAGTTTCCCATGGCGCTGCGTGTCTTCAGCGACGTATGAAACACCGCGGCAACCAGGGCCGCGCGGCAGGCGCAAACCAGGCATTCCGCGCAACCGGCTTGGCCCAGCCGCTGGGATGGCACGCTTGAAGCGGTGGCCGAGCCGCCCGCAGCGGGCGCGGAGGAGGCGGAGGGGGCGGGGCGGCGGCTCATACGCACCCTTCGTTCCAATGCAGTTTTTTGCGCAGCGTGTCGAAATAGCTCCAGCCGGTCGGGTGCAGCAGGCGCACCCGGTGTTCGGAGCGGCGCACGATCACGCGGTCGCCGTGCATCAGCGTCGAAACCGATTGCATGTCGAAGTTCGCACTCGCGCCCCGGCCGGCGACGATCTCAATGCAAACTTGGTCCGTATCGGACAGCAGGATGGGACGGTTGGACAGTGTGTGCGAGGCAATCGGCACCATGACCCAGCAGGCGACGCCCGGATGCACGATCGGGCCGCCCGCCGACAACGCGTAGGCCGTGGAACCGGTGGGCGTGGCGATGATGAGTCCATCGGCGCGCTGGTTGGCCACCAGATGGCGCCCGACCGAGACGCGCAGTTCAACCATGCCGGCGGTCGCGCCGCGGTTGACCACCACATCGTTGAGCGCCTGTGTCTCGAACACCAACTGGTCCTGGCGCAGGACCTGGGCGTGCAACATGCCGCGCTCTTCCACTTCGTATTCGCCCGCGAGCATCGGCGCGAGCGTGACCTGGTAGTGCTTGAGCGGAATGTCGGTGACGAAACCCAGACGGCCCCGGTTGATGCCAATCAACGGTGTTCCATAAGGCGCGAGCTGGCGGCCGATGCCCAGCATGGTGCCATCGCCGCCCAACACCAGACCCAGGTCGCAACGCTGTCCGATTTCCTCGACGCTGAGCACCGGATAACGCGCGGCCGATGCGTCTTGCAGCGCTGAACGCTCCAGCGAGACCTGGCAGCCTTGCGCGCGCAGGAAATCGGCGATGGTGTCGAGGACTTCGTCATGCGCGCCCGCGTGCGTTGCCGGCGGGGTAGCAGGATCGCGGGGCAGGTATTTGCCAATGAGCGCGACATGGCGGAAGCGGGAGGTCATAGCGTAAATTAAATCATGAAGCCTGCTTCAAAAGCATGACACAGGCCCCGACCCGCTGGGGTCGCTGAGGGCCGCTTCGCACGGGGCGTGGCGGGCGATGCGAACCGCAACATCGAGGGCCTGACGGAGCCCCCCGGGCATGGCACAAGCCGGCGCGCTTTGTGTTCGGGACGGCAGGCGTTTCTGGTTTCTCGGCGCGCGGTTGTGGCGCACGGCGCGTGCGGTGCCGCGATGGGCTTGGCGATCGGCGCTGTTTTGCCACGCCTGTTGCGCTCAGTCCTTGATGTGCCGGTGCGCGACCATGATGCAATGGTCCTGCACCACCACAATGCCGGCGGCGCGCGCGCGTGCGGCGGCCGCATCGTGGCGGATGCCCCGTTGCAGCCACACGGCGGGCGCACCGATGGCTATCGCCTCATCGATCACCGGGGGGACGTCTTCAGCGTTACGGAATACATTGACCAGATCAATGGATTCGTGCTGCGCTGCCGCGGTCAAGCTCGGGTAGGCGCGCATGCCGAACACCTCGCGTGTGTTTGGATTGACCGGCACGATGCGGTAGCCTTGGCGGCGCATGTAATCGGCCACTTCGTAGCTGGTGCGCTGCGGCTTGGGCGACAGGCCGACGACCGCGATGGTACGGATGCGTGCGAGCAGTGCGGGGATGTTGGGGGTGGCGTCGGCACCGGCGTTCATCGGCGCCATTCTTAGGATTTGTACTTCACCGAACAGCCATAAGCGCGCGACACGGATTGGGAGATGGTTTTGCCCGCGAGCCCCTCGGCCAGCGCCCGGTTGACGTAGTTGGTCGCGGCGGGAATGTCTTCCTTGCGCGTCGAAGCGATGCTGTCGATGCCGCCGGCGTAGATCAGCACCCCGTGCGGGTCGATGATGAACATGTGCGGTGTCGTGCGCGCACCGTAGGCTTGGCCGATCACGCCATCCTCGTCCATCAGTACCGCCGTTGCGTGGGAGGCGTGATCGTCGAGCCAGCGTTGCAGCGCGGCCGGCGGATGGTAATCGGTCGAGTCGCGCGCGGTTGAATCGATCGACAGCCACACCACGCCGCGCGCGGTGGCCGATTTCTGCGTCGCCGGCATGTTGCCGCTTTCATAGTGCTTACGCACGAAGGGGCAACCGGGGTTGGTCCATTCAAGGACCACATAGCGGCCCGCGAAGTCCGACAGCTTGTGCTGCTGACCGCGCGTATCCATGGCGACGAAATCGGGTGCTTTCTGG
Organism: Burkholderiaceae bacterium; assembly: GCA_031285125.1. GTDB lineage: Bacteria > Pseudomonadota > Gammaproteobacteria > Burkholderiales > Burkholderiaceae_C > JAITWT01. Next base: position 8,699 of record JAITWT010000126.1, on the reverse strand, counting down.
CCGACCGCGGGGGCTGCCAGGGCATTGCTGCCTATAAGCAAGGTCGCGCCCAAAGCCATGGCGGCCGTCATCACAGCGCGACGCGAAGCGCGGCTCAACACCGCGCGGGTCTGACGCACAGCGAAAACAGCAGAATGGATCGGGGTTGCCATGATCAAGGTCTCCTTGTGAATTTCTGAATGCAAGTCTGCGCGAACGTTCCCGCCAATGTTCCCACCCAAAGCCAGTATGCATCCGTCGCACGGGGCTTGTCTAGCGCTTCTTTTATGCCAAAAGTTAAACGAAAGACTTATGTACTGTGGTGGCTTTTACTGGACCAAGGACCCATGAAATCGTTTCTTCGGCATTCACCGGGGGCGGTATCCGTGAGACGTGAGACGAGACGACAAAACAAAAAAAGAAACATTTGGATGACTGCATTGTTGAAAAGTTTCGTGACCCCGCGCGCGCGAAGAGAGATGAAAGCAGGCGCTATAGACGCCTAGACCGCAGGCCGGGCACGGTTCTTTTTTCGAACCGCTTACAGCGCGGCAAGCGCCTTGAGCACCTCGTTTTTGCTGAGTATTTCAGTGAGCACCCGCGGGGGCTGGCCGGGGGCGTGCAGCACGTAAACGGGCACGCCGCTGCGTCCGAGCGCGGCCAGTGCGGCGCTGATGGCGGGGTCGCGCCGCGTCCAGTCGGCGCGCAGCAGCGCGACGTGGCGGGCATCGAAGGCGGCCAGCACTTGGGCATCGGCCAACGTCGTTTTTTCGTTGAATTTGCAGGTGACGCACCACGCCGCGGAGAAATCGACGAAGACCGGCCGGCCCGCGCGCACCAGCGCATCGACACGCGCGGGCGACCAGGGCGCCCAGCGTTCGTCGGCCGGTGCGCTGGTTTGCTGGCGGGCCTGCGCGTTGGCGCGGGTCTGCGCGGTGCCGGCGGGTGCGCCATCGTGCAGCATATACGCGCCGATCTGGCTGGCCATCCACACCGTGATGGCGCCCAAGGCCAGGGTCATCAGCGCGCGCGTCCAGCCGCGCAACGTGAGCGCCCACACAATGGCCGACAGCGCCACCAGCAGTGCCAACAGCGCGCCTGCGCCGTCGATACCGCTTTGCTGGCCGAGGACCCACACCAGCCAGGCGACGGTGCCGAACATCGGGAAGGCGAGCAGGCGCCGCAGCGTTTCCATCCAAGCGCCGGGCCGGGGCAGCAGGCGCACCACCGCGGGCACGAAGCCCGCCACCAGATAGGGCAGCGCCAGCCCAAGGCCGAGCGCGCCGAACAGTCCCAGCGCTTGCGCCGCGGGCAGTACGATCGCCCAGCCCAACGAGGCGCCCATATAGGGCGCCGAACAAGGGGATGCCACCAGCACGGCCAGCACACCGGAGAGAAAGTCGTTGCCCCGGGGATACCGCGTTTGCACGCCGGCCAAGGCAGGAGGCACGATGCTGGTGAACGCGAACACCCCCGCCAGGTTCAACCCGATCAAGGTGAACAGCGCGGCCAGCGCGGCCACCATCGCCGGCGACTGCAATTGAAAGCCCCAGCCCAGTTGCGTGCCCGCTGCGCGCAGCGCCAGCATCGCGCCGCCGAGTGCCAAGCACGAGAGGATCACGCCCGCGCTGTAGGCCAGCGCGGCTTTGTGGTGGCCGTGGCGATCGTCTGCTTGGTGCGTGAAGCTCAGCACCTTGATCGCCAGCACCGGGAAAACGCAAGGCATCAGGTTCAGCAGCAGGCCGCCGATCAGGGCGCCCAGCAGCGCCAGCGCGAAGGTCGCGTGAGCGGCTGGGATGCGCGCGGCAGACCCCGCGCCGGGGATGTTTGCACCGCTGTTTGCGTTCGCGTTTTCTGGTGCATGCCCTGGCGCATTCCCTGGTGCGTTGGCTTGCGGCGTCACCGGCAATGTCGGCGGAAGGGGCGGCGCGGCGGCAGGAGCAGGCCAAATACCGTGCACCGCGGCCTCCGTGCGCCAAGCGCGCACGGGCGCGGAGGAGGGGCCGGAAGCCGTATCGGAAACCGCATCGGTGGCTGCACCGGCACCAGCACCGGCGCGGGCCGCCGCGCTGTCGGCTAGCGCGAGCACCAGTGGCATCGTGCCCGGGCTTTGGTTGCGCTGGGGCGATAGCGGCAGTGTCGCGGTCCAGACCTCGCCATGCCACGCTTGACTCGAATCTTTGGCGTCGTCGATCACGCTACCGATTTCAGGAAACACGGTCAAGGTGCGCCCGCGTGCGGCGGCGGGCAATCCGGCCACCCGCAGCTTCAGCGTCTGGCCTTCGATTTGTGCTTCGCTTGGCGCGGCCAGCGCTTGCGGCACATCGGCGTGCGCCGCGTCGAACGCCGAGGCGTTGAGCGCGGTCGAACTGGCCACGGGCAGCGTGAGCGCGAAGTCGCCCTCTTCGGGCACGCATTCTTCACGGCACACCAGCCAACTGGCGTGCAGCTTGATCGTGATGCTGCCGCCCACCAGCGGTGCCTTGAACGCCGGCGTGACGGTCAATGGCACGGGCAGCAGCACGGTGCCCGCATAGCCGTAATTGATCAGGGGGCCGACGGCGATTTTGGACGGCGTGGGCCAGTCGATCGGGCCGGCCTCGATCCCCGGGGGCAGCGTCCAGCGCAGTTCGGTGGGCAGACCCGAGTCGCCGGCATTCTTCCAATAGGTGTGCCAATGGGGTTGGTGGGTGAGGCGCAATCCGACCCACAGCGGCTGACCGGCGGCCACGCCTTGCGGCGCATGCGCCAGCAATTCGGCGTGCACGTGCGGCGTTGTCCGTTCGGCGCCAGCGCGCGCGGCAGGCGCAAAAGAGCCGATGGGCGCAGCCGCCGGGGGGGCCGCGATCGGCGCCGCCGGCGATTGGCCCCGCGCGGGGAGCGCGGCGGCCAGCAGCATGGCGGCAACGGCAAGGAGGGGACGGAGCATGGTGCCGATAGTAGCGGCGTCTGGCCGCTGCCGCGCACGGTCTGGCGGCGGATCCCCATGGCGTGCCCGGCTGCGTTGATCTCTGTCTAGGTTGGATGGGGTTGAAGGCTCTAAGATGCTGTGATGCATTCACCGCTGCCCCGCTTTTGGGCCGAACTGAACACGCTGGATTTCGCCGCGCTCGATCCCGTGCGTACCGTGGCCGTGCTGCCGTTGGGCGCGATCGAGCAGCACGGGCCGCATCTGCCGCTGGGCGTGGACAGTGTGCTGGCCGAGGGCATCGTGCGCGCCGTGGCCGCACGGTTGCCCGCCGATCTGCCCGCGCTGTTTCTGCCCACCCTGCCGGTGGGGCACAGCCCCGAGCACGTCCATTACCCGGGCACGCTGACGCTGTCGGGCGAAACGCTGCTGCGCCTGTGCCAGGAAATCGGCGCGGGCGTGGCGCGCGCGGGCGTGCGCAAGCTGGTCCTGCTGAGCACGCACGGCGGCCACACTGGGCTGATGGATATCGCCGCGCGTGAACTGCGGATGGCGCATGGGCTGATCGTCGTCAGCACCAGTTGGTTCAATCTGCCGCTGGGGGATCTCGCCCCGGCGCGCTTCGACGTGCATGCCGGACAGAGCGAAACCGCGCTGATGCTGGCGCTCGCTCCCGCGCAAGTGCGCATGGACCGGGCTGCCGATTTCGTCTCGACAGGGCGCGAACGCGCCGCACGCTACCCGATCCTCGGCAACGGACGCAGCGCCAAACTCGGCTGGGCGATGCAGGATCTCAACCCTGCTGGCGCCGCGGGCAACGCCGCCGCCGCCGATGCCGTGCAAGGCCATGCGCTGCTCGATGCCGTGGCGTGCCAATTCGCCTTGCTGCTCGATGAAGTGGCGCGCCTGCCGCTGGAAACCGCCGCGCCTGGGCCGCTGAAATAGAGACCGATAAAGACACCGATAAGGATACCGATCAGTTGCTGGACCGAACCCCTTCAACGGGCCGTTGTCGCTCAATGGCCTCTCCGGGGGGCTGTGAATTCACTGTTGCCCGCCCATCGCCATGAATCCGTTCGACGATCCCGATGCCCCTTGCCTGGTGCTGACATCCACGGCCACTGAGGCGCAGGCCGAATCGCTTGCCGCCGCGATTGTGAAGGCGCACTTGGCCGCCTGTGTGCAAATGCATCCTGTGCGCAGCGTTTACTGTTGGGAAGGCGCGTTGCAACGCGAGAGCGAGTGGGCGCTGAACATCAAAACGCGCAATGCCCGCTTCGCCGCGCTCGAAGCCTTCATCCGCGCGCATCACCCGTACCAGACGCCCGAAGTGTTGCGCCTGCCGATAGACGGGGGCAGCGCCGACTATCTGCGCTGGCTCGATGCGCAGACGCGCTGAACTTGGGCGCTTGCTCCCTGGGGGCGAACCAGGACAGGCCTGAGCAGGAATCCCATCAACCCATCAACAATGCGCAGTGCCACCCCCCATCGACACGGCATCGCTCATGCGCAGAGGTTCGCCCATCCCTCAGCCCGGCCTCTGGGTGCGCGCCGGAGCGTACAGCCTGGCTGTCAGCGACAGCCTGACCCCATGCTTTTGAACAGGCTCTTGCAACCGGCGCATGCCCGTTTCGGGTGTGAGCACTTGCGTAGACACGTTCAGCGCGTGCCTTCGCCTAGAATGCCACGTTTTCCTTACTCAACCTCTGAATCAGAAAGAGAAACTTGTCCATGGTCGCCTCTGCTCTGATGGCCAACGCAATCCGCGCGTTGGCAATGGATGCTGTCGAGCTCGCCCGCTCGGGCCACCCCGGCGCGCCGATGGGCATGGCCGATATGGCCGTCGCGCTGTGGAAGGATCACCTGCATCACAATCCGGCCAACCCGCACTGGGCCAACCGCGATCGTTTCGTGCTGTCCAATGGACACGCCTCGATGCTGCTGTATGCGCTGCTGCATCTGACGGGCTATGACCTGCCGATCGAGCAGCTCAAGCAGTTCCGCCAGATGCACAGCCTGACGCCCGGTCACCCCGAATACGGCGTGACGCCGGGTGTGGAAACCACCACCGGTCCGCTCGGCCAGGGCCTCAGCAATGCGGTCGGCATGGCGCTGGCCGAAAAACTGCTGGCGGCAGAATTTAACCGCCCGAACCATAAGATCGTTGACCATCACACCTACGTTTTTCTTGGCGACGGCTGCCTGATGGAAGGCATTAGCCATGAAGCGTGCGCGCTGGCGGGCGCGTGGCAGTTGAGCAAGCTGATCGCGCTGTATGACGATAACGGTATTTCGATCGACGGCCCGGTCAAGCCCTGGTTTGTCGATAACACCGCCGCGCGCTTTCGCGCCTACGGCTGGAATGTGATCGGCCCCGTTGTGGGCCATAACGCGGACGCCGTCAGCCTGGCCATCACGAAGGCCAAAACACACAGTGCGACACAGAACGGTCCCACACTGATCATCTGCAAGACGCAGATCGGCAAAGGCAGCCCGACCCGCGCCAACACGGCCAAAGCGCACGGCGAACCGCTCGGCGCCGAGGAGATTGCGCGCACGCGCGAGGCGCTGGGCTGGAGCCATCCGCCGTTCGAGGTGCCTGCCAAGATTTACGCGCAGTGGAGCGCCAAGATCGCCGGTGCGCGCCGCGAAGCGGGATGGAACAAGCGTTTCGCCGCTTACGCTGCCGCCTACCCTGAGCTGGCCGACGAATTGACGCGCCGGATGCGCGGTGAACTGCCCCAACAGTTCGACCAGGTGGCCGCCGCCGCCGCCGAGACCGCGCACACGCAGGCCGCGACCGTGGCCAGCCGCAAGGCCTCGCAGATCGTGCTCGAAGCCTTTACCGCGGCGCTGCCTGAACTGCTCGGCGGCAGTGCCGACCTGACGGGATCGAACCTGACACAAACCGCCGCCACCGCGCCATTGCGCTTTGATCCGCGCGGACAGGTGGTCAAGACGGACGGGGGTCAGATCGGGCGCCACATTAACTACGGGGTGCGTGAATTCGGCATGGCCGCGGTCATGAACGGCATCGCATTACACGGCGGCTATATTCCCTACGGCGGCACCTTTCTGACCTTCAGCGACTACAGCCGCAACGCGATCCGTATGGCCGCGCTGATGAAGTTGCGCGTGGTGCACGTATTCACGCACGATTCGATCGGCCTGGGTGAGGACGGGCCGACGCACCAGCCGATCGAGCACGCGGCGGCGCTGCGGCTGATTCCCAATCTCGATGTCTGGCGCCCTGCCGACACCGCCGAGACCGTGGCCGCCTGGACGGTTGCGTTGCAAAACAGCGCGCGCCCGACAGCGCTGCTGCTTTCACGGCAGAACCTGCCCTACCTGCCCAAGACGGCCGAATTGCCCGAAATCAGCAAAGGGGCCTATGTGCTGGCCGAGCCCACGCGGGTGGGCCTGTCCGAGAGCGCGCAGGCCATACTCATCGCCACCGGATCGGAGGTGCAATTGGCGCTGGCCGCGCAAGAATTGCTGGCCGCGGACAAGATCGCAGTGCGTGTGATTTCGATGCCTTCGACCACCGTTTTCGACCGCCAGAGCGACGAATACAAAAGAGCCCTGCTGCCTGTGGGCGTGCCGCGCATCGTGGCTGAGATGGGCGCCTCGGGCAGTTGGTGGAAATACAGCGCATGCGCGGTACTGAGCATCAACGTCTTTGGCGAGTCGGCTCCGGCGCAGGAGCTGTTCGAGCGTTTCGGCTTCACTGCCGAAAACTTGGCAACGGCGGTCAAGATGGCGCTCGGCAGGGAATAGGCGCGCACAGCGCGCGGTTCTCAAACAATTTTTAACCCCCCAATCTCACTAAAAAACGCTGAATAAACTCCTTGCGGCTGGCGTGATCTGTTCAGCGTTTTTTCATTTTTTCATTTTTTCAACATTTTTTTAGTAACCCTGGAGAAAGTAAATGGCAATCAAGGTAGGTATCAATGGCTTTGGCCGCATCGGGCGCATGGTGTTTCGCGCGGCGGTGCAGAACTTCAAGAATGACATTGAAATAGTCGCCATCAACGATCTGCTGGAACCCGACTACCTGGCCTATATGCTCCAGTACGATTCGGTGCATCGCCGTTTCGAAGGAGAAATCCAGGTCCAGGGCAATCAGTTGATTGTCAATGGTCAGCCGATCCGCCTGACGGCCATCAAAGATCCCGCCGAGCTCAAGTGGAATGAAGTCGGTGCCGAAGTCATCATTGAATCGACCGGCATCTTCCTGACCAGCGAAGGCGCGCAAAAACACATTCAGGCGGGCGCTAAAAAGGTCATCATGTCCGCGCCCAGCAAGGACGACACGCCGATGTTTGTCTATGGCGTCAATGAGAAGAATTACGCGGGCCAGGCCATTATCAGTAACGCCAGCTGCACCACCAACTGCCTCGCGCCCGTAGCCAAGGTCTTGCACGACAAGTGGGGCATCAAGCGCGGCCTGATGACCACCGTGCATGCTGCCACCGCCACGCAAAAAACGGTTGACGGCCCCAGCAATAAAGATTGGCGCGGCGGACGCGGCATTCTGGAAAACATCATTCCGTCGAGCACGGGCGCGGCCAAGGCGGTGGGCGTGGTCATTCCCGAACTCAACAAAAAACTCACCGGCATGAGCTTTCGCGTACCGACCTCGGACGTCTCGGTGGTCGATCTGACCGTCGAGCTCCTCAAGGAGGCCAGCTACAAGGACATTTGCGCTGAGATGAAGGCGCAAAGCGAAGGCGCGCTCAAGGGCGTGCTCGGCTATACCGAAGACAAAGTCGTCGCCACCGACTTCCGGGGCGATCCGCGCACCTCGATCTTTGATGCCGATGCAGGGATCGCGCTCGATGGCACCTTCATCAAGGTGGTGACCTGGTACGACAACGAGTGGGGGTATTCGAACAAGTGCCTTGAGATGGTCCGGGTCGTGACAAAGTAAGGGCTCAGAAAAAGCCAAGAAAAAACGCGCCCGAGGGCGCGTTTTTCGTTCGCGGCGCGGCGCGGCAAAGCGCCATCAGCTCAGTTTCTCATTGGCGGGTACGCCCTTGCGGTAGATCTCGTAAACAAGCACCGGAATATCTAGCCCGCCCAGGTGCTTTGCCAGCACCGGCTTGACGTCGCCCCAAAGCAGCCCGCCGACGCCGGTTGCCAAACGCGGTAGCGCAAGACTGCTGATTTTTTCTTTCTGGATGTACTTGGCCAGCTCACGCAGGCAGTGGCCAACGTTTTCGAGCGTGGCTTTGCCCGGCTTGGCGGTCGGGCCCGTGTGCAGCATGGTCTGCGTGATCAGGTTGACGATGCAGCGCGCGCCGCCGTGTTCGTCCACCCCGGTCCAGGGCCAGATGCTGCCGGGTTCGAGGGCATGGGCACGGGCGGCATGGCGGTAATCGCGCACCATCGAAGGCCAGCGCTCGCGCAGCGCCAACGCCAGGCCACTGTCGAAATGGTCTTGCGGCGCGATGCCGTGGGCAATGACTTGAGCCTTGCTCAGAAGAATATCGCCTTCAACTTCTCGAATCATGGGAGCCTCTTGACGTTCAAAACAGAACTTGTAACCGATGGCGCGCAGGTTCGCCGCCCCAAAACGGCGCGTGCGGGCGCTCATCCGTGCCGTGACGGACCTGTGATCAAGGTTCCGGAACGGCCATTTTTAGGGTGATACCTTATCATGATTCGGGGTGGCTTTAGTCCCGTTATGCCAGTAAGAACCTGTTTACGATCTCAAATGGCTCACGCAGAGGCCTTTTCGGGAGGGGATGCAAGGCGCGGCGCGCAGCCCATAGCCCGGCTATGGGCCAGCGTTGCAACGCCGCAGACCGCC
>JAITWT010000086.1 GCA_031285125.1 Burkholderiaceae bacterium | reverse complement strand
CGGGCGGTCTGCGGCGTTGCAACGCTTGCCCATAGCCGGGCTATGGGCTGCGCGCCGCGCCTTGCATCCCCTCCCGAAAAGGCCTCTGCGTGAGTCATTTGAGATCGTAAACAGGTTCTCAAAGGGTCAGGGAATGAATTCCTTACACTTCGCCCTCTTTTGCATGTGTTTCTGGTGTGTAGTCTCACAAGTATCTGCGCGTGAAATCGCACTTTTGCGCTTTGCCGTGAATGTGTCGATTTGATTTTTTTGCTGCGCTGTGGTGCGGCAGCACGCCAGTACTGTTTTTGTCAGCCTACGGATAGCCAAGCCCGGAGAGTTTGATTATGAAATTTCGTTTTCCGATCGTCATCATCGACGAGGACTACCGTTCCGAAAACACCTCGGGGCTGGGCATACGCGCGCTGGCGCACGCCATCGAGGCCGAGGGTTTCGAAGTGTTGGGTACAACCAGCTACGGCGACCTCAGCCAGTTCGTGCAGCAGCAAAGCCGTGCGAGTGCCTTCATCCTGTCGATTGACGACGAGGAGTTCACGCCTGGCCCGGACCTTGATCCGGCGGTGCTGAACCTGCGCAACTTCATTGAGGATGTGCGGCGCAAGAACCCGGATGTGCCGATCTATATCTATGGTGAAACCAAGACCAGCCGCCACTTGCCCAACGATGTTCTGCGCGAGTTGCACGGCTTCATCCACATGTTCGAGGACACGCCCGAATTTGTCGCGCGTCACATCATCCGTGAGGCCAAGAGTTATCTTGAAGGGTTGCAGCCGCCGTTTTTTAGGGCGCTCATCGACTATGCCGAGGACGGCTCCTACTCATGGCATTGCCCCGGTCATTCGGGCGGCGTGGCGTTCCTGAAAAGCCCGATCGGTCAGATGTTCCACCAGTTCTTTGGCGAGAACATGCTGCGTGCGGATGTCTGTAATGCCGTGGAGGAATTGGGCCAGTTGCTGGATCACACCGGCCCGGTGGCGGCCAGCGAGCGCAATGCCGCGCGCATTTTCAACGCCGACCATTGTTTCTTCGTCACCAACGGCACCAGCACCAGCAACAAGATGGTCTGGCATCACACGGTGGCGCCCGATGATGTGGTGGTGGTGGACCGCAACTGTCACAAATCGGTGTTGCACGCGATTGTGATGACGGGCGCGGTGCCCGTGTTCCTCAAGCCCACGCGCAACCACTTCGGCATCATCGGGCCGATTCCCAAAAGCGAGTTCGAGCCGCAGGCCATCAAGGCCAAGATTCGCGCCAATCCGCTGCTCGCGCATGTCGATCCCGACAAGGTCAAGCCGCGTGTGTTGACGCTCACGCAATCGACCTATGACGGCGTGCTCTACAACACCGAGACCATCAAGCGCATGCTTGACGGGTATGTCGATACCCTGCATTTCGACGAAGCCTGGCTGCCGCACGCGGCCTTCCATCCTTTTTACGGCACTTACCACGCGATGGGTAAGCACCGCGAGCGGCCGCGTGAATCGCTGGTGTTTTCTACGCAATCCACGCACAAACTGCTCGCAGGGATCAGCCAGGCCAGCCACGTGCTGGTGCAGAACTCGCAAAACCGGCAGCTTGACCGTGAGCTGTTCAACGAGGCGTACCTCATGCACTCCTCGACCAGCCCGCAGTACGCGATCATCGCCAGTTGCGACGTTGCCGCGGCGATGATGGATCCGCCGGGCGGCACCGCGCTGGTCGAGGAAAGTTTGCTGGAGGCGCTGGACTTTCGCCGCGCGATGCGCAAGGTCGAACAGGAATTCGGCGAAGACGAGTGGTGGTTCAAGGTCTGGGGGCCCGAACAACTGGTCGATGAGGGGATCGGCCGCGCCGACGACTGGATCATCAAGGGCGAGACGCGCACCGCCAAGTGGCACGGCTTTGGCAAGCTGGCCGATGGCTTCAACATGCTCGATCCGATCAAGGCCACGGTGGTCACGCCTGGGCTCGATCTGAAAGGCAAGTTCGCACCGATCGGCATTCCGGCGGCCATCGTCACCAAGTTCCTGGCCGAGCACGGCGTGATTGTGGAAAAGACCGGTCTGTACAGCTTCTTCATCATGTTCACGATCGGCATCACCAAGGGCCGCTGGAACACGTTGTTGACGGCGCTGCAACAGTTCAAGGACGAGTACGCGCGCAACCATCCGATGGGGCGCATCATGCCCAAGTTCTGCCAGCAGCACCCCGAATACGAGCGCATCGGCCTGCGCGACCTGTGCCAGCGGATGCATGAGGTGTATGCGCGTCACGATGTGGCGCACTTGACCACCCAGATGTACTTGAGCAACCTGACCCCAGCGATGAAGCCCAGCGACGCGTTTGCCCATATCGCGCATCGCAAGACCGAGCGCGTGGAGATTGACGCGCTTGAAGGCCGGATTACGACCAGCCTCATCACGCCTTATCCGCCGGGCATCCCGTTGCTGATACCTGGCGAAGTGTTCAACAAGAAGATCGTCGATTACCTGAAGTTCGCGCGGCGTTTCAATGTCCAATGCCCGGGTTTCGAGACCGATATCCACGGCTTGGTCGCGCGCGTCGACGACAACGGCAGAAAGCGCTACTTCGCTGATTGTGTGCGGGGTTGAAACACCGGCGTGATCGCCATGCCCCGTCGCGTCACAGGCGCGCGGCCATGTCGTCACAAGCTTTTTAATTCAAACAAACTGTGCAATTCTTTGTGTATGAGCGTATCCAGCACCAGTACATCTGAATTAGGGTTGGCGCATCGCCGCCACGACATTGACGATCACACTTGGGCCTTGCTTGAACCCCTTTTGCCTGGACGCAAAGGCACTTGGGGCGGACTCGCGCACGATAACCGCGCCTTCATCAACGCCGTCTTCTGGATTTTGCGCACCGGCGCGCCCTGGCGCAACCTGCCGCAGGACTACGGCGATTGGAAAAACACCCATCGGCGCTTTTGCCGTTGGCGCGACAAGGGGCTGTGGGAGTCTTTGCTGGAAATCCTCATTGATGAGCCTGACTACGAATGGTTGATGTTTGATGTCCTCCATATCAAGGAAGACCCTCATGCGGCAGGGGCACGCGCAGGCGATCCGATGGCCCGTCGTACAAAAGGGGGCTCAATCCCCAAATACATCTGGCCGTGGATGCGCATGACATGCCGCTCAGAGTTGTTATTACAGAAGGTCCCGGCGCTGATTGCACGCAGGCAGGCCCATTAAGTTGATTGAGCGAAGGCCTTGAGGCCCTGTCTGCTGTGGCTGGCCTGGGTTCTATGTCAGTGATGCGATTGTCAGGCTGGCGGCGGCGCAGAGGCGATGCATGAACGATGCACAAGGCTTCTTCGGCGGTATATCTTGTGACGACGCAGCCTGGCGCTTGTTTACGCGCATGAGCTTGAAGCGGGCCGTCTTCTCTGTGCCGTCTTTTTTCAGTGCTTTGCCCGCCGCCCCGTTCAATCGCTGGGGCAACCTGCGCTTGCCCGCTCCAAAACAGTCCGTGGCAGACCGCTGGAGCGAGGTTTAATTGTGAGTTTCTTCAAAAATGAAACCCTGCGCCAGGGCCGGTTGGGCGCTTATTCGTCATCTGGGTGCGCACCGGCCACTGAGCTGAAGCCGCCATCAACAAAAGTGATTTCAGCGCTGATGCCGGCGGCCAAGTCGCTCAGGAGGAAGGCGGCGGCGTTGCCTACATCTTCAATCGTGACGTTGCGCTGGATCGGCGATGCGGCGGCCACGCCCGACATCAGCTTGCCGAAATCCTTTACGCCGCTGGCCGCCAGCGTCTTGATCGGGCCGGCGCTGATGGCGTTGACACGCACGCCCTGCCGGCCGAGTGAAACGGCCATATAACGTACCGCCGCTTCGAGGCTGGCTTTGGCCAGCCCCATGGTGTTGTAGTGCGGCACGGAACGCTCCGAGCCCAGGTAAGTCAGCGTCAGCAGGGCGGCTTTGTCGCTCAGATAGGGGCGTGCCGCCTTGGCCATGCCGGGAAAACTGTAGGCGCTGATGTCGTGCGCGATGCGGTAGTTCTCGCGTGTGATGCCGTCCAGAAAATCCCCTGCGATCGACTCGCGCGGCGCGAATCCGATAGCATGTACGAAACCATCGAATTTCGGCCAGGTCTTGGACAAATCAGCAAAGAGCTGCTCGATCTGTGCGTCGTCACCCACGTCGCACTCAAACACCAAGTCGGAGCCAAACTCGGCAGCAAATTCAGTGACGCGGTTCTTGAAACGTTCGCCTGCGTAACTGAAAGCCAGTTGCGCGCCCTCGCGGCGGCAGGCTTGAGCGATGCCGTATGCGAGTGAACGGTTGCTTAATACGCCCGTGATCAACAGTTTTTTGCCAGAGAGAAATCCCATAAATCGCCACCTCATAAAAAATCTTGGGCAGAATTCTCGCATGAGGATTGGCCTGTTTCTGACCGTGGCGACAGCGTTGGCGTTTCAGGCGCCGTCGAGTCTGGCCGCCCACGCCTACGCGCAGTTTGGCGACATTAAATATCCGGCGGGTTTCACGTCTTTTGATTACGTCAACCCGGATGCGCCCAAGGGCGGCGAAATTCGGCTGGCCTCATCGGGCACGGCGACGCAGTTCGACAAATTCAACCCGTACACCCTCAAGGGCACCGCGCCACCGGGCATGGAGTTGATGTTCGAGAGTCTGCTGGCGGGTAATGCCGAGGAACCGACCACGGCCTACGGCCTGCTGGCCGAGGATGTGACGGTTGCGCCAGACCGCCTTTCGGTGACCTTCCGCCTGCGCCCGCAGGCGTGTTTCAGCGATGGTTCGCCGGTACGCGCGGCCGATGTGGTGTATTCCTTCCAGACGCTCAAGAGCGAGCGGGCGGCGCCGCAATTCCAGACCATGTATACCCAGGTCAAGGGGGCGGTCGCGTTGGATGCGCGCACCGTGCGTTTCGACTTTGCAAGCCCGGACCGCGAATTGCCGCTGATCGTCGGCGGTATGCCTGTGTTTAGCCACGCCTGGGGCGGCGGCAAGCCTTTCGATGAGATCACCTCCGATTTGCCCATTGCCTCTGGCCCCTACCGGCCCGCGAACGCCAAGTTGGGCCGCGACATTAGCTATGTGCGCGATCCGCACTACTGGGGTACGCAATTGCCGGTACGGCGCGGGCAGTACAACTTCGATCGCATCAGCTACCACCTGTACTTGGATGAAACCGCGCGTTTTGAGGGCTTCAAAGCCGGTGAGTTCGATTTCATCCGCGAGTTCATTTCGCGCAACTGGGCGCGTCAGTACATCGGCAAACCCTTCGATACGGGGGCGCTCAAAAAGCAGGTGTTTCCCAATGGCAATCCGGGCGACTTTCAGGCGTATGCGTTCAATCTGCGCAAGCCGAAGTTCCAGGATCTGCGCGTGCGGCGTGCCATCGGCCTGGCGCTGGACTTTGAGTGGCTGAACCGGCAGATGTTCTACGGCCTGTACACGCATGTGGACAGCTACTTTCCGAACAGTGAATTTCGCGCCCGCGGACGCCCTGACGCGCAGGAGCTGGCTTTGCTCGAACCGCTGCGTAAATTTTTGCGCCCGGAGGTGTTCGCCACGATGCCGGTTGTGCCTTCGACAGCGCCGCCATCGAGCTTGCGCGCCAATTTGCGGCAGGCGCAGCAATTGCTGGCGCAGGCCGGCTGGACCTATCGTGATGGCGCGCTGCGCAATGCCAAGGGCGAGGCGTTCACGATCGAAGTGCTCAACAGCCAACCCTCGCTGGAACGGCCGATGATCGCTTTTCAGCGTGCACTGGGCAAACTCGGTATCGAACTGCATATCCGCACCGTTGATCAGTCGCTGTACGAACAGCGGATGCAGGATTTCGATTTCGAGATGACCACGGTGGGCTTGCGCGGTAACGCCGCGCCGGGGCGTGAACTGTTCGACAATTTCGGTTCCTGGGCCGTCAGTACGCCCGGTTCGTTCAACATCTGGGGTCTCCGCGATCGCGCCGTTGATGCGCTGCTGCAAAAGGTGGTCAGCGCGACCACGCGCCCCGAGCTCGCGCTGGCGATGCGTGCGCTCGATCGTGTGCTGACAAACGGCTACTACTCGGTGCCGCAGTGGTACAGCAACCGCTTTCTGGTCGCCTACCGCCCTGCGCGCTTTGTGTTGCCCTCAGTGATACCGCCGTACTATCAGCCCGATAGCTGGGCGATCAGTACCTGGTGGGCCGCGCCGTCCAACCGTTGACGCCTGGTTACGACCTATTTGCACATTCGCCCCATGACCGGCTACATCCTTAAACGTCTGCTGCTGATCTTGCCCACGCTATTCGGTGTGCTGCTGCTGACCTTTGTCGTGATTCAATTCGTGCCCGGCGGCCCGGTCGAGCAAATGGTGACCCAGCTGCAAGGACGCAATGCGGGCGGTGAAGGCGCTGTGGCCGCGGGCGCAGGCTATCGCGGGCGGCAGGGGCTGGACAAGCAACGCATCGAACAAATTCGTGCGCTGTACGGCTTCGACAAGCCTGCGCCGCAGCGCTTCTGGCTCATGCTCAAGTCTTTCGCGCATTTCGATCTGGGCACGAGCTTTTATCAGCGCAAGAGCGTCGGCCAGCTCATTCGCGAAAAACTGCCGGTCTCGGTCAGCCTGGGGCTGTGGACTTTCTTCATCAGCTACCTGATTGCTGTGCCCTTGGGCGTGGCCAAGGCCGTGCGCGCGGGCTCGCGCTTCGATTTGATCTCCACACTGATCGTGCTCATAGGCTACGCGATCCCCGGCTTTGTTCTGGGCGTGGCGCTGCTGGTGATCTTCGGCGGGCAGTTGCAATGGTTTCCGTTGCGCGGGCTGGTGTCGTCGAACTGGTCGTCGCTGCAGTGGGGCGCGCGCATCGCCGATTACCTGTGGCACATCACGCTGCCCGTGACGGCGATGGTGCTGGGCAGCTTCGCGGTGACGGCGATGCTGACGAAAAATTCCTTCCTCGAAGAAATCCGTAAACAATACGTGCTTGTCGCGCGCGCCAAGGGACTGAGCGAGGGCAAGGTGTTGTACAAGCATGTGCTGCGCAACGCGCTCATTCCCATCATCACCGGCCTGCCATCCTCTTTTATTGGGGCTTTTTTCACCGGCTCGCTGCTGATCGAAACGCTGTTCTCGCTCGACGGCTTGGGGCTGCTCAGCTACGAAAGCGTAATCCGGCGCGACTACCCGGTGGTGATGGGCATGTTGTTCGTTTACACGCTGATCGGGCTGGCGACCAAGCTCATTTCCGATCTGTGTTACGTTTGGGCCGATCCGCGGGTGAAGTTTGATTAGGGAAGCTCTGAACAACTCCCCCGCGGCGGTCGCATCCCGTATTCGGGCGGTCTGCTTCGTTGCAAATGCTCGCGATACCCCCGGGTATCGCTGCGCTTTGCGCCTTGCATCCCATCCCGAATCCGGGCGCGTCCATGCGCGGGGGAGTTGTTCAGAGGTTCCTTTGCCGGCTATCCAACGTTCGATACCCCATTGAGCATGCTGACAATATCCTTTGCCAAATCCCAACCTTTATTTAGCTAAATATTTACTTAAATCAAGGGTGCCATGACTGCTGAACAAATCCATTGGCCGATGCAATTTTCGCCTGCGAATTCAGCCATTCATGTTGTCAACAGCGCTGTGGTCAACGGTTCACCCGAAGTGATTTGGGAAAAGCTGATTGATGCGCACGCTTGGCCGCAGTGGTACGCCAATGCGCACGATGTTCGGATCGACGGGGCATCGCGGCTCGGCCCAGGGGTGCCGTTCCGCTGGAGGAGCTTCGGCGTTTCGCTCGTTTCGCGGATCGAAGAATGGGTGCCGCAGCAGCGTCTCGCCTGGACTGCATTTGGATCGGGCATCAGCTGTTACCACGCTTGGCTGATTGAGCCGCTGGAGCACGGCTGCCGGGTGCGGACAGAAGAAACCCAGAATGGGCTGGTCGCGCGGCTCGGCCGGATCATCTTTCCCGGACGCATGGAGCGCTGGCATCAGCGTTGGCTTGAGGCGTTCTGAGCCAACGTCTGGCGCGTCATCCAGGCGCGTCATCGCGCGCCGCTTGGACGCACTGCCGCCTATTGGCTGCGCGCGGCAACTGGCTTGAGCACCGGCCTCAAGCGATCAGTTGAATCCCCGTCTTGGCCTGCACGGCCTCAAAGCTCACATCCGGTGCAAGCTCAACGACTTTCAGTCCCAGCGGCGTAATGTCCATGACGGCCAAATCGGTGATGATGCGATCGACCACACCCACGCCGGTCAATGGCAGCGTGCACTTGGGGAGAATCTTCAAGTCGATGCTGCCGTCCTTCTTTTTAGCGACGTGCTCCATCAGGACGATCACGCGCGGTACACCGGCGACCAGGTCCATCGCGCCGCCCATGCCCTTGACCATCTTTCCGGGGATCATCCAATTGGCCAGATCGCCCCGCTCGCTGACTTGCATCGCGCCCAGGATCGAAAGGTTGATCTTGCCGCCGCGGATCATGGCAAAGCTGGTGTCGCTGCCGAAGATCGCGGAGCCGGGCAGGGTGGTGACGGTTTGCTTGCCCGCGTTGATCAGGTCGGCATCGACCTCGTCCTCGGCCGGGAAGGGGCCGATGCCCAGCATCCCATTTTCGCTTTGCAGCCAGACTTCTTTGTCGCCGACAAAATTGGCCACCAGTGTCGGAATACCGATGCCGAGGTTGACGTAGAAGCCATCTTGCAGTTCCTGTGCCGCGCGCGCAGCCATTTGCTCTTGAGTCCAGGGCATATCAGTGTCTCCTTAGGCGCGCACAGTGCGCTTCTCGATGCGTTTCTCAGGATGGGCGTTGAGCACCAAGCGGTGCACGTAGATGCCCGGCAGATGAACATCGTCCGGATTGATTTCGCCTGCTTCGACGATCTGCTCAACTTCAGCGATGCAGATCTTGCCCGCCATCGCCACGGCCGGATTGAAGTTGCGTGCCGTCAGGCGAAAGCGCAGATTACCCGTGGTGTCGGCCACGTGCGCCTTGATCAGCGATACGTCAGGGACGAACGAGCGTTCCATCACGTAAATTTCGCCGTCGAATTCGCGCAGTTCTTTGCCTTCAGAAACTTGTGTGCCCACGCCGGTCTTGGTGAAGAAGGCCGGAATACCCGCACCGCCAGCGCGCAACTTTTCGGCCAGTGTGCCTTGCGGGGTGAATTCAAGTTCGAGCTCGCCAGCCAGGAACTGGCGTTCGAATTCCTTGTTTTCACCGACGTAGCTGGAAATCATTTTTTTGATCTGACGCGTTTCCAGCAGCTTGCCCAGACCGAAACCATCGACGCCGGCGTTGTTGGAGATGCAAGTGAGGTTTTTGACGCCGGAGTCCTTGAGTGCTTCGATCAAGGTCTCGGGAATGCCGCACAGGCCAAAACCGCCGACCGCCAGCAATTGACCATCAGCGACGACGCCTTTGAGTGCGGCGGTTGCGCTCGGATAGATCTTGTTCACGGGTATCTCCTGATTAGCTTATTTAGCGTATAAGCATAAAGGAAATCCCCCTCTCAGCGACACCAAGCCCCGTGCGGGTCATACACAGGGCTTCGGCGGCGCCGCCGTCGGCTGAGCGGCGCGCGCCGCGTTCGACAGCAATTAGAGCGGCGGAATACCCGCTTCGCTCATTTGCTTGCGGTACCACTCGTGGAAGTGCTGCATGCCGTCTTCCATGGGGCTTTGGTAGGGGCCGACTTCGTTGTCGCCGCGCTCGAACAGGGCGCGGCGGCCGTTGTCCATGCGCTCGGCGATCTCATCGTCCTCGATGCAGGTTTCCATGTATGCGGCCTGCTGAGCTTGCATGAACTCGGGCTCGAAAGCAACGATATCTTCGGGGTAGAAGAATTCGACCGTGTTGAGCGTGCGGGTCGGCGAGATGGGGTGCACGCTCGAGATGGTCAGCACGTGCGGGTACCACTCGACCATGATGTGCGGGTAGTAGGTCAACCAAATCGCGCCGCGTTCGGGCGTTTTGCCGTTGCGGTATTTGAGCAACTGCTCCTGCCACTTCTGATAGACCGTGCTGCCTGCGCGACCGGCGCGGCCCAAGTGGCTGTTGATGCCGACCGTTTGTACCGAGGCGTGGCGGGTGAATTCCCAGCGCAGATCGTCACAAGTCACGAAGTTGCCCAGGCCGGGGTGAAACGGTACGACGTGGTAGTCCTCCAGATAGACCTCAATGAAGGTTTTCCAGTTGTAATTGCACTCGTGCAATTCGATATGGCCGAGCGCGTAGCCGCTGAAATCGAGCTCGGCATGGGGGCTGAGCGCGGCCAGATCGGCAGCGATATCGCGTCCGTTGTCCTCGAACAACAGCCCGTTCCATTCCTTGAGGCGGTAGTTGTTCAGGTTCAGGCAGGGGTCATGGGCGAAGTGCGGCGCGCCAACGAGCGTGCCGGTGGGCTGTTTGCCGTCGGTGGCGTAGGTCCAGCGGTGAATGGGGCAGACCAGGTTGCCGCTGCCTTGCGCGGGCAATTGACCGCGTCCCTTGAGCATCACGGCTTGGCGATGGCGGCAGATGTTCGATACCAGTTCAATGCCCTGCGACGTGTGTACTAGCGCACGGCCTTCGTTTTCCTGTGGCAGCGCGAAGTAGTCGCCCAGCTCGGGCACCAGAAGCCGATGGCCGATGTAGCGCGGCCCCAGGTCGAAAAGTGTTTGTTTTTCGCGTGCGAGCAGCGCCTCATCGAAATAAACGGAAACTGGAAGTTGGCTGGTTGCCGGCTGCAGTTGAAGACTTAAATCAGACATGGGTGCTCTCTACCTGACCAAGCTCCCCACAGGGAGAAAAGAAAAAAAGAGATTCTAAGTGAAGGGCTTTTTGAAAAAACTGTGTCAGTGTGACAGGATTTGTTCAAAATTTCCTGCAGCGCGCTGTCGCGTTCTACCTTCTCTTTCTTTGTCGCACTACGATAGGAGGTGCTGGGGGCATCCTAAAATTCGCTTTTCTCCCACGTTGCCTTATGCCCAAATCCGCTTCATCCTCCACCCCCGAGGTGGCTGCGTTGCCCACCAGTTACGAGGCGGCAGTGCAGGAACTTGAGCAACTGGTGGCGGCGCTCGAGTCGGGTCAATTACCGCTTGATCAGTTGCTGCGCAGCTACCAGCGCGGCGCGGCGCTGTTGGCTTTTTGCCGCGAGAAGTTGCAGGCGGTCGAAGATCAAATCAAGGTGCTTGACGGCGTTCAACTGAAAAACTGGTCATCGCAATGACGTCGAAAACACCTGTAGTGCCCGCCGTGTCCATGGCGCATCAATCCGCCGTACCTCCCGTAATAAGGGAGGCGCCGTGGGATATGGCGCGGCTGGATGCTTGGATGACGCCGCGTCTGGCGCAGGTCGAGGCGGCGCTTTCGCGTTGGGTCGGCGTGGATGCGCCGGTGCGCTTGGGCGATGCGATGCGTTATGCCGTGCTCGATGGCGGCAAGCGCCTGCGGCCCATGTTGGTGTTGGCCGCCAGCGAAGCTGTCGGCGGTCATGCACAGGCGGCTTTGCGCGCGGCTTGCGCGGTCGAATTGATTCACGCCTATTCGCTGGTGCACGACGACCTGCCGTGCATGGACAACGATGTGCTGCGGCGCGGTAAACCCACGGTGCATGTGCAGTTCGGCGAGGCCGGCGCCATGTTGGCGGGGGATGCTTTGCAGGCGCTGGCTTTTGAGCTGTTGGTGCCCGGCGATGGAAGCGTCGCGCCCGCCATACAAGCCCAGTTATGCCGCTTGCTGGCCGGGGCGGCGGGCAGCCAGGGTATGGCCGGTGGTCAAGCCATTGATTTGGCCAGCGTGGGCCGGTCGCTGGACGAAACGCAATTGCGCCGTATGCACCGCCTGAAAACCGGCGCTCTGCTGCAATGCAGTGTCGAGATGGGGGCCGCCTGCGCTCTGGCTCCCGTAGCGGCGGATGTGTTGGCGGCGTTGCGCGATTACGGCGCGGCGCTCGGCCTGGCCTTCCAAGTGGTCGATGACATTCTGGATGCGACCGCCGATTCCGCCACGTTGGGCAAGACCGCTGGCAAGGATGCCGCTGCCGACAAACCCACTTATGTCTCCCTGCTTGGTCTCGAAGCCGCGCGCTGCGAAGCCGCGCAACTCCTGGCGCTGGCTTTGGCCGCGCTGGATCGCGTGCCGCACGCTCCGGCGCTGGGCCCCGCGCTCGATACCCAGGTGTTGCGCGCGCTGGCCCGCATGGTCGTCGAACGGGACTACTGATGATGAATACACGATTGCCATTCCCAATGCAAGCTCTGCTCCCCGATATTGATAGCCCGGCTGCGCTGCGCAAACTTGACTGTTGCCAACTCAAACAATTGGCCGATGAACTGCGCGCCTACGTGCTTGATTGCGTCTCACGCACGGGCGGGCATCTCAGTTCCAATTTGGGCACGATCGAGTTGAGCATTGCGCTGCACTATGTGTTCGATACGCCGCACGACCGTTTGGTCTGGGATGTGGGTCACCAGACCTATGCGCACAAGGTGCTCACGGGCCGGCGCGATCGCCTGCTCACCTTGCGTCAGTTGGGCGGTCTGTCGGGCTTTCCGCGGCGCAGTGAAAGCGAGTACGACGCTTTTGGCACCGCGCATTCGTCGACCAGTATTTCCGCGGCGCTGGGCATGGCGCAGGCCGCCAAGCTCAAAGGCGAAGACCGTCATGCCATCGCTGTCATCGGCGACGGCGCCATGACCGCCGGCATGGCCTTCGAGGCCATGAACAACGCCGGCGTGCAATGTGACGACACCCGTTTACTGGTGGTGCTCAACGATAACAAGATGTCGATCAGCCGCCCGGTGGGGGCGCTGAACCGGTATCTGGTGCAGTTGATCGATTTCTACAACACGGCCAAGCGGGTCGGCAAGACCGTGTTGCGTAATGCGCCGCCCCCGTTGTTTGAGTTGGCCAAGCGGCTGGAGCAGCACGCCAAGGGGCTGGTGGTACCGGCCACGCTGTTTGAGCAATTCGGTTTCAACTATGTGGGGCCGATCGATGGACATGATCTGGATTCGCTCGTCCCGACACTGGAAAACCTCAAGCATCTCAAAGGTCCGCAGTTCCTGCACGTGATTACGCGCAAGGGCCAAGGCTACAAACTGGCCGAAGCCGATCCGATCGCCTATCACGGGCCCGGCAAGTTCGACCCCAGCGTTGGCTTGGTCAAACCCGCTGCATCCAAGCCCGCCTTCTCGGACATTTTTGGGCAGTGGCTGTGCGATATGGCTGCGCAGGATCAGCGTCTGGTGGGCATCACGCCGGCGATGTGCGAGGGCTCGGGCATGGTCGAGTTCGCGCAGCGCTTTCCTGATCGTTACTATGACGTCGGTATCGCCGAACAGCATGCCGTGACTTTTGCCGCCGGGCTGGCTTGCGAAGGGCTCAAGCCGGTGGTGGCGATTTATTCGACCTTCCTGCAGCGCGCCTACGACCAGTTGGTGCACGACGTGGCGCTGCAAAATCTACCGGTGGTGTTCGCCCTTGATCGCGCCGGGCTGGTTGGCGCGGACGGTCCCACACACGCGGGCGCTTACGACATCGCCTTCGCGCGCTGTGTTCCAAACATGAGCATCGCCTGCCCGGCGGACGAGGTTGAATGCCGCCAGTTGCTCAGTACGGCGTATGCGCAGAACCATCCGGTCACCGTGCGCTATCCGCGCGGTGCGGGCGTGGGCAAAGCATGTGCGTCCACGCTGGAGGCCTTGCCTTGGGGCAAAGGTGAGCTGCGCCGCAGCGGCCAACGCATCGCTATCTTTGCTTTTGGCACGCTGCTGTATCCGGCGCTCGCCGCCGCGCAAGAACTCGACGCCACAGTGCTCAATATGCGCTGGGCCAAACCGCTCGATTTGGATCTGCTGCTGGAGATGGCGCGTACGCACAAGGCGATCGTGACGGTTGAGGATGGCGCCATCATGGGCGGCGCTGGCAGCGCTGTGGCCGAGGCGCTGCAAGCCGCGCGCATCGTCCGCCCCATGTTGCAACTGGGGCTGCCTGACCATTTCATCGAACACGGCGATCCGGCCAAGCTGCTGGTCGGACTCGGCTTGGATGCGCCGGGCATTGCGTGCTCGATCCGCGCGCGCTTTGCCGATCTGCTGGCCGATCCGGTCGCTGAGCAACCCGTTCCTGTGACTGCCGCGGCCTTGGAGGGGCACGCTTGATATGCAGCGTCGTCACTTCCTCGCCATCGCCCCCGCCGCCCCTGTGGGGCTGGCCGGTATTCTGACTGCGGGTGTTGCGCCCGCTGTTCGTGCACAAGCCGCCGCGGTGCGCTGGCGCTTGGCATCCAGCCTGCCCGCGACGATGGATACCGCTTTCGCCGCCGCGCGCCAATTTGCCCACGCGGTACGTGCCATGAGCGCGGGCCGCTTTGAGATCACCGTGCACGCTGGCGGGGAACTCATGCCTGCCTTTGGCGTACTCGATGGCGTACAAAGCGGCGCTATCGAAATGGCGCAGCTTCTGCCCGCCGAGCATGCCGATGTCGATCCGGTCTTCGCACTCGGTGGCGCCATTCCCTTTGGCATGTCCTCGCGCGCTGTGACGGCCTGGCTGCTCGACGGCAATGGTTTGAAGCTGATGCGTGCCTTCTACGCGGGACGTGGCATCGTCAACCTGCCTGGCGGAAATACGGGCGTCGCGCCGTTGTTATGGTTGCGCAAACGTGTCTCCTCGGCCGCGGCTTTGCGGGGCGTGAAACTGCGTATCTCGCCGTTGGCCGGGCGTGTACTTGCGCCGTTGGGCGTGATCACGCGCAAGGTGGCCGCAGGCGATATCCGCACCGCGTTCGAGCAGGGGCGGATTCTGGGCGCCGAAGTGAGCGCGCCAGTCGATGACCTCGCACTCAGTCTGGAGCGCACCGCGCAGCACGCCTACGTTTCCCCCTGGTGGGCTGGCGGAATGCAGATTGAATTTTTCGTCAATGCCAAAGCCTGGCAAGCACTGAGCACGGACCAGCAAGCCATTGTTGAAGCGGCCGCCGCGCGCGCCGGGCAATCCATGCGCGCCGCCTATGACGCGCGCAACCCGCCAGCCGCCGCGCAGCTGCGCCAAAAAGTGCTGCCCCGGCGTTTGCCGGGAAGTATCCATGCGGCAGCAAAATCCTCGGCACGCCAGCTTTACGCTCAACTGGGCCGTACCCACCCCGATTGGAAACGCATCTACGCCGATTACGCGCGTTTTCATGCGGCTACAAGCGCTTGGTTGAATCAGACCACCGAGATGGCACGAAACAATCAATTGGGTCGAATGTTTTGAAATTTTGAATTGAAAAAATGAATGGCGGTATCCGGAAAATTGAATGATTTAAACAAAATGGCGCGCCAAGCCGTATGTATTCTGCGAAGCTCTGATCCCATGGAGATTTCCGGAAAAATAAAAAGCGCTTTCATGAAAAAATTCATTCAAATCATTTAGTTTTTTATAAATAGCATTGCTTTTTGTTTTTGCCGCAAATGACAGAGGAGGGAAAAGAATTTATACGCAGCAGAGCAGGGGGGGCGGAAAAAGGCGTGCTCCACAAATAATATTGAAACGGTCCAGCCAAAAATTGGCTTGGGTTGCTTAGGGAAAACCCAAACCATGATTTAATCGAAAGTTCCTATTTTTCTGTTTATTCATAGCGCTGCTCAAAAAGTATAATGCCCGCGTTTCGGATTCGAAACAGTTAGCGCATGGGGGGCCTCTCCCTTTTCGCTTCATCATCAGACACTGGAGATCATTCATGAAAATTCAGCATTTCAAATTTCTGCCGCTCGTGGTGGCCGTCGCGTTGATCGCAGCCTGCGGTCAAAGCGCAGACTCCTCCAAACCGGCGGCATCGGCCGCACCGCAAGCCGCCGCCGACGGCGCAGTGCTTGTCAAAATCGGCAGCGCGGAGCCTCTGACCAGCGGTATCGCTCACTTGGGTAAAGACAACGAAAACGGCGCGCGCTTGGCGGTGGAAGAGGTCAACAAGCAAGGGCTGACCATCGACGGCAAGAAGATCCAATTGGAACTGGTCGGTGAAGATGATGCGTCTGACCCCAAAACCGGCACGGCCGTGGCGCAGCGGCTGGTCGATCAAAAGGTCGTGGCCGTTGTGGGGCACCTGAATTCGGGCGTCTCGATCCCCGCCTCCAAGGTGTATAGCGACGCGGGCATTACGCAGATTTCGCCCGCTTCGACCAACCCCGACTACACCAAACAAGGCTTCAAAAATACCTACCGTGTGATCGCCACCGACGCGCAGCAAGGTCCGGCCTTGGCCAACTTCGTGGCGCAAAAACTGGGCGTCAAGAATGTGGCCATCATTGACGATGCCACGGCCTACGGGAAGGGCTTGGCCGATGAGTTCGAAAAGACGGCCAAGGCCCAGGGTCTGAATGTCGTGGGCCGCGAGGCGACCAACGACAAGGCGACCAATTTCAAGGCGATTTTGACGACCCTGAAGGGCAAACAGCCGGACGTCATCATGGTCGGCGGCATGGATGCTGTGGCCGGTCCGCTGGCCAAACAAGCCCATGAATTGGGTATTGCGGCCAAGATTGTCGGGGGGGACGGCATGTGTACCCAGGAAGTCGTCGCGCTGGCGGGCGATGGCATCAGCAATATCATTTGCTCGGATGCGGCGCCGGCCTTGTCGAAGGTGGCGCAGGGTCCCGAATTCGAGAAAAAATATGAGGCGCGTTATGGCATTCCGGTGCAATATTGCGCGCCCGGTTCGTATGATGCCGTCATGGTCATCGTGGATGCGATGAAGCGTGCCAATTCGACGGATCCCGCCAAAATCCTGGAGGCTATTCCGGCCACCAATTATGACGGCATCATCGGCAACATCGCGTTCGATGACAAAGGCGATTTGAAACAAGTTTCGATTACCATCTACGACTTCAAGGATAAAAAGAAGAATGTCCTGGATGTCGTTAAGATGTAATTAAGAAAAGCCTCTGGCATGATTGAAAAACGGCGCTGCGGCGAAAAATGCGGCGCCGTTTTATATGTTGAATGAATTGATGCGTATCGTGCAGTGATACGGGTGAAGGCCAAGGGCGGTATTTTTTTAGGAAATCAATTATTGGGCGGTGCTCGCCATGGGTGTTGTTTTTTTGATTTGATTGATGCCGATCAAATCAGGGCTGCCGATGATGGGGTTCACTTATGGAAAAGCGCTCTGATTGAGGGCGCGGGGTTGTATGTCAAAGCGCCCTTTATGGAAACGATTTTGAAAGTTGATATGCGTACCCAGAAAACCGAGGCCACAGTTGATGCGGCATCGAGGAGTATGCAAACTGCTATCATGGCGTCTGCAACCAGCAGGGCGTAGGAGTTTTTTGTGGATATTTTTATTCAGCAGATCGTCAATGGACTGGTGCTGGGAAGTATTTATGCGCTGATTGCACTGGGCTATACCATGGTCTATGGCGTGCTGGGCATTATCAATTTTGCTCACGGCGATGTGCTGATGATCGGGGCCATGTCGGCATTGACGGCAATTAATCTTCTCCATCGATTTTTTCCTGCTTTGCCGCCATGGCTGACGCTGCTGCTGGCGCTGCTGTTTGCGATGGTGGTGTGTGCCATCCTCGCCTATACCATCGAGCGAGTCGCCTACCGGCGGCTGCGCAATGCGCCGCGCTTGGCGCCGCTGATCACGGCCATCGGCGTATCGCTCGTGCTGCAAACGCTGGGCATGATGATCTGGTCGCGCAATCCCTTGTCCTTCCCGCAATTGCTGCCCTCCAGCCCGATCGCTATCGGCTCGACCGGCGCGACCGTCACGGTCCGGGAAGTCGTCATTATTGTGGTCTCTCTGGCTGTGATGACGGGGCTGATGTTGCTGGTCAACCATACCCGGCTGGGCCGCGCTATGCGCGCCACCGCCGAAAACCCGCGTGTTGCCGGCCTGATGGGGGTCAACCCGAATTTGGTGATTTCAGCCACCTTCATGATCGGCGCGGCCATGGCCGCCATTGCTGGCGTGATGATGGCCACCAATTACGGTAACGCCCACTTTTATATGGGCTTCATTCCTGGTTTGAAAGCGTTTACCGCCGCCGTGCTGGGCGGCATCGGCAACCTGGCGGGCGCGATGGTCGGCGGCGTGCTGCTGGGCTTGATCGAGGCGCTGGGCGCGGGTTACAGCGGCGCTGTGACGGGCGGGGTGTTCGGCTCCAACTACCAGGACGTGTTCGCCTTCATCGTGCTGATTTGCGTGCTGGTGTTCCGGCCCTCCGGGATTATGGGCGAGCGTCTGGCGGATCGCGCATAAAAAGGAGCACGTCATGACCCCAACCCCATCCGCCGTGCCGTTCAAAGCGCTCTTAAAAACCCGTGCCGCGTTCTATGCTTTTTTGATCCTCACTGTTTGCGCCCCGTTTCTGGTCGGCACGCTGGGCGGTAATTATTGGGTGCGGGTGCTCGATTTCGCGTTGCTGTACATCATGCTGGCGCTCGGCCTGAATATCGTGGTGGGCTTTGCCGGCCTGCTCGATATGGGCTATATCGCCTTCTACGCGGTGGGCGCCTACACCATGGCGCTGCTGGGCTCGCCGCATCTGAGCGCGCATTTCGGCTGGATCCACGACTTGTTTCCGAACGGGTTGCACACCATCGTCTGGGGCGTGATCCCGGTGGCGCTGGCGCTGGCGGCGCTGGCCGGCGCTCTGCTGGGCGCGCCCACGCTGCGGTTGCGCGGCGACTATCTGGCGATCGTGACGCTGGGTTTCGGCGAGATCGTGCGCATTTTCATGAACAACCTGGACCGCCCGCTCAACATCACCAACGGTCCACGAGGCATCAACCTGATCGAGCCGGTGCGCCTGTTCGGCCTGGACTTTTCCAAGGCGCACCTGTGGCTGGGCGTCAAGATTCCGTCGATCTACCTGTACTACTACCTGTTCGTGATCGTGGCGGCGATTATCGTGATGGTTTCCCTGCGCTTGCAGCATTCACGCATCGGTCGCGCCTGGGTCGCTATCCGCGAGGACGAAACCGCCGCTAAGGCGATGGGCATCAACACCCGTAACATCAAGCTGCTGGCCTTCGCCATGGGGGCGTCCTTCGGCGGCGTATCGGGCGCGTTGTTTGCGTCGTTCCAGGGCTTCGTCTCGCCGGAATCGTTCACGTTCTGGGAATCGATTTACGTGCTGGCCATCGTGGTGCTGGGCGGCATGGGCCACATTCCGGGCGTGATTCTGGGCGGCCTGCTGCTGGTGGGTTTTCAGGAACTGCTGCGCGCCATCGCCGTGCCGGCGCAGATGGCGCTATTCCACCAGGTGTTCGTCGATGCCGAAGTGCTGCGCCAGTTGCTGTTCGGCCTGGCGATGGTGGCGATCATGCTGTACCGCCCTGCCGGCCTGTGGCCCTCGCCGCGCAAGGAAGACCGCCCGCAACAGGTGCGCGCGGACAGCCTGTCGCAGGCATGAGGAGGGGGCGCACGTATGAACAACGGCACCGGTAACATCCTCCTGTCGATTCAGGGCGTCAACAAGCGCTTCGGCGGCTTGCAGGCGCTGGCCGACGTCAGCCTGGACATCCGCGCGGGCGAAATCTACGGGCTGATCGGCCCCAATGGCGCGGGCAAGACCACCTTCTTCAACGTCATCACCGGCCTGTACAAGCCCGACAGCGGCACCTTCGTGCTGGACGGCCAGCCTTACCGGCCCAACGCCGTGCACGAGGTCGCCAAGGCCGGTATCGCCCGCACTTTCCAGAACATCCGCCTGTTCGGCGATATGACTGCGGCCGAAAACGTCATGGTGGGCCGCCACGTGCGCACCCGGGCCGGGGTGATCGGCGCGGTGTTTCGTACCCGGCCCGCGCGTGCGGAAGAATCCTCGATCCAAGCCTGGGCCGCCGATCTACTCAACTACGTTGGCATCAGCCAGTACGCCGACACCACCGCGCGCAACCTTTCCTACGGCCACCAGCGCCGGCTGGAGATTGCCCGCGCGCTGGCCACGGAGCCCAAGCTGTTGGCGCTGGACGAACCGGCCGCCGGCATGAACGCCACCGAGAAAGTGGCGTTGCGCGGCCTGCTCGACAAAATTCGCGCCGATGGCAAAACCATTCTGCTGATCGAACACGACGTCAAACTGGTGATGGGCCTGTGCGACCGCCTGACGGTGCTGGACTACGGCAAGGTCATCGCGCAAGGTTTGCCGCAGGATGTGCAGCGCGACCCCGCCGTGATCGAAGCCTATTTGGGCGCCAGTGCGCATTGATGGAGCCAGCGGCAATGGACCAAGGCATCAAACCAACGATATTGAAAATTTCCGGCCTGAAGGTCGCCTATGGCGGCATTCAGGCGGTCAAGGGCATCGACCTGGAAATCCGCGAGGGCGAGCTGGTCACGTTGATCGGCGCCAACGGCGCGGGCAAGACCACCACCATGAAGGCCATCACCGGGCTGCAAGGCTGGGCCGGCGGCGACGTGCAGTACCTGGGCCAATCGATCAGGGGCGTGCCCAGTTATGCGCTGCTCAAGCGCGGGCTGGTGATGGTGCCCGAAGGGCGCGGCGTATTCGCGCGCATGAGCATCGTCGAGAACCTGCGCATGGGCGCTTTCGCGCGCCACGACCGGGCCGGGATCGAAAGCGACATCGCGCGCATGTTCCAGATCTTTCCGCGCCTGAAGGAGCGTGCGCGCCAGGTGGCCGGCACGTTGTCGGGCGGCGAGCAGCAAATGCTGGCGATGGCGCGCGCGCTGATGAGTCAGCCCAAGCTGCTGCTGCTCGATGAGCCGTCGATGGGCCTGTCGCCGATCCTGGTGGAAAAAATCTTCGAGGTGGTGCGCGACATTTCCGCGCGCGGCGTGACCGTGCTGCTGGTCGAACAAAACGCCCGTCTGGCGCTGCAAGCGGCGCACCGCGGCTACGTGATGGATTCGGGCTTGATCACCATGAGCGGCCAGGCCCAGCAGATGCTGGATGACCCCAAAGTGCGCGCGGCGTATCTGGGCGAGTCAGCCTGAAAACGGCAATAACGCGCGTAGCACGCGTAACGCGTGCGCTCGGAGCCTTGCGCGCGGCACCTCTCAGAACCTGTTTACGATCTCAAATGGCTCACGTTGGGCCGCCCAATCGCCCGATTTCGGCCCAACCCGAAAAGGCCTCTGCGTGAGCCATTTGAGATCGTAAACAGGTTCTCAAACCTTCTCCAGCACCACAGCGATCCCTTGTCCCACGCCGATGCACATGGTGCACAGCGCGTAGCGGCCGCCCCCGTGGTGCAACTGGTTGACCGCCGTGGTGGCCAGCCGCGCGCCGCTGGCGCCCAGCGGATGGCCGAGCGCGATGGCGCCACCGTTGATGTTCACGCGCGGATCGTCGTCCTTCAGGCCAAGCAAGCGCAGTACCGCCAGACCTTGCGCGGCGAAAGCTTCGTTGAGTTCGATCACGTCGATCTGCTCGAGCTTTAGGCCCGTGAGCGCAAGCACTTTTTGCGTCGCGGGCGCCGGGCCGATGCCCATCACGCGCGGCGGCACGCCGGCCATCGCCATTCCGGCCACGCGCGCGCGCGGCGTCAAGCCATGGCGCGCGGCGGCGTTTTCGCTGGCCAGCAGCAACGCACAGGCGCCATCGTTGATACCGCTGGCGTTACCGGCGGTAACGGTGCCCTCGGGCCTGACCACGCCCTTGAGCTTGGCCAGCGCCTCCAGGCTGGTTTGGCGCGGATGCTCGTCCTGGTTGACCTGGATCGGATCGCCCTTTTTCTGCGGAATGCTCACCGGCACGATTTCATGGTCGAAAAAGCCCGCTTGCTGTGCCGCCAGCGCGCGCTGCTGCGAGGCCAGCGCCATGCGGTCCTGCGCTTCGCGCTCGATCTTGTAATCGGCGGCCACGTTCTCGGCGGTCTCGGGCATGGAGTCGATGCCGTACTGCATCTTCATCAGCCTGTTGACGAAGCGCCAGCCGATGGTCGTGTCATAAACCGCCGCGGCGCGCGTGTAGGCGGTTTCGGCCTTGGGCATCACGAAGGGCGCGCGGCTCATACTTTCGACGCCGCCGGCAATCACCAGTTGCGCTTCGCCGGTACGGAGGGCGCGCGCGGCACTGCCCACGGCGTTCAGGCCTGAGCCGCACAGGCGGTTGATGGTTGCGCCGGGCACCTCCATCGGCAGACCCGCCAGCAGCGCTGCCATGCGCGCAACGTTGCGGTTGTCTTCGCCGGCCTGGTTGGCGCAACCGTACAGCACGTCGTCGAGCGCCTGCCAATCGACCTTGGCGTTGCGCGCCATTAGCGCTTTGATCGGTAGCGCCGCCAGATCGTCAGCGCGCACGCTGGCCAGCGCGCCGCCGTAGCGGCCAAAGGGGGTTCGAACGGCGTCGCAGATGAAGGCTTGTGAATTCATGGTCTCGCTTGTTTTGGGCATAAAAAATGACACCGGCCGCACGTTCGTCCGCTCGTTTGGTCGCTCGTTCATTCGAGCGGCTTGGACGAGAAACCCTGCGGCGCCATCGGCCATCGGCGTGCAGACATTCCGGACAACAAGGTTAGGGAACCTCTGAACAACTCCCTCGCGGCTGGCGCATCCCGCATTCGGGCGGCCTGCTTCGTTGCAAATGCTCGCGATACCACCCGGTATCGCTGCGCTTTGCGCCTTGCATCCCATCCCGAATCCGGGCGCGCCCGTTCGCGGGGAGTTGTTCAGAGGTTCCTTAGGCCGGAACCGGCCCAGCCCTTCCATGGGTGCCGACATGCTATCTTGTGCCGATGCTGTTTGCTCCCACCCAAAATGAAGTGCGCCGTTTTTTTTGCGGCGCCTACGCCAAACAACGCGCGGGCCAGCCGCTGGAAGCGCTGGAGAGCTTGGCCGCCGGCTGGATCGTCGAGCATCCGCAATGGCAAGCCGACTTTGCCGACGCGGACGCCGCCGTGGCGCGCGTGTATCCCGACGGCAGCCCTGGCGGCAATCCGTTTTTGCACTTGGCGATGCACTTGTCGATCAGCGAGCAATGCAGCATCGACCAGCCGCGCGGTATCCGGCAGGCGGTGGAGTTGCTGGCGCACCGCCACAGTGATCTGCACGCCGCGCATCACGCCGTCATGGAATGCCTGGGCCAGATGCTGGCCGACGCCCAAGCGCGCGGCCAGCCGCTCGACGGCGCGGCCTATGTCGCCGCAGTGCAGCGGCAGGCCACGAGCGACCGGCTTGGCCGCTGACCCATGACAGGTGACAGGTGACAGGTGACAGGTGACAGGTGACAGGGGGGGAAAGAAAAACACGATTTCCCTCATGCCCCTTCAGGGGCGCCATTGAAGCGCAGCGAAGTCCTCCTGTCCCCTGTCATTGTCCAGACACGCCAATACGCGTTTTGCGCAGACAATGCAAAATTCATTGCAGCCCCCGCATGGGAAGCGCGCTTTTCTTCTTCAATCGACATGAAATTTCAAGGCTCTGAAACTTACGTTGCCACGCAAGACTTGATGCTGGCGGTCAATGCATCTATCACGCTCCAGCGGCCTTTGCTGGTCAAAGGCGAACCCGGCACCGGCAAGACCATGCTGGCCGAGGAAGTGGCGCAGGCGCTGAGCCTGCCGCTGCTGCAATGGCACATCAAAAGCACCACCAAGGCGCAGCAGGGCCTGTACGAATACGACGCGGTGAGCCGCCTGCGCGACAGCCAGTTGGGCGACGACCGCGTCAAGGACATTCACAACTACATCGTGCGCGGCGTACTGTGGCAGGCGTTTGCTGCGGAGCAGCCGCTGGCGCTGCTGATCGACGAGATCGACAAGGCCGACATCGAATTCCCCAACGACCTGCTGCGCGAACTCGACCGCATGGAGTTCCACTGCTACGAAACGCGCGAAACCATCCGCGCCAGGCACCGCCCGCTGGTGTTCATCACCTCCAACAACGAGAAAGAATTGCCCGACGCCTTTCTGCGCCGCTGCTTTTTCCACTACATCAAGTTCCCCGAGCCGGAGACGATGCAGCGCATCGTGGGCG
This sequence comes from Burkholderiaceae bacterium, assembly GCA_031285125.1. Taxonomy (GTDB): domain Bacteria; phylum Pseudomonadota; class Gammaproteobacteria; order Burkholderiales; family Burkholderiaceae_C; genus JAITWT01. Next base: position 2,526 of record JAITWT010000086.1, on the reverse strand, counting down.
TGCATTTCCCCCACCTCAAGCGCGACCTGCTCAGCGCCGCGATGAAGGTGTTCTACGACGTGCGCGGCCTGCCGGGGTTGAAGAAAAAACCCTCCACCAGCGAGTTGCTCGATTGGCTCAAGCTGCTGGTGGCCGAGGACATTTCGCTGTCCGCGCTGCAAAGCGCCGACAGCAAGATCAGCGTGCCGCCGCTGGTGGGGGCGCTGCTGAAAAACGAGCAGGACGTGACGCTGTTCGAAAAGCTGGTGTTCATGAATCAGCGCAACCGGTGAGCGCCTGCCTGCACCTTGCCCCCCTCTTGAAAAGGGTTCTGCGTGAACTCTTCGAGAGCGTAAACAAGTTCTTAAAGACAGCGCCATGGAGCACTGAAATGTCTTTTGTCCAACCCGTCACCCTGCGCGATCGCGGCATCGCGCTCGAACCCTTGGGACTGCATCACGAAGCCGGTCTGCGCGAGGCCGCCGCCGATGGCCAACTGTGGAATATCCGCGTCACCGGCGTGCCCGCGCCCGATGAAACGCGCGCCTACATCGAAACCGCCTTGCGGATGCGCGAGGCCGGCAGCCGCTTGGCCTTCGCGGTGATGGAAGAAAGCACAGGCCGGGTCCTTGGCACCAGCAGCTATCACGACATCGTGCCCGCCCTGCGGCGCGTGGAAATCGGCTACACGTGGTATCGCAAAAGCGTGCAGCGCAGCCACGTCAACACCACCTGCAAATTGATGCTGATGTGCCATGCCTTCGATGCGCTGGGCTGCGTCGTGGTCGGCTGGCGCACCGACAATTTCAACTTCGCTTCGCAACGCGCCATTGAGCGCCTCGGCGCCAAGAAAGACGGCGTCATCCGCCACCATGCCCTGCGCCGCGACGGCACGGTGCGCGATACGGTGATGTACAGCCTGCTGGCCGGCGAATGGCCCGAGGTACGCGCGCATCTGAGCTATTTGCGCGACCAGCCCCGGCCCGCGACACAAGAATAATCCGTCATGCTGATCGACTTCTTCTACACCCTGCGCGCGGCCCGGTTGCCGGTGTCGGTGAAAGAATTTCTCATCTTGCTCGAAGCCCTGCAAGCCAACGTGGTCGGCCCCAGCCAGCCCGAGGCTTGCAGCATCGACGATTTTTATTATTTGGCGCGCGCCGCGCTGGTCAAAGACGAAAAGCATTACGACAAGTTCGACCGCGCTTTTGCCGGCTACTTCAAGGGCGTCGAAATGCTGGCCGATTTTCGCAAGGAGATTCCCGCCGACTGGCTGCGCAAGCTGCTTGAGCGCGACCTCAGCCCTGAGGAAAAAGCCGCGATCGAAAAAATGGGCTGGGACGCGCTGATGGAGACGCTGAAAAAGCGCCTGGAAGAACAGCACGAGCGCCACGAAGGCGGCAGCAAATGGATCGGCACCGGCGGCACCAGCCCCTTTGGTCATGGCGGCTACAACCCGCAGGGCATCCGCATCGGCGGCCCAGGCAAGCATCGAAGCGCCGTCAAGGTGTGTGAACAGCGCGCCTACAGGGATTACGACGATGGCCAGGAATTGGGCACGCGCAACATCAAGGTTGCCCTGCGCCGCTTGCGCCGCTTTGCGCGCGACGGCAACGCGCTGGAGCTGGACCTGCCCGACACCATCCGTTCTACCGCCGCCAACGCCGGCTGGCTCGACATCAAGATGGTGCCCGAGCGCCACAACAGCGTGAAAGTACTGCTGCTCATGGATGTGGGCGGCACCATGGACGAGCACATCGAGCGCGTCGAGGAGCTGTTTTCCGCCGTCAAGGCCGAATTCAAGCACCTGGAGTTTTATTACTTCCACAACTGCGTCTATGACTTCATGTGGAAAAACAACCGGCTCCGCTATGCCGAAAAGCTTCCGACCTGGGACATCATCCGAAAATACAACAAGGACTACAAGCTCATCTTCGTTGGCGATGCCACCATGAGCCCCTATGAAATCCTGCAACCCGGCGGCAGCGTTGAATACAACAACGAAGAGGCCGGCGCGCAATGGCTGCAACGCTTGACCCATACCTTCCCCAAATTTGCCTGGATCAACCCCGAGCCGCAAGGGGTGTGGCAATACCGCCAGAGCACGGCCGTCATCCAGCAATTGATGGCCTACCGCATGTTTCCGCTGACGCTGCGCGGGCTGGAGGATGCCATGCGGATGTTGTCCAAATAAGGGCCGAACAGACCCGCCCGCACCGGTGCACACGCAACTTGCGCGATAACGAAACAAATCGCAAGAGAACCCGATGCGCAAACTGCTAAAGTCAGCGGTTATGCGTTCCGTCCCTGTAGTTCAATGGATAGAACGGGGCCCTCCTAAGGCCCAGATACAGGTTCGATTCCTGTCGGGGACGCCATTGACAAATTTCGTACGGTTGAAAACCGTCTTAGAACCTGTTTACGATCTCAAATGGCTCACGCAGAGACCTTTTCGGGAGGGGATGCAAGGCGCGGCGCGCAGCCCATAGCCCGGCTATGGGCCAGCGTTGCAACGCGGCAGACCGCCCGAAAAGGCCTCTGCCCTTC
>JAITWT010000083.1 GCA_031285125.1 Burkholderiaceae bacterium | reverse complement strand
CTGGCCTTCACCTCGGTGGCCGAAGCCGCCGGCCCCTTTTGGGCGGGCAGGGCGCTGGGCATCCAGAACACCGGCCAGTTCCTCGCCGCATCGGCGGTCGGCCCCACGGTTGGCGCGCTTATTACCGCCGTGGGCTATCCCATCGCCTTCGGCATCGTGGCGCTGGCGCCGCTGATTTCGCTGGGCCTGGTGCCCAAGCACGACCCGGTTTGACGCAGCCCCAATAAAACAAACACCGGGCATAAAAAAAGCGGACACTTCAAGCCCGCTTTTTGTATTGCGCCGAACGGCCCAACGATCAACGCTGGCCCAGAGGCTTGACATCGCGCCGGGGTGAACCCTCGAACAGTTGGCGTGGACGGCCAATTTTGTACTCGGGGTCGGCAATCATTTCGTTGAGCTGCGCGATCCAGCCGACCGTGCGCGCCAGCGCAAAAATCGCCGTGAACAGCGTCGGCGGAATGCCGATGGCGCGCTGCACGATACCCGAGTAAAAATCGACATTCGGATAGAGCTTGCGCGAAACGAAGTATTCGTCTTCGAGCGCGATTTTTTCGAGCGTCTTGGCCAGCTTGAACAAGGGGTCATTGCCCAGGCCCAGATTGGTCAGCACTTCATCGCAGGTTTCCTGCATGAGCTTGGCACGAGGATCGTAGTTCTTGTAAACACGGTGACCGAAGCCCATCAGACGCACGGTCGAGTTCTTGTCCTTGACCTTCTTGATGAACTCGCCAATCTTCTCGACACCGCCTTCTTTCTGGATGTCGTAGAGCATGTTCAGCGCCGCCTCGTTGGCGCCGCCGTGCGCGGGCCCCCACAAGCAAGCCACGCCCGCCGCAATCGCCGCGAAAGGGTTGGTGCCCGAAGAACCGCACAGGCGTACGGTGGAGGTGGAAGCGTTTTGCTCGTGGTCGGCGTGCAGAATGAAGAAACGATCCAGCGCGTGTTCAAGCACCGGGTTGACCTTGTATTCCTGACAAGGCGTGGCAAACATCATGCGCAGGAAATTGCCCGCGTAGCTCAGATGGTTCTGCGGATAGGCGAAAGGCTCACCGACCGTGTATTTGTACGCCATGGCCACCAGCGTCGGCATCTTGGCGATCAGGCGGATGGCGGAAATTTCACGATGTTTGGGATTGTGAATATCGGCGCTGTCACGATAGAAGGCCGACATCGCGCCCACCAATCCCGTCATGATCGCCATGGGATGCGCGTCACGGCGAAAGCCCCGCAGGAAGAACTGCATCTGTTCATGCACCATGGTGTGCGAGCTGACCATGCGCGTGAAATCGGCCTTCTGCGTCTCATTGGGCAATTCGCCGTACAGCAGCAAATAGCAGGTTTCAAGGTAATCGCAATTCCTGGCCAGTTGCTCGATCGGATAGCCGCGGTACAGCAATTCCCCCTTGTCGCCGTCGATGTAGGTAATGGAAGACTGGCACGCCGCCGTCGACATGAAGCCGGGATCGTAGGTGAACATATCCGTCTGGGCATAGAGCTTGCGGATATCGATGACATCAGGGCCCACCGTCCCTTTGTAAATAGGCAGCTCAACGCTCGGGGCACCATTGCTGAACGATAGGGTAGCTTTGTTTTCAGAGGATTGCATGGTGTTTTCTTTCTTGAAAGGAATGTGGTTACGGAAGAAACAGGCGTGAGTCTCTTTCAAGGCTCACGTAGCAGCCGCAGCACGGCGACGATCTCGGGCGCTGCAACCAGATCCGGCACACACTCCTTGCGGCCCAGCAACAGATCCAGCAGATCATGATCTGACAGATCCATCAGCCGTTCCAGCGCGCGCGCCTGGGATTGGGTCAGGTGAGCTTCATGGCGCGCGAAAAAGCGCGCGATGAATAAATCATTTTCAAGTAAACCGCGACGGCAGCGCCACTTCAAGCGGCTGAGTGTGCGCTCATCGATGCGCCCATCGCCATCACCGGTTACCGGGGCCTCAGCGGCCGCACAGGGCGCCGCCTGGAGCGCCGCCCGAGGTGAATCTGAGACAGCAGCGCGGATGACTGACATTATGGCGGATACTGTTCAATACTTAAGCTTTTTCAGACAGCCCGGCGGACCATCAGCTCTTTGATTTTGCCAATTGCGCGTGTGGGGTTCAGATGCTTGGGGCACACGTCGACACAGTTCATGATCGTGTGGCAACGGAACAGCCGGTAGGGGTCTTCCAGGTTATCCAGCCGTGCGCCGGTGGCCGTGTCGCGGCTGTCGGCAATGAAGCGATACGCCTGTAACAAGCCCGCCGGGCCGACGAATTTGTCCGGGTTCCACCAGAAGCTCGGGCAGCTCGTGGAACAACTCGCGCACAGGATGCATTCGTACAAACCGTTGAGCTCCTCGCGCTCCTCGGGCGATTGCAGACGCTCTTTTTCGGGCGGCGGCGTATCGTTGACGAGATAGGGTTTGATCGAGTGGTACTGATTGAAGAAAGACGTCATGTCCACGATCAGATCGCGGATCACGGGCAGGCCCGGCAGCGGTTTGAGCGTGATCGTGCCCTTGAGCGAGCGCATGTTGGTCAGACACGACAGGCCGTTTTTGCCGTTGATATTCATCGCGTCCGAGCCGCACACGCCTTCGCGGCAGGAACGGCGAAATGAAATCGACGGGTCCTGCGCTTTGAGCTTGAGCAGCGCGTCCAGCAGCATGCGCTCGCTGCCATCGAGTTCAACCTCGATGGTCTGCATATAGGGCTTGGCGTCCTTATCGGGGTCGTAGCGGTAGATCTGGAATGTGCGCTTTTCCATCATGAGACCTTGTATTTCTTGAGTGTTAGAACGTGCGGACCTTCGGCGCTATCGTCTCCACCGTCAGCGGCTTCATCCGCACCGGTTTGTACGATAGGCGATTGCCCTGGCTGTACCACAGCGTGTGTTTGAGCCAGTTGACATCATCGCGGCCCAGCGGCGCGACCGGATCGTCCTCGGGACGCTCATAGTCTTCGACCGTATGAGCGCCGCGGCATTCCTTGCGCGCGGCGGCGGAGACCATCGTGGCTTGGGCGACTTCCATCAGGTTGGCGACTTCAAGCGCCTCGACGCGCGCGGTGTTGAAGATGCGCGACTTGTCCTTGAGCGTAACGCCGGCCACACGTTCACGCAGCGCGGCAACCTGTTGCACGCCTTCGTCCATCGACGCCTGGGTGCGGAAGACAGCGGCGTGCTTTTGCATCGTCGCGCGGATGTCGTTGGCGACATCCTGCGCATAACTGCCCTCTTTGGAGTTTTCAAGCTTGTTCAAACGTTCGAGGGTGAAATCGGCGGCATCGGCGGGCAGCGGCTTGTGCTCACCGCCCTGGGCCAGCGCCGCGACGATGTGATTGCCCGCCGAACGGCCATACACCAGCAGGTCGAGCAAGGAGTTGGTCCCCAGACGGTTGGCGCCGTGCACGCTCACGCAGGAACACTCACCCACCGCGTACACCCCATTGATGGGGTGGCTGTTGTCATCGCCCTTTTGGCTGACGACCTGGCCGTGCAGATTGGTCGGAATGCCGCCCATCATGTAGTGAATGGTGGGTACGACCGGAATCGGCTCGCGCGTGACGTCCACATTGGCGAAGTTGATGCCGATCTCGTACACCGAAGGCAGGCGCTTATGAATGGTCTCGGCGCCCAGGTGGTCGAGCTTGAGCAGCACGTGGTCCTTGTTGGGGCCGCAACCGCGCCCTTCCTTGATTTCCTGGTCCATCGAGCGCGAGACGAAATCGCGCGGCGCAAGATCCTTGAGGTGGGGCGCGTAACGCTCCATGAAGCGTTCGCCGTTGCTGTTGATCAGGATCGCGCCCTCGCCGCGGCAGCCCTCGGTCAACAGCACCCCCGCGCCGGCCACACCGGTCGGATGGAACTGCCAGAACTCCATGTCTTGCAACGCGATGCCCGCGCGCGCGGCCATGCCCAAACCGTCGCCCGTATTGATGTAGGCGTTGGTTGAAGATTGGAAAATGCGCCCTGCGCCGCCGGTGGCCAATAGCACGCTTTTGGCCTGCAGGATGTACAGATCGCCGGTTTCCATTTCCAGCGCCGTCACGCCCACCACGTCGCCCTCGGCGTCACGAATCAGATCCAGCGCCATCCATTCGACGAAGAACTGGGTCCGCGCTTCGACGTTCTTTTGGTAGAGCGTATGCAACATTGCATGGCCCGTGCGGTCAGCCGCCGCGCAGGCGCGCTGCACGGGCTTCTCGCCGTAATTGACGGTATGACCGCCGAACGGACGCTGGTAAATGGTGCCGTCCGGGTTGCGGTCAAAAGGCATCCCGAAATGCTCCAATTCGTACACCACTTTGGGCGCTTCGCGGCACATGAATTCGATCGCGTCCTGGTCGCCCAGCCAATCCGAACCCTTGATCGTGTCGTAGAAGTGGAAATGCCAGTTGTCCTCGCTCATGTTGCCCAGCGAGGCGCCCACGCCGCCCTGCGCGGCCACCGTGTGTGAGCGCGTTGGGAACACTTTCGAGAGCACGGCCACGTTCAGTCCCGCGCGCGCCAGTTGCAGCGAGGCGCGCATGCCGGAGCCGCCGGCGCCGACAATGACCACGTCAAATTTGCGTGTAGTGATTTGGTTTTTTGTGTAAGCAGGCATGAGGTCAAACCTTCCAGAGCGCTTCAACGGCCCAACCCAGACAGCCGACGAGCCAAACGATCGAGAGAAATTCCAAAACAAGGCGCACGCCCACAGGCTGGACGTAATCCATCCAGATATCGCGCACGCCAATCCAGGCGTGATAGGCCAAGGCCACGACCACCGCAAAGCTCAACACCTTCATCCATTGATGGGCAAAGATGCCGGACCAAGCCTCAAAGCCGATCGGGCCGCTCGTGAACAAGACTTGCACCAGTACCACGATCGTGAACAGCGCCATCAGCGCCCCGGTCAGACGCTGCGCGAGCCAATCGCGCAGGCCGTAGTGCGCACCGACGACGGTGCGCTTTGATCCATAGTTGATAGCCATGTTGATAGTCCTCTCTCGGGATCAGTACAAGCCAAACAGCTTGGCGCCCAGCACGATGGTCAATACGATGCTCACGGCAATCGTGAAAATGGCCGAAAGACGGCCAAACTCTTTGGTGACCTTGCCATGGGAAGTGTCCATCACCAGGAAACGCAAGCCGCAGATAAAGTGGTGCAGATAGGCCCAGATGAGCGCCAGCGCCACCAGCTTGAAGAACCAGCCCGGCACAAAGCTGCAACCGCTCGCAAAAACACCGGTGAACTTGGCGAATAAGTCGGGGGAAGTGGACGTGTTGAACATCCAGACAATGAACGGCAACAGCACAAACATCAACACGCCGCTGATGCGATGCAGGATCGACGCATAGGCGGCGGGGGGCATCCTGTAACCGCGTACGTCTTTAAATATGTTGATATTGCGGAACTCAGGACGCGGCGTGCGCGAAGTGTTGGCAAGTTCTGGCATGGGAAGCCTTTCTGTTCTGTGGATTGCCTATGGTGTGCGTGAAATGCGATCAGCGGATGTGCATTGATTATTTTAGATTAGAGCAACGATCGCCGCAGAGCAGGCCGCGGCGCAGCACGCCGCCTGGCCACTCACGGCTGCGCCTTGTCGGCTTCCGATGTAAAGCTGTCGGCAAAAAATTCACCTTCCGGCAAACCCGCCTGGGCCGTGTAATCGCGCCGCGCGGAATCGACCACAATCGGCGCCCCGCAGGCATACACCTGATAACCGGAGAGGTCAGGAAAATCTTCCAGCACCGCCCGGTGGACAAAGCCGGTGCGTCCGCTCCAGCCATCCTCGGGCTGCGCGTCGGAGATGACGGGCACGTAGCGCAGTTGCGGCATGTGCGCGAGCTGCTCGCGCAACCAGCCGTCCATGTACAAATCAGCGGGCCGGCGCCCGCCCCAATACAGTGTGGACGCACGGGCGATTTTCTTGTGCGCCATGTGCTCGATGATGGCCTTGATTGGCGCGAAGCCGGTCCCCGAGGCCAGCAGGATCAACGGTTTGTTGGAATCCTCGCGCAAGAAAAAACTGCCATAAGGCCCTTCACAGCGCAGAACTTCTTTTTCTTTCATCGCACCAAACACATGGTCCGTGAACTTGCCGCCAGGCATGTGCCGGATATGCAATTCAATGCTCGCGGCCGCAGCGGCCAGCGTATGCGGCGCGTTGGCAATCGAATAACAGCGGCGCGTGCCGTCGCCCAGGATGAACTCGATGTACTGGCCCGCGTAAAACCGCAATGGCTCACCCGCCGGCAGTTGCAAATGCAACTCGATCACGTCATGCGATTTTTTGATCAGCGCCGCCACACGAACCGGCATCTTGCGAATCGGCGGCGCGTCTTTTTGAACGACCTGACGCGACTGAAGCACCACCGCGCTTTGTGCGTAAGCGCGGCAGGTCAGCACATAGCCCGCGGCGGCATCCTCATCGCTGAGCGCCTTGCTCAGATGCGGCCCCAGGGTGACAGCCCCTGAAAGCTTCTTGCACCGGCATGAGCCGCATGCACCGTCCTGACAACCATAGGGCAAGCCGACCCCTTGACGGATGGCTGCGGCCAGAATCGTTTCATCGGCGGTGGCCTCGAACTGACGGCCACTGGGCTCGATGGTGATGGGGAAACTTGCGTCTTTAGATGGTGCTGTTGTATTCATGGGTATTCTTGGCGCACGGACTCGGCATTCAAAACGAAAGAAAAGCGGATTTTGCCCTCAACCATACCTCCCCTGGGTGCACTGCCGATGCGTTTTCGGCAAACGCGCGTACTCATCGTCGGCTGCGGCGATATTGGCTTGCGTGTTGCCCGCGCCCTGCCTGCGCGCGTGCGGCGACTCGCGCTCACGCCCGATCCGCAGCGCGTGCCGCTGCTGCGCGCGGCGGGCCTGACGCCTCTTGTGGGCGATCTCGATCAGCCCGATACCCTGCGCCGCCTGTCCAGCCTGGCCGGGCGCGTACTGCATCTGGCGCCGCCGCCGCGCACGGGCGCCCACAGCAAGACCGGCAGCGCATGGGCCTCACGCGATCCGCGCACCTTGGCACTGGTCCACGCGCTGCGGCTACGCACGCCGCCGCAGGCACTGGTCTATGGCTCCACCAGCGGCGTCTACGGTGATTGCAGCGACTGCGGCGGCGCGCGCGTCAGCGAAGCGCGCCCGATCCACCCGCAAACCGCGCGCGCGCGCCGCCGCGCCGATGCCGAACGCACCGTGCGCTGGCTGGGCCGTACAAGCCGGGTACGCACCACCGTCCTGCGCATCTCCGGCATCTATGCCCCCGGCCGGCCGGGCGGTACACCGCGTGAACGCCTGCGCAACGCAACGCCCGTGCTACGCGCCGAAGACGACATCCACACCAGCCACATCCACGCCGACGATTTGGCACGGGCTTGCATCGCCGCGCTGTGGCGCGGCCGGCCGCAGCGCATCATCAACGTTTGCGACGATACGGCGCTGAAAATGGGCGACTATTTCGATCTTGCGGCTGACCTCTATGCCCTACCGCGCCCGCCACGCTTGTCGCGCCAAGCAATCCAAAGCCAGCTGTCGCCGCTGCAACGGAGCTTCACGAACGAATCGCGCCTGCTCGACAACACACGGCTCAAGCGTGAACTGCGCGTGCCTCTGATTTGGCCCACGGTGGAACAAGGGCTGACCGGCTGTCCGCGCACGCCCGCGCCCACGAAAGCCCCCATCTCATAGCAGGCCCATAGCAGCCATAGCAGCCGGCGATCGGCGGCTTTTAGAACCTGTTTACGATCTCAAATGGCTCACGCAGAGGCCTTTTCGGGAGGGGATGCAAGGCGCGGCGCGCAGCCCATAGCCCGGCTATGGGCCAGCGTTGCAACGCCGCAGACCGCCCGAAAAGGCCTCTGCCCTTCGGGTTG
>JAITWT010000005.1 GCA_031285125.1 Burkholderiaceae bacterium | reverse complement strand
CAAAACGCTTCGTCCAGCGGCGGGATGTCGCTGTAGTCAATCTCGCTGTCCGGCCGCGCGGCCAGCGCCTTGAGTTCGGCCTTGCGTTTCGCGCTCAACGGCGGCAGTTCGCCTTGTTTCACTCGAACCATGCTCATAACGCTTGCGTACCTTTCGATCTGTGCGGCGGGCGCTGATGATGCGTACCACTTCCGCGTCGTCATCTTCAAGGCGCACGGTGTGCGCGACCAGTAGCAGCAAACTGCCGCCCACGGTGCCTAGGTGCGCCAGCGTTGCTCGCCGTTTTCGATCCGGTCCTGTTCCGTTACAGCGAGCGGATCGTCGAAGACCCGCGCGGCTTCCTCGAACCGGATACCGTGCTTGCGGTGGTTGGCTTCGGCCTTCTTGTCGTCCCACTCGAAATACCGTTCCATATTGTATTTTGTTTTTGTATATACATTAGGTGGTCGACAAATACTAGTCCACCGTCGGCGGCGGCTCGCGGCGCGGCAGCGTCACCGTGAATTCCGCGCCGCCGCCCTCCGTATCCGCGCTCGCATTGGCCGCGCTGATCGTGCCCCCATGCGCATCGGCCACCGCCTTGCAGATCGCCAGCCCCAGCCCGACGCCGGGCGTGGCCGATTCGCTTTGGCCGCGCGTGAATTTGTCGAACAGCGTTTGCTCGCGCCCGGCCAGCGCGGCGGGCAGGCCGGGGCCGTGGTCGCGCACGCTCAAAATCAGTGCCTCGGCGCTCACGCGCGCGCTCACCACGATGGGCGGCGCGCCGTATTTGGCGGCGTTTTCCAGCAGGTTGACCAGCGCGCGCTCGACCAGCACGGCGTCGAATTCGACCAGCGGCAAGTCGGGCGCAATCGCGGTGCGCACTTCTGCATGACCCAGCGCCGCTCGCGCCGCGCGGATTGCGCTGCCCGCCACTTCTTCCACCGACTGCCAGCCGCGCCGCAGGTTGACCGCGCCGCCTTCGAGCCGCGCCATGTCCAGCAGGTTGCCCACCAGCGCGTGCAGCGCGCGCGCCTGCCGCTCAATGGCGCGCGCCGCCTCGGCCGTCTCGGTATGCGCGCCGGGCGGCAGCGCTTGCAGTGATTCGGCCAGCGCGATCAGCGCCGTCAGCGGCGTGCGCACGTCGTGCGAGATGGCCCCGAGCAGCGTACCGCGCAGGCGCTCGGATTCGATTTCGACCACCGCCTGTTGCGCGACTTCGACGTAATGCACACGTTCCAGCGCGATGGCGATCTGACGCGCGAAGGCGTCCAACTGACGCGCCTGCTCGGGCACCAGCAGCGCATGCACGTCGGCGGGGGCCAGCGCCAGCACACCGCGCACGCGCATGGGCGCGCGCAGCGGCACGTAATGCCAACGCTGCGCGGCCAGCGTGGCGGTGCCCAGCCCGGCGCTCTGAGCGTGCTGAAAGACCCAGTCGGCCACGCTGGCGTCAACCCCTTCGGGCAGGGTAGCGGGCAGAGCCAAGCGGTCGTTGGCGTCCGCGGCCAATACCAAAGCGGGGCAGCCGAAAAAGCGCTCGACCGCGCCCGCGCCCAATTGCGCGATCTGCTCGCCTTGCAACGCCGCCGAAAGCTCGCGCGTCAACTCGAACAGCGAGCGCGCCCGCCCTTCGCGCGCGCCCGATACCTCGGCGGCAAAGCGCAGGCCCGCCGTCAACTGGCCCACCAGCAGGCCCACGCCGAGCATCACGGCGAAGGTCAGTAAAAACTCCATGTCGCTGACCGCGAACGAGTGGATCGGCGCGACGAAGAAGAAGTCGAACGCCGCCACGTTCAGCAGCGCCGCCAGCGCCGCCGGCCCGCGCCCGAAGCGCAGCGCCACGCCCACCACGCCCAACAGATACAGCATGACGAGATTGCTGCCCTTGAGCCACACGCCCAGCAGCAAGGCCACCAGCGTGACCAGCACACTCGCGCCCGCCGCCCAGGCGTAGCCGGGCCAGCCCGGCGCGGCCTGCGCCGGTTCGGACGATGCGGCGCGCATCAGCGGCAGGCGGCGCGCGCTGGGCGCTTCGCCCACGCTGACCACGTCCAGCGCCGGGGCGCAGCGCGCCAATGCGCGCGCCACGCCGCCGCGCGCGCCCAGCCCCAACATGCGCCGCAGCGCGCCCACGTCCGGGTGCCCCAGCACCACGGTCGCGCAATTGAGCCGCTGCGCCTCTGATGCCAGCGTTTGCGCCACATCGTCGCCGCTGAGCACCGCCGTCTGCGCGCCCAGTTCGTCGGCGAGCTTGAGCACCGCCAGCGCGTGCTCGTGCTGCGCGCCGCCCAATTGGCGCAGGCGCGGTGTTTCGACGTGCACCGCGTGCCAGTTGACGTTCATCTGCCCGGCCAGCCGCGCGGCGCGGCGCACGGTCTGCGCCGCATCCTCGCTGGCGCCGACGGCGGCAAGAATCGCGCCCGAGGTATTCCACGCTGGCGGCGCGCCGCTGCCGCTGCCCGCCGACTGCTCCACGCGCCAGTCGCGCACGTCGCCTTCGACGTGCTCGGCGGTGCGGCGCAGCGCGATTTCGCGCAACGCGATCAGGTTGCCCTTGCGAAAGAAGTTCTGCACCGCGCGCTCGGCCTGACGCGGCAGGTACACCTTGCCCGCGTTCAGGCGCCGCAGCAGTTCGTCGGGCGTCACGTCGATGAACAGCACCTCCTGCGCGCCGTCGAGCACCGCGTCGGGCACCGTCTCGTGGACGCGGATGCCGGTAATCGCGCCGACCGTGCCGTTGAGGCTTTCGAGATGCTGCACGTTGAGCGTGGTCCACACGTCGATGCCCGCATCGAGCAGCTCCTGCACGTCCTGCCAGCGCTTGGCGTGGCGCGAGCCGGGCGCGTTGCTGTGCGCCAGTTCATCGACCAGCAGCAGCGCGGGCTTGCGCGCGAGCGCCGCGTCCAGATCGAACTCGGGCAGCGTGTGTCCGCGATACGCCACCTGACGCGGCGCGATCTGCTCCAGCCCCGCCAGCAGCGCGGCGGTCTCCGAGCGCCCATGCGTTTCCACCACGCCGATGACCACGTCGCGCCCGGCCTGGCGCTCGCGCTGCGCGCCGCTGAGCATCGCCCAAGTCTTGCCCACGCCCGCGTTGGCGCCGAAGTAGATGCGCAGCTTGCCGCGCTCGGCGCGCTGTTCTTCGGCGCGCAACTGAGCCAGCAGGGCATCCGGGTCGGGCCGGGTGGGAGGAGGGCTCATGATGTGTCAGGTGAAAGTCATTTCGTTTTTTAACACTTCATTTGGCCATAATTTTCCGTGAATCCGAAAAAACAGGCCATGGGATTCGAAGAAATTGTAAACAAATGTGGCAATAAAAATCATCAACAAGAGTTGTATTGATCCTATTAACCCCCTTTATTTTATCGGTTTTTCTCGAAAAAACGATAATATAGAAAGAGCCTAAATAACCTAAAATATGGAACAAATATCTCTAAGGATGCTCTGCACGAATCCCGCGCAAGCGGGCGGATGTGCAGAAACGCTAAAATGCAGGCAATTTCCCGTGCGTGCAGCGCCCAGCGCGGTGCCCGCTTGGGCTTCGCCAATGACGCGCTTTATGAATTAAGCGGCTACAATGATTTATTCGTCATCTGCTTTTATTTAAATCAAGGATTACCATGGCTGATCGCGTTCTCCTTACAGGCATTTCCGGTTTTCTGGGCGGCCACGTTGCCCTCCAACTGCTGAATGCGGGTTATGTTGTACGCGGCAGCGTACGCGATCTGGCTAAAGCCAGCAAGGTGGAGGCCACACTCAAGCGCGCTGGCGCCGACACCTCCCGCCTCGAATTCGTCGCGCTCAATCTGTCCGGCGATGCCGGATGGACCGATGCCATGGGCGGTGTCCGCTATCTGCAGCACACGGCTTCGCCGTTCGTGACCAGTATGCCGGCCGACAAGATGGAGCTGATCGGCCCCGCGGTCGAGGGGACCGAGCGCGCCCTCGGCGCGGCGCTGAAGGCCGGTATCGAACGCGTCGTCCTGACTTCCTCGGTCGCCGCCATCGTCTACGGTCACGACAAATCCCGCACCCGTTTTACCGCGGACGACTGGACCGATGTCAATGGCTACGGCGTTTCGGCCTATATCGAATCCAAGACCCGCGCCGAAAAGCGCGCGTGGGAAATCATGGAGACCGCCGGGCGCCGCGAGAGCCTTGTCACCATCAATCCCGCCCTCATCCTGGGCCCCCTTCTTGATGATGATCCGGGCACCAGCGCCGCGATCATCCAGCGCATGCTCAATGGCTCCGTCCCCGCCGCTCCGCGCATCGCCTTGCCCATCGTCGATGTCCGCGACGTTGCCGCGCTTCACGTTGCCGCCATGACGGCGCCCGGCGTCGGCGGTCAGCGCCTCGGCATCAGCGAAGGCACCTTGCCGATGATTGACATCGCCCGCGCCATCGGCAAAGCCCTGCCCGAGGCGTCGCGCAAACGCCCCCGCCTCCAGGTACCCGATTGGGCCACCCGCCTTTATTCCCTCATCGACAGCGAAGCCCGCTCCAATCTCAGCGAACTGGGGATGTTCAGAACCCTGGACTCCACCCCAGCCCGTACGCTGCTTAACCGCCCTTTGATTGACGCCCGCGAAGCCGCCATCGCCTGCGCCAAAAGCCTCATCGCTGAAAAACTGATCTGAACACCACGGGCCTCCTTTCTAGAGCCGTTTGGGTTGAGATGTGCACAACGTTTCCTGCACGCTTCCTGCAAGTGCCGTCATTGAACATTTGTCCTAGCGCATCGCATCCAGCGCCAGATTCAGCCGCAGCACGTTCACGCGCGGTTCGCCGAACAGGCCGAGGAAGGGGCGCCCGGTCTGCGCATCGACAAGTTGCCGCACGCGCTCGGGCGGCAGGTGGCGTGTGCGCGCCACGCGATTCGCTTGATAGAGCGCGGCCGCCGGGCTGATGTGCGGGTCCAGCCCACTGGCCGAGGCGGTGACCAGATCGACCGGCACCGGCGCATCGTTACCCGGATCCGCCGCACGCAGCGCCGCGATGCGCGCGCGCGCCGCGTCAAGCAGCGCCGGGTTGGTGGGACCGAGGTTGGCTGCGCCCGAGGCATTGGCGTCATAAGGCGCGGGCGCGGTGGCCGAGGGCCGGCCCCAGAAGTGGCCCGCATCGGTAAAGTTCTGGCCGATCAGTTCGGAGCCAATAGCCTGCCCGTCCTTGAGCACCAGCGAGCCATTGGCCCGCCCCGGCAACAGCCCTTGCGCGATGCCGGTAACGGCCAGCGGATAAACCACGCCGGTGATAAGGGAGAGCAGGATGAATATCGTGAGGGCGGGGCGGAGGAGGGAGTTCATGACAAGGCTTTCAAATGTTTGGCTTTACAAACTCAACGCGACTCCACAGGTTTATTGTCCCAGTACTACGCTATCGAACAAGCGTTGGGCTTTTTCCTCAAAACCCGGGTCCTTGCTGGATGCACGGTACCGCTGGTAATAGCGTATCTCAACACCAA
>JAITWT010000191.1 GCA_031285125.1 Burkholderiaceae bacterium | reverse complement strand
GCGGTCTGCGGCGTTGCAACGCTGGCCCATAGCCGGGCTATGGGCTGCGCGCCGCGCCTTGCATCCCCTCCCGAAAAGGCCTCTGCGTGAGCCATTTGAGATCGTAAACAGGTTCTCAGGCCGGGACGCTAAAACATTAACCTAGAAACGGCAGTTGAGCGCGCTCGCCCGTGCCGTGATCGGCGTGCCCAGTCCGGCGCAAGAACGCGCCGGGCGCATGCCCGCAAGGGCGAGCAACGCCGCATGCTGCGTGCAGCAGAGGTGCCGACCCGTGCGTCGCGCCCGCACCCCCAAGGGGAAAGCAAAGGGGAAGGTCAGCACAGTGGCGCAAGTTCATATTCATAGGGCTGGCATGAAGATAACCCGCAGATCACAAACGAACCAGCGGTCAACGGCCGTTTCTCGGTTTAATCCTGCTGTTTGGCGAACACGTAGCCGACGCCGCGCACGGTCAGGATGCGTTTGGGGTTTTTCGAGTCGACTTCGATGGCGGCGCGGATGCGGCCCATGTGGACGTCGATCGAGCGGTCAAAAGCTTCGATCTCGCGCCCGCGCACGGCCTCCATGATCTGGTCGCGTGTGAGCACGCGGCCGGCGCGCTCGGCCATCGCCGACAGCAGATCGAATTGGTAGGAAGTCAACTCGACCGGCACGCCGGCCACGGTGACGCAACGCGCGTTGCGGTCGATTTCCAGCGAACCGAAGCGCATCACTTCCTGCGTCGATGGGGCATTGAGCCCCTCGCCACGGCGGCGCAGCACGGCGCGGATGCGCGCGAGCAGCTCGCGCGGCTCGAACGGTTTGGGCAAATAGTCATCGGCGCCCAGCTCCAGGCCGATGATGCGGTCCATCGGATCGCCCTTGGCGGTGAGCATCAGAATCGCCACCTTCGATTGCGGGCCAGGGAGCGCGCGGATGCGGCGGCAGACTTCCAACCCCTCCATATCGGGCAGCATGAGATCGAGCGTGACCAGATCGGCCGGACGCTCCTGGAGCATCTCCAGGCCGCTTTGGCCGTCGGCCGCGTGTTGCACCGACAGGCCCGATTGGGTCAGATACTCGACGACCATGCGCGCCAGGCGATGGTCATCTTCAATCATCAGGATGTGGAACTGTGTTGTGCTCATGGTGCCGATCCTCGTTTTTTTCGGGCAAAGTAGCTTGAATGCCCGGTAAAGTTGGGTAAACGCGCCTAACGTCGGTGCAGCGGCCGAAGGTCAGCCCGCCTGCGCCCCCCGAGTTTGTCAAAAACCGCAGCCCTTGTTCAGACAGGCGGATCGGCCCGGCGCACGCGCGCCGCCAGCGCGACCAGCACCAAGACCGGCACGCCCAGCAGGGCCGTCCCCACAAAGAAGGCCGGATAGTCAAACGCTTTGACAAAATCCCCCGAGAAGCCCGCGATGAATTTGGGCAGCAGCAGCATGATCGAGCTCAGTAGCGCATATTGCGTGGCCGAATAGCGAACGTCGGTCAGGCTCGACAGATAGCCGACGAAAGCCGCCGAGGCGATGCCGCTGGCCAGGTTGTCTACACACACGATGACGATGAACGCGCTCAGACTGTGCCCGCGCAGCGCCAGCGCGGCATACAACAGGTTGGTTGCCGCGCTGGCAAGCGCCCCCCCCATGAGCACGCGCATGACGCCCAGGCGCATCGACAGCGCCCCGCCAACGAAGGTCCCGGCAAGCGTCATCACCACGCCGAAAATTCCACTGACCGCGGCGATCTCGCGCTTGGTAAAACCCATATCCACATAAAAAGGGCCGGCCATGATGCCCATCACCACGTCGCTGATGCGGTACAGCGCAATCAGCGCCAGGATCAGCGCGGCATGCCAGCGATAGCGGCGGAGAAACTCGGTGAACGGCTTGCGCGTGAGCACCAGCGCCAGCGTGGGCGCCAGCGCCACGACCCAGGCGTGAGCGCGGATGAATTGGGCGGCGGGCGGAAGGCACATCAGCCCGGCAACCAGCAGCGCATACCCCAGGATGAATCGGGCGAAAGGCCCGCTCAACGCCCCCTTGATCCACGCCGCGAAACTGCGCCGCGCGCCGGAGCGGGGCGGCACGGGGCTGCGCGGTTCGGGCGAAAACAGTACCGTGATTGCGCCTACGGCCATCAATGCCGCCATCGTCCAGTACGCCGCGCGCCAAGCCCCGTTGTGGTAACCGCTGACGTGGGGGCCGATATCAGCGGCCCACGCGGCGGTCGACAGCGCGCCGGCACCGGCGCAAAGCATCGCAATGCGGTAGCCCGTCTGGTAGGCGGCGGCCAGCGCGGGCTGGCGCTCGGCGCTGGCCGACTCGATACGGAAGGCGTCCATGGCGATGTCCTGTGTGGCCGAGCCGAAAGCGGTCAGCAGCGCACAGACCACCAGCGGCTGCAAACCGGTGCGGGGATCGAGCGTGCCCAGCCCGAGCAGGCCGATCACCACCAGCGCCTGTCCCAGCAACAGCCACGTGCGCCGGCGGCCCAGCAACGTAGTCATCGGCGGCAGCGGCAATGCGTCCACCAGCGGCGCCCAGACCCACTTGAAGGCATAGACCAGGCCGACCCAGCTCATGTGCCCGATGGCGGCAATGTCGATACCGGCCTCGCGCAAGCGCAAGCCCAAGGTGCTCAACACCAGCAGAAACGGCAATCCGGAAGAAAAACCCAGCGCCAGCATGCGCAGGGTCGGCGGCTCCAGATAGACGCGCAGAGCCTCCCACCATGAATGCAGGGGGCGATGGTCCGTAGGGTCTGCATGGTCCGCAGCGTTCGTCACGTGCGGCGGGGCAGCGGAAGGATTGCGCAAATCGGCCATGTGGGCGACGTTAGAACCTGTTTACGATCTCAAATGGCTCACGTTGGGCCGCAATCGGGATGAGTGGGTGGCCCATGGCGCGCCGCATGGGCTGGTGCCCATGCAAGCGACTGGGATGCCCAATCGCCC
>JAITWT010000182.1 GCA_031285125.1 Burkholderiaceae bacterium | reverse complement strand
ATCCGCAGTTTTGCGCAGTTCGCCTTAAAGCTCTCCAATGGCTCTCGCGTGGTACAGGCAGACCCGAACTTGTTTAAGCGCGGGCTGGGAGGGCATTGGGTCAGCCTGGCCGTGACTTGCGCAACACAAGATTTTTCCAGTGCTTTGCTGCGCCGGCTCGCGCTGGGCTATCCCAATATGCTGCCCGAAGAAGACCTCGCCAAGGCGCGCATGCTGAACTTCAGGTTTCCCTACGTGCGGTCGGCCTATACGGAAACTTCCATCAACTTGGCAGCCGCCATTCTCAGGCCCATCGGCGACCAACTTGCCAGTCAGCCTACAGGGAAACCGCCATAGACGATGAGATCTCAACGCCCATCCGCGCCAAGGACTGAAGGTACGGTCATTGCTGGCGATTGACACAGAATTGTGTCCAAGGCCACTCCCGCCCTACCCTCGTCCATTGAAACTCTGGGCGTTGCACTTCAATTGTTCCACCGCGCCACATGAAACTGGCGCCGTACAAAGCCCTGTTCTCTCCCACAAAGGGAGCGCGGCGCGAAAGCGCAATTCAGTTTCATTTCGAGGTTCAATTCACCTCGCAGTTCAACGGATCATGAACTTAAGAACAATCTTCTGGCGGATGCGCCCGAATGGCGGCAGAATCACACGAAGAGCATAAAGGCGGGGCTTCGACATAACAGAGCGCGCATTGCTCATGGTCACGAAGCCTTCAAAACCGTGATATCTCCCCATTCCCGAGTTGCCTACCCCCCCCACAGCCAGATCGTCCTGTGCAAAATGAGTGACGACGGCATTGATGCCGAAATGGCCGGAATGCGTACGACGGCCGATTTCTTTTGCCCGCTGCATATCATAGTCAAAGTAATACAACGCCAACGGCCGCGGGCGACTGTTGATGTAAGCAACTGCCTCATCAATGTGATCATATTCATGAATCAGTAAAACAGGGCCAAACAATTCCTGATGCGCCACCGTCATGTCATCATTGATATGACTGATAAAAGTAGGGGCGATCTTGCGCGTACCCGACAAATCTTCGTTGGCCGGATTGATTTCTTGCACAATCGCGCCTTTGGCCCGCGCCTCTTCTATAGAGTTTTTCAAACGCTGGTATTGGCTATCGTTAATGATGCTGGTGTAGTCCGCGTTATTACGCAACGTTGGATACGATTTACAGATAAAAGCCTGCATCCGGCTCAAGAATTCTGCTGTTTTCCCCCGTGGCAGAAAAACATAATCGGGCGCAACGCAAGTCTGCCCTGCGTTCCAAAATTTTCCAAACGTCAACCGCTCCGCCACAGTTTCTAGTGACATGCTGGGATGCACGATGACTGGAGACTTGCCTCCTAACTCAAGCAATACAGGCACCAGATTTTGGGCGGCTGCTTGCATGACCGTTTTTCCCACCGAGGGAGAGCCCGTGAAGGTGATCTGGTCGAAAGGCAGATGTCCGAAAGCATCCGAGATGGGCCCCCCGCCATTGACAATGGCAACCAACTCAGTGGGAAAAACCTCCCCAAGAAGCCGCTCCAGCAAAGCCCCAAAGCGAGACGAGGAGCTGGACATTTTGATCATGGCATGATTGCCAGCCGCCAAGGCGCAAATCAGCGGGCCCACCGACAGCAAAAGGGGATAATTCCACGGCGCAATAATGCCCACCACACCCAGCGGCTGATATTGAACCCAGGCTTTTGCCGGCTGATGCAGCAGGCCAATATGACGGCGGCAAGGCTTCATCCAGCGCCCGACATGGCGGCTGTAGTAAGCGATGTGTGCAAGGCAGGTTGCAAGTTCGCCCAGCATCGTTTCATGAATTGACCGATTGCCGAAGTCGTCGCTGATGGCTGAAGCGATAGCGTCTTGCTGCTTCAATAATACCTGGCGCAACCGGGCAAGACGCTCAATACGTTCTTTGGCCGATGGCATGGGGTTTTTAGCATAAGCATTTTTCTGTAAATTCAACACATCGTTCATGCGTTGAATTTTCGCAGAAACAGCGGCGTCGAAAGATAGCGGGGCATTCATTGCGGTATCCTTTCTTTTACTCTGATACGATTTTTGATACTGAATTATTTTCACATTCCATCTTGGTGATTTACGGTGTATACCTCAACGGATTTAAACCCGATGCTCCCCCCTCAACCTCAATATAAGCGGAAATACAATCGGAATTATTGGCAGTATTTATAAGCAATTACATATAAATCGACAACGGCAATCGTTCTTGGGCCTTGCGCAAGAAGAGAGTAATTTTCATTACCCTCTCAACGATAAATTGCCTCCAAACAACTCTTGTCGGAATAATGACGCGTGCTTCCTTCAACAACGCATATACGATGGCATGGTCGATATAGAGCAACTTGTTGAACAAGATTGGTTTTTTTGATGGATTGACGCACCAAAAACACGGTGCTGAACATCAAATAACTTAATCCGTCACCGACTAGATATTACCGGGCGTCTCCAATCTCCAAAGTAACACTTAACGTTTCAATATACACGATCAACCCCTGCCACGCAAGCCCGGCTTGGCGAATCTGTGCGGAATGTGCCCTGCGCCGTTCACCGCAGAGGCCAGCGTTGTGAACTTTTTGCATTCGCATTGCGGGATGCTCATAAAGCTGCGGCCAATGCCGCCCCTTCATGGATGGCGCGCAGAGCGTCGAGCTCGCCCGCCAACTTGGCGCCGCCAATCACATGAAAACGCTTGTCTTTGATTTTGCCGTTGGCGTCTACAGGCAGCAGATCGTTCACGGGTTCCTGACCGGCGCAAAGGATCACGTGGTCCACATCGAGAATCTGCTCCTCATGATCGATACGGATATGCAGGCCAAGGTCGTCAATTTTTAGATATTCCACGCCGCCCAGCATTTTCACCTGATGGTGTTGCAGCGCAAGACGATGCACCCAGCCGGTGGTTTTGCCCGGACCTTGGCCCATTTTTTTGCCGGGTTTGCGTTGCAGCAGGTAAATTTTACGTAGTGGCTGTTCGCGCTTGGGCGCGCGCAGGCCGCCCGGCTCGGCACTACTGAAGTCCACGCCCCATTCGTCCGCCCATGCTTGCAACGGTTGTGGTGAATGTTCCGCCAGCAAAAATTCGCTGACATCAATGCCGATGCCGCCCGCGCCAATCACGGCGACACGGTGACCCACTTTTTTGCCGTGGCGCAGCACATCGGGATACGACAGCACCTTGGGATGGTCGATGCCGGGGATGGCTGGAATGCGCGGCTGTACGCCGGTGGCGATGACAATTTCATCAAAGCCGGCGTTTTTCAAATCCTGCGCGGAAACTTTTTTCTTGAGCTCTAAGGTGACGCCGGTTTTTTTCAGTCGATGACGGAAATAGCGGATGGTCTCGCGGAATTCCTCTTTGCCCGGCACATTCATCGCCAGGGTGAACTGGCCGCCAATATCGTCACCGCCTTCAAAAAGCGTGACCTGGTGGCCGCGTTCAGCGGCAACGGTGGCGCAGGACAAACCCGCCATGCCACCGCCGATCACGGCGATTTTTTTCGGGCGCGTTGTTTTTACATACACCCGTTCAGTTTCATGGCCGGCCTGCGGGTTGACCAGACAGGTGGCGCGCTTAAGGGAGAACGTGCGGTCCAGGCAGCCTTGGTTGCAAGCGATGCACGTATTGATCGCCTCAGGCTCGCCGGCGGCCGCCTTATTCACAAAATGGGGGTCGGCCAGCAGGGGGCGCGCCATGGAGACAAGATCGGCGTCGCCGCTGGCGATGATGTCCTCGCAGTCTTCCGGCGTGTTGATGCGGTTGGAGGCCATCACCGGAATTTTCAGCTCTTTTTTCATGCGCGCGGTCACTTTGCGAAAGGCAGCGCGCGGTACCGAAGTGACGATCGTGGGCACGCGGGCCTCATGCCAACCGATACCGGTGTTGAGAATGGTGATGCCCGCCGTCTCCAGCGCTTGTGCGATCTGCACAATCTCATCCCAAGTATTGCCGTTCTCAACCATGTCGATCAACGAAAGCCGGTACATGACGATGAAATCGGCGCCAACCTCCTGACGCACGCGCTTGACGATTTGCACCGGCAGACGCATACGGTTTTCCACGCTGCCGCCCCAGCGGTCCGTGCGGCGATTGGTGCGATTGCAGATGAACTGGTTGAGCAGATAGCCCTCGCTGCCCATGATTTCCACCCCGTCATACCCGGCCAGTTTGGCCAGCTTCGCGCAGCGGCCATAGTCCTTGATGGTGGACAAGATTTCGCTGTCCTTCATGGCGCGCGCCTTGAACATGGAAATGGGCGACTTGCTGTTGGAGGCGGAGACGGCGAAGGGGTGATAGCCATAGCGGCCCGCATGCAGTATCTGCATGAGAATCTTGCCGCCTTCCTTGTGCACGGCTTGGGTCACGCGGCGGTGGTTGATAACGTCCCCATAACGATTGAGCGTGCCGCCCAAAGGCAGAAGCCAGCCCTGGCGGTTGGGGGAAATACCTCCGGTAATAACCAGCCCCGTGCCGCCGCGGGCGCGCTCGGCAAAATAAGCGGCAAGCTTGCCGTAGTTGTAAAAGCGGTCTTCCAAGCCCACGTGCATGGAGCCCATGACGATGCGGTTTTTCAGTTGCGTGAACCCGAGGTCCAGCGGCTTGAGCATATGCGGGAAGGTGGTGGGCATGGGTATTTTTTCGTGAACCTGAGGACAGTAGGCGCGCCGTTTTTAAAACAGACTTAAAACAGACCAAAAGCTTAATTCTTTTTCCGCGATTTTTTCATACCACAGAGGATTAACTCCTTGATGCGATAGATTTTTTATCTCCAAAGGCGAAACTGTGTGTTAACCGTGCCTTGCCTGCACACAACGAGCGAGGAAGAGCCGGTTCCGCATTTTGAACCCAAAAACAGTATCGGCGGGCGTCCCGCGCTCGCACCCATGCGTTATTGCGCCTTGTCAAAACGGCCGAAGTCAAGCCGCCGGAATCAATATCCATGCAGTCTATACGGATCTCTCCCGGCAATGATGCGTAGTCACTCGCATCGTGCCGGGTCGAGTCGAGTCGAGTCGAGCAAGGCCAGCGGCGGTCTTGTCTCCGGCCTTGAGTGCGTGTCACCTTTGGACAGTCGTCAGTGACAAGAGGACGATCTCCAAAGGGGCACAAAAGCACAGCCTGCCCTTCCCCCCCAATCCACTTACCGGATAGCGCCAGCAATTGCTCGAATGCGTCGCCAACGCTGAACCTGCGGTCAACCTGAAGAAGTTGCATGCCGAGCCCCCCCCCTGCAGACCCGCAGACGCTGGGGATTGGTTTTTTAACGCCCGCACGCTCACCCAAGTTCAGAGGGTTGAATGCGAAGCAAACATAATCCTTTAGAACTATTATTTAGACAAACGTAGGCTTTTAAGAGGGGAATGTACATAGTGGAGTCATATTGACATAATCTAATACAGAAATTGTGGAGTTTGTCTCACGCTTTATGCATCTATATTTACTACGTAAAATATGATTACAACACAACATACAGTAGATTTTTCTACCATGCCCCGTCGCATCGCTGTGCTTGGCACAGGTCACGCGTTGCCGTCCCGTGCGGTGACAAGTGCCGAACTTGATCGCCAGTTGGACCGGCGCACAGGCACTGTTGAGCGCGTCGGCGGTATACGCGTGCGCCATTTCGCCACGAAAGATGAAACCGCGGCCATGCTGGCCGCGCAAGCAGCCCGCCGCGCGTTGGAGGCGGCCAAGCTCTCGCTGGCTGACATCGATTGCCTGGTGGCTGCAAGCGGAACGCCGGATCAAGCGCTGCCCTGCAATGCCTCACTGATACACCGGGAGCTTGGGCTATCGGGCGTTCCGGCTTTTGATATCAATGCGTCGTGCCTGAGTTTTCTCGCTGCGCTGGACACGCTTTCGTGGCCCATCATGGCGGGCCGCTACAAGCGCGTGCTGGTGGCGTCTGCGGACATCGCTTCCTGCGGCTTGAACTGGAGCACGCTGGAAAGCAGCGCGATCTTTGGCGACGGTGCCGCCGCTGCGGTGTTCGGGCCGAGCACCGATGGACGCTCGCGCATCCTTGCGGTCGAACTGGGCACGTATTCCGAAGGCGCCGATCTGTGTCGCATTCCCGGCGGCGGCAGTCGCTACCATCCGAGCCGCATCGATCAACCGTTTGACCCCTTGTCCAAATTCCATATGGATGGCAAAGGCGTATTCAAACTGGCGGCGGTCCACCTGCCTGCTTTCCTGGAGCGATTGCTGGCGCGCGCTGGCGTCACCCGCGACCAGATCGACTGGGTCGTGCCCCACCAAGCCAGCCAGCTCGCCATGACGCACGCGGCGAAACGGCTGGGTTTCGCACGCGACAAGATCGTGGACATTTTTGCCGAGCACGGCAATCAGGTTGCCGCCTCGCTGCCCACAGCGCTCGACGTTGCCATTCGCGACGGCCGCATTCAGCGCGGCCACCGCCTGTTGATGCTGGGCACGGGTGCCGGGCTGTCGCTGGGCGGCGCGGTATTGGAATATTGATAAAACGGGTCATCACCGGCGACACAGGTTTTCTTGACTGCTCTCGCCGTCTAAGAACCTGTTTACGATCTCAAATGGCTCACGCAGAGACCTTTTCGGGAGGGGATGCAAGGCGCAGCGCGCAGCCCATAGCCCGGCTATGGGCCAGCGTTGCAACGCCGCAGACCGC
>JAITWT010000177.1 GCA_031285125.1 Burkholderiaceae bacterium | reverse complement strand
CGGTCTGCGGCGTTGCAACGCTGGCCCATAGCCGGGCTATGGGCTGCGCGCCGCGCCTTGCATCCCCTCCCGAAAAGGTCTCTGCGTGAGCCATTTGAGATCGTAAACAGGTTCTAAAGCGCATCCGAGCTTGCACCCGATCGACTTCAAGCTTGCGCTGCGCTCACCGGCCCCCTGCAGAATCGGGCTCATCCCGTGCGCTCGGGAAAAGCCGAAGCCGGCCAGCCCAGCGCGGCGCGCAGGCCAGGCCAGTCAAAGCCCGGTCCGGGATCGTGTTTACGCCCCGGCGCCACATGTTCATGACCCGCGATAGACGCGATCGGATGCCGCTGCGCGATGGCCGCGCACAGGCTGGCGAGCGTTTCGTACTGCATCGCCTCGAAACGATCGCCTTCGAGCCCTTCGAGTTCGATACCGATCGAAGTGTCGTTGCAGTTCTCGCATCCGCGCCAGCTTGATTTGCCCGCGTGCCAGGCCCGCGCATCGGTATCGACGAACTGCCACAACTGGCCGTCCCGCCGGATATAGAAATGCGCGGACACCTCAAGACCGCGAATCTGGGCAAACCAGGGATGGGCCTCCCAATCGAGGCAATTCATGAACAGGCGTTGCACCGCGTCGCCGCCATAGTGGCCCGGCGGCAGGCTGATGGAGTGGATGATGATCGAATCCACCTGCGCGTGTGCCGGACGCGCGCCGAAATTGGGCGAAGGCAGCGCGCGCGCAAAGCGGTACCAGCCGCCGCGCCAGAGCGTCGCCGCGCCGGAGAACGCCGCCCGCTCAGTCATTGGCGCGGGCGTTGCCCCGTGGCGGCGGCAAGAAATTCACTTCGGTCCCGCCTTGCGATGCCCATCGCAGCAGTAATAACGATGGTCTGCGGCGCTCAGCGCGTCGGCCTGGGGCAAATGCAGGCCGCAGTGGGCGCACTGCACCATCGGTTGCGGCAGACGCCCTTTGGGCGCAGCTTGCTGCCGGGCGTGCGATGCATGGATCGCTTCGCGGCGGCCTTGCCGCCAAAGTGTGTAGCCGACCCAGCAGACGATCAGAAGGAGCAGATATTTCATTAGAACCTGTTTACGATCTCAAATGGCTCACGTTGGGCCGCAATCGGGATGAGTGGGCGGCCCATGGCGCGCCGCATGGGCTGGTGCCCATGCAAGCGACTGGGATGCCCAATCGCCCGATTTCGGCCCAACCCGAAGGGCAGGGGTTCATTGATGCACGGCCCTATGGGCCTATGAGCCCTTTGGCGCGAAAAGCGCTCAAGAAAACGCCGGCGGGAGCACGGACAGCACGCGCACGCCTTGCCGGGCCAACGGCCGCATCAAAGACAACACCGCGCGGTCCTTACTCAACAACAGGGCGCTATAGGCAAGCGCAAGGTCAATGAAGATCTGGTCATCCGGATCTTTGCAGCGGCACGCCGTGTCCGCCCGCGGCACCGGCCATGCGTCACGCAGATGCACCCGCGCATCAAAGGCGGCCAGCACCTGCGGCGCTGGGCGCCCAACACGAACCAGTTGTTGCGCAATCTTCGGGTAAGCGAGCACGCGCGCGAATTCCTCGCGCATCGCGCGGGTCGCAATCCAGACCCGCGCGCCGGTATCCAGCGCAGCAGCCAACGCAGCGCAACGCGGGTCGTCGAAAACCAGCAAGTCGAGCGCGACATTGGTGTCCAGGACGATCATGGCGCTGAAGGCGCCGCACGTGCCGACCCCGCCACCATGTCGAAACGCAGCAGCCGGCATTCGATCGGGCCGTTCCACAGCGGCACGCGGCGTGAGGCTTGCAGGCGCATCCGCTGGGCAAGCTTGGCATCGGGTGTCAGCACCCATGCCGTCCAGCCGGCGTAATGTTTTTTCCAATGACTGGCGAGCTGAACAAAGAAGCCGGCATCGCCTTCAGCGGTCTGCGCGGCTTCCCGGGCGCGGGGGCCCGCGATGCCGCCGGCCTCGATGCGCTCGCCGTAAGGCGGGTTGAGCACGATCACGCCGCGCTCGGCGGGCGGCATCCGCTGCAAGGCATCGCCGCCGCGCAGTTGCACGCGCGTGGCAACGCCAGCGCGTTCGGCGTTGCGCTGCGCGAAGTCCACCATGCGATGCGAAACGTCGGAACCAAACACAGGCTCATCGACCGGCGCGCCTTCGCCTTCACTTTCCGCTTGCACGCGCACCGCCTGCCACAAGGACGCCTGGAACGGCCGCAGCTTCTCGAAGCCGAAGCGGCGCGCGGCGCCCGCGGGCATGCGCGCGGCGATCTGTGCCGCCTCGATCACGATGGTGCCGCTGCCGCAACAGGGGTCGTACAGCGGCTGCGCGCTGACCTCGCCAGTGGCCGGATTCCACCAACCGCTGGCGGCCAGCAGTGCGGCGGCCAAGGTTTCCTTCAATGGTGCATCGCCCTTATCCACACGCCAGCCGCGCTTGAACAGGGGCTCGCCGCTGGTGTCGATGTACAGCGTCAGGTGCGACGGGCTCAAATGCGCATACACACGCACATCGGGCTGGCGCGTCTCGATGCTTGGGCGCACGTCGCCGGCACGCGCGCGGAAACGGTCGGCCACGGCGTCCTTGATGCGCAAGGTGGCGAAGTTCAGGCTTTTGAGCGGGCAATGCTGCGCGGTGGTTTCGATCTTGAAGGTCTGGCGCGGCGTGAACCAGTCCTCCCACGCCAGCGCGCTGGCAATGGCGTACAGATCGTTCTCATCACGATACGGCGCATGCGCAAGCTGCACCAGAACGCGCTGGGCCAGGCGGCTGTGCAGATTGAGTGTGAGCGCATCGCGCCATGAAGCGCGCACCTGCACACCGCCGCGCACGATTCGCATTTCTTGTGCGTTCGCGCCAATGTGGTGTTGCACCTCCTGCGCGAGCCAGTCCTGTACGCCAGCCGCGCAGGGGAGAAAAAGTGTTAGCGTATTCATGGCAATGCTTCTATGGAGAGACTGGAGAGACGCGAAACGGCGCAGGGCCTACAGATTTGTCGTGTGAACCTTGTAGTGTGAACCCCAACCCTTACACACGCTTGCGCAGGTGCGCCGGCGCAATGCGCAGCGCCTCACGGTATTTGGCAACGGTGCGGCGCGCGCATTCGATGCCCTGTTCCTTGAGCATGTCCGACAATTGACCGTCCGACAGCGGCTTGCCTGGATTTTCTGCCGCCACGAATTGCTTGAGCAAGGCACGCACGGCCGTGCTTGATGCATTGCCGCCGGTTTCGGTGCCCAGCGCGGAGCCGAAGAAATATTTGAATTCAAAAGTGCCCAGGGGCGTCGCCATGTATTTGGCGGTGGTCACGCGCGAGATGGTCGATTCATGCAAGCCGAGTTCATCGGCAATTTCGCGCAAGACCAACGGGCACATGGCGATTTCGCCGTACTCGAAAAACTTTTTCTGCCGCTGCACGATCGCCTGCGCCACGCGCAGGATGGTGTCGAAACGCTGCTGAATATTCCTGATGAACCAGCGTGCCTCCTGCAAACGTTGCGCGAGCACGTTGCCGCCCTTGTCATCCTTAAGACCCTTGTCGCCCTTTTCACCTTTGTGCGGTCTGAGCGCCTCCGCGTACAGCTCGTGCACGCGCAAGCGCGGCAGCACCTCCGGGTTGAGCTGCACCAGCAGCGGCGGCAAAGACCCGTTGCCGTTGCGGGTGACGATGACATCGGGCACGATGACCTTGTTTTGGACATCGGCAAAGCGCCGGCCCGGCTTGGGTTCGAGCCGCGCAATCAGCTGCATGGCGGCACGCACCTGTTCCAGGCTGGAATGCGTGAGCACCGCCAGGCGCTTGATATCGCGCTTGGCCAGCAGCGCCAGCACGGCAGGGCGCTCGCAAATAGCCAGCGCCACCCGTGCGCTGCGCTCCCGCGCAGCGCCTTCAACCCCTGCCTTGGTGCCGGCCCATGCGGGCAGTTGCCTCAATTGAATCGACAGGCACTCACCCAAGTCGCGCGCGCCCACACCGGGCGGATCGAAGCTTTGCAACAGGTTGAGGGCGACCTGGAAGTGCTGCATCAACGCGGCGAGCGCATCAGCATCCCCGTCAGCCAACGATGCGGCGAGCGCGTGCAGCGAATCTTCGAGGTAGCCCTCCTCATTGAGCGATTCGATCAGGAAGTGCAGCGCAGCGCGCTCCTGTGCGTTCAGGTGCAGCGCGAGTGCCTGCTGGTGCAGGTGGCTGTACAGCGATTCATGCGCGTGCGCGAACTGGGCCGCATCGGCCGGGGCAGCGCCGCCGCGCGCGGCCCCAGCGCCGACCCATTGCCCGTCATCAGGGGCAAACTCGGGCGCCCCATCACCCGCGTCATCACCCGCCTCGTCACCGTCCATCCCTGCGCTCCAATCGGGCGCGGACACAAGCTCGGATACAGCGCCGGAGTCATCCCCTGATGGACCGTCCGGTTCCCCCTCAGCCCCCTCCTCAGATGCACCTTCAAACAGGGCCTCGGCACGCGCGCGCGTGCCGGATTCATCCCCTTCGCGGCGCTCCGATCCGAAGGCCTCCGGCGGCGTTTGTTCGCCGCTCATATCATCGTCGGCACGTTCGAGAAAAGGATTTTCATCGAGCATCTGCTCGATTTCCTGTGCCAGCTCGAGTGTGGACAGTTGCAGCAACCGGATCGATTGCTGCAACTGCGGTGTCAGGGTCAAATGCTGCGAGACCCGCAGCGACAACCCCGGCTTCATTGCGGCGCCCGCAGCGGGAATACGGCGCCCCCGCAATCAGCCGCCTGATACGGGTTCGGCACGTCCTTCACGCCCAGTCACATCCGGAAATGTTCGCCGAGGTAAACGCGACGCACCTCGGCGTTGTCAACGATCTGGGGGGGCGTGCCCTGCGCAAGCACGCCGCCTTCACTGATGATGTAGGCATGGTCACAGATGCCTAGCGTCTCGCGCACATTGTGGTCAGTGATGAGCACACCAATGCCGCGCTCTTTGAGGAAATTGATGATGCGTTGGATTTCGATCACCGCGATCGGGTCGATCCCGGCAAACGGCTCGTCCAGCAAAATGAAGCGCGGCTGGGTGGCCAGCGCGCGCGCGATTTCAACGCGCCGGCGCTCCCCGCCGGACAGCGAGAGCGCGGGCGAATCGGCCAGATGATCGACACGCAGATCGGCCAGCAATCTTTGCAGCCGCTCCTGGATCTGCGCCCCCGACAGCGGCCGCACGCGACCGTTCGCATCGGGTTCCCACTGCAATTCGAGCACCGCGCGCACGTTTTCGGCGACGGTGAGCTTGCGGAAGATTGACGCCTCCTGCGGCAGGTAACTCAACCCCCGGCGCGCGCGCTGGTGGATGGGCATATGCACGATCGATTCACCGTCGATCCAGATCGCCCCGGCATCGGCGCGCACCAGCCCGACGATCATGTAAAACGATGTGGTCTTTCCGGCGCCATTGGGCCCGAGCAGGCCGACGACCTCGCCTTTGCTCACGTCCAGCGAGACATCCTTGACGACCACCCGGCTGCCATAGCGTTTTTGCAGACCGCGCACTTCGAGGCGGCTTTCTTTTTGCGCCGCGGGCAATACAGGGGACTGGGGGACAGCGCTCACGGATTGGGGCTCTCGCTGAGCGCCGGGGTCGAGCGCAGCTCGAATTTCACCGGCGCGGATGAGTCCGATGAGGAAGCCGGCGCTGGCGCCGCCGCGGCCCTTCTCTTATCGGCGGATACAGATTTGCCGCTGGATGCAGGTTTTTTATTCGACGGCGCGGACTTCGGCGGTACCGGCGGTACCGGCGGGGCAGGCGGCACCGGCGCGGCGTTTTGACGCGGCGTCAGAATCGCGCGCACACGGCCTTTGCCGCCGGCGCTCGGCGCGGCGCCAGCGGCGTTGCCGTCGACGGTGTAGGTATCGCTGGTCTGGTTATAGACAATCACCGCGCCTTGTGTCTGGTCATTGACGCGTGAGCCGACCAGCCGGCGCATTTCCGCATGGCCGGTGAAGGTGACGGTATCGGCGCGGCTATCGTAGTTAATGGTATTGCCTTCACCCTCGATCCATTGGTCGTCGGGCGCATCGCGCCTTTGCCGGTAGGACGCCCGCTGGCCGGGGGCGGCGGTCACGACGCCGTACTGGTAGCCCTCAGGATCCTGACGCACCTCGATACGCGCCCCGCGGACCACAATCGTGCCCTTGGTCACCACCACGTTGCCCGCGAACACGCTGGTTTGCTGGAGGTCGTTGTAGCGCATCGTGTCGGCCTGGATACTCATCGGCTTGAAACGATCGGCCTGCTCGGCCTGTGCCGCGCCAATGCCCGCTATCAGCAGGACACATAGCGTCGTCAAACGGGTCGCAGCAAAAACTTTTAAATCACGTGGAATCATGAAGGCACGAAATTTGCTCACCTGCTTCCAGGCTCGTCGATTGTAGAGGCAGGCAAGGCTTGCCGCAGCGGCCCCGAACCCGGCCAAAATCAAGCAACCCCGCCAAAATCAAGCGCAACAGGGCAGGCGAGGGGGCGGCAAAGCTGCTTTCGGGTCAACTGATCGCGCCGCCGCTCTCGCGCAAATCTTCACAAACGGTCAGCGCCACGCGCACCATGATGCGCAGCGCGCGGACCATGACCTCCAGCGCCAGACTGGGCGGCGCATCCGCCTCGCCCAACCGGCTGGCCTGCTGCGGCAAGTACGGCACGTGCACGAAACCGCCTTGTACCCCTGCGCCACCCCGGCCCTCCTGGCCCTGAGCCAGCCGATGCATCAACGCATAAAAAACGTGGTTACACACGAAAGTGCCCGCGCTGTTGGACACCGAGGCGGGGATGTCCGCCGTGCGCAGCGCGCGCACCATGGCTTTGATCGGCAGCGTCGAAAAGTAAGCCGCCGGCCCCCTCGCAATCACCGGTACATCGATCGGCTGTGCGCCGGCGTTGTCGGGGATACGCGCATCGTCGATGTTGATGGCGATGCGCTCGGGCGTGATGTCGCCGCGCCCGCCGGCCTGACCCAGCGCGATCACGCAGCACGGCTGTACCGCGTCGATGGCGGCGTTGAGTTCGTCGCGCGCCGCGCCGATGACGCACGGCAAGCGAACCGCGCGCACCCCGGTCCCCTCGCAGCGCCAGCCGTCGAGCCGGTGCGCCACCTCCCATGAGGGATTGATGGTTTCGCCGCCGAAGGGCTCGAAACCGGTGATGAGCACAGGCGCGCTCATGGATGGGCTGCCGGCCCTGCGGACGCCATCACCTTGGCCGCCAGACATTGGCGCACATGCAAGGAAACGAAGGGATCGACTTCCCCCGCCCGCCCCAGCGTGGCGATTTCACGCACCAGGGTGCTGGAGATGTATTGATAACTGGCGTCGGGTGTGAGGAAGACGGTTTCCACGTCATGCATCAAGGCGCGGTTCATGCCGGCAAGCTGAAATTCGTAATCGAAATCCGTGACCGCGCGCAGGCCGCGCAGCATCGCCTTGCCGCCCTGCGCGACAACGAAATCGCGCACCAGGCCGGAGAAGCTTTCAACCTGCACGCGCGCGCCGTAAGGCCGGGTCACTTCGCGCACCATGGCCAGGCGTTCATCGAGCGTAAACAAGGTCTTTTTATGGTGCCCTGCGGCCACGCCGATGACGATGCGGTCGAACAGCTGGGCCGCACGCCGCACCAAGTCCTCGTGGCCGAGTGTGATCGGGTCGAAGGTTCCGGGGTACACCGCGGTCACGCTGGGGTTCATCGGCTCGTCGCTTTCGGTGGAGATGGATGGGATCGGGCCAATTATGAAACCTCTGTGAGAGGTTACGTTCAAAGCATCACGGATAGGGCAGGGCGGACGCGCTGAATTTTTTCAGCGGCGCTTAACCGCGATCCGCAACGCGCAGAAGATGCGCGTGAACCGCGCCCGCTTTCAGATAGCGCAGCGGCGCAAAGCCGAGCGCGGCCAGTTCGTCTTGATCCCAGGCGCGCGGCGCTTCCAGATAAGCGAAGCCGCCCCGGCGCAATGCGCGCGCAGCCGCTTGCAACGCGCGCGGGTAAAGGGCGTTTTGGTCGAAGGGCGGATCGATGAAGACGATATCGAAACACCCCGCACCTTCACGCTCCAGAATCGCCACACCATCGCCGCGCTCGATCCGCAGCATCGACAGATCGAGCCGCTCACGCAACGCCCTCAATGGCGCCACCAGCGCGCCCTCCTGCTCGCACAGCAGGACCTGCGCAGCGCCGCGCGAGGCGGCCTCCAAGCCGAGCGCGCCCGTGCCCGCAAACAGGTCGGCGCAGCGCCAGCCGGTGAGCGCGCCGCCGCCCACGCCGGACAGACTGGCCAGCCAGTTGAACAAGGTCTCGCGCACCCGGTCAGGCGTGGGCCGCAAACCCGGCCAATCGGCCACCGGCAGACGCGTGCGCTTCCAGCGGCCGCCGATGATGCGCACGCTCCGAGGCAGCGGTTTGCGCGCAGGGCTGACGGGGCTCACTTGTGCGCTGGACTCAAAATCGCCCAGTCCGCCGCTTTGCCGGGACCAGACTCCCGAAACAGAATATCCACGGGGTATTGCTTCCCGCAACCACCGATCACCCAGCGTTCTTTCCATTCGCGCCGGCCCGCTTGGCCCTGGGGCCGCGCCAATATGTAGGGTACGGCGGTATCGAAGCTCTTGCAGCCGCGCATGGCCACCGCACTGAGCACGCCGACCATCGTATCCCGGACCAAGGCCGGATCGGTGAAGGTGCCTTTTTCACCCACCCCCGCGGGCGGGGGGGCTTTTGCCGGCGCTTGCGGCTTTTGTGACACTTGCGCCTGGGCCGCGAACGTGGCCAGCGCCAGTGCTGCAGCAAGCAGGGCAGATTGCAGGTTTTTTTTCACGATGAGGGGTTTCTTTGGTAAGAAGGTGTCAGACAGGGTTTAGAACCTGTTGACGATCTTGGCGTGAGGTGTGCGGGATGCGGATGGGGAGGGGCTGCAAGGCACAACCCTTGCCCATGGCGCGTGCCATGGGCAAGGGTTGCAACGCCGCAGACCGCCCAAGCCCGCGTCCGCACGTCCGCACCAGGATCGTAAACAGATTCTTAGAGCATAGCTTGCCTGCCCCTCGTGCAACCGGTGTAACGCAACAGGTACGCAACAGGTACGCAACAGGTACGCCGCAGGCGGAGCAGAGGTATTTCATAGAATGGAAAATTACCTCATCCTCCCATGTTCAGATTTTTCAAGAAAAAAACGCCGCCGCCAGCCCCCGTCCAGGCGAGTGTGCCGGCAAGCGCGCCAACAACCCCGCCAGACACCCCTGCGCAAAACGAGCGCCAGGGCTGGATCGCTCGCCTGCGCGGCGGACTGCGCAAGACGAGCCACGGCATCGCTGCCGCCTTTGTCAACGCCAAAATCGACGACGCGCTCTACGAGGAGCTGGAAGCGGCGCTGCTGATGGCCGACGCGGGCGTCCAGGCCACCGAGCAACTGCTCGATGATCTGCGCCGGCGCGTCAAAGCCACGATGGCGACCGAGGCGCAACAAGTCAAAAGTTTGCTGGTTGACACCATCGCCGATTTGCTGGCGCCGCTGGAAAAGCCGCTCGTCATCGGTGCGCACACGCCCACCGTCATCATGGTGGTCGGCGTCAATGGCGCGGGCAAAACCACCTCCATCGGCAAACTCACCCGGCATCTGGCCGACGCGGGCGCCTCGGTGCTGCTGGCCGCCGCCGACACTTTCCGCGCTGCCGCGCGCGAGCAACTGACCGTTTGGGCGGACCGCAACACCGTCGAAATCGTCAGCCAGCAAGGCGGTGACCCCGCCGCCGTCAGTTTTGATGCCGTCAACGCAGGCCGCGCGCGCGGCAAGGACGTGGTGCTGGTGGATACCGCCGGGCGGCTGCCGACGCAATTGCATCTGATGGACGAGCTCAAAAAGATCAAACGCGTGCTGGCCAAAGCAGGCGCTGAAATGCGGCCGGACGCCCCGGCCGTGAACGTCCTCCCGGAAAATCGCAAGGGCACGCCCGCCTCAAACGTGCGCGCCGAGGCGGCCGCTACCGCGCCCCATGAGGTGCTGCTGGTCATCGACGGCAACACCGGCCAGAACGCGCTCGCGCAAGTGCGCGCCTTTGACGACGCGCTGGGCCTGACCGGCCTGATCGTCACCAAGCTTGACGGTACCGCCAAGGGCGGGGTGCTGTGCGCCATCGCCCGCGAGCGCGCTATACCGGTCTATTTCATCGGCGTGGGCGAGAAGCTTGAAGACCTGGAAACCTTTGATGCGCGCGAGTTCGCGCAAGCGTTGCTGGGGTGATTGAGGGCCGCCTTGCGCAAGGATCGTGCAAAATGAAACCGCTGCGTGGGCGTTCGCGACAAAGCGCAAATCGCCGCATCCCCCAAGGGCTGTTGCGCCTATTTACAGCCTCGTCATGGGTGTCCAGGCATGATTGCATCATCAGATTCATAAGAACCTGTTTACGATCTCAAATGGCTCACGCAGAGACCTTTTCGGGAGGGGATGCAAGGCGCGGCGCGCAGCCCATAGCCAGCGCTATGGGCCAGCGTTGCAACGCCGCAGACCGC
>JAITWT010000152.1 GCA_031285125.1 Burkholderiaceae bacterium | reverse complement strand
TTCGGGTCGTCTGAGAGCCCCATGAGCACCGCGATCAAATCGCGCACGGCGGTGACGTCCCCGATCAGCGGAATCATGCCGATGACCGCGTCCACGACGATCTGCGAGAAGGTGGCTTTCTCGTTGAAAGCGCCCCTGACCGTGCCCCAGAGCCAGCCGCCGGCTTCAGCAGCGATGGCTTTGAAACGCGCCTGGCTCAAGCCGCCGGGTGCCTCGCCGCGTTCGCTTGCAGTGCCCGCGTCCGCGGATGTAGGCGTGGGCTCCATATCAGGTGTTCTCCTTGTCGTTGTTGTTGTCGTCGTCGTGGGGGAAGCTGAGGCGTAACAACCGTTGGGTCTGGCTCAGGCGGCGCAAGTGGTCGTAGGCTTCCACTGGGGTCATGGTTATCTCTCCCTCTTTTTTTGTTTGGACTATTGAAGTCTTGGCAGTCTATCTGACGGCCAGCCGCAATCGCACTGTCTTATCTCAAGGGCCGTGCGCAAGCGCATGGTCAGGGTGCGGCGCGCACCGTTTTTAGCAGATCAAGAGGCCGGGGCAGCCAGCGAAATAAGCGAAAGGCAGCCCACGGCCCTCGTTATCACGAGCCCTGAACTGCGCGCTCGCCAACAAAGATTTCGACACGCCGGTTTTGCGCACGCCCCGCTGGGGTGCTGTTGTCCACGATGGGCTCGCGCGAGCCGCGTCCTTCGATCTTCAAGACTGTGGATGAGGCACCGTGTCCCATCAGATAGTTGAGCGTTGCGGCAGCGCGTTGGAGCGACAACCGATCGTTGATCGCATCCGTGCCGGTGCTATCGGTATGGCCGATGATGCGGACTTCAGCATTCGAGTTGGTGCGCAGACCTTGCGCAAGTTGGTTCAGAACCGGCGAGAAGTTCCGCTTGATCATCGCGCGGCCCACAGCGAAGGAGGTGTCGCTCGGGATATTGATCTGGAGTTCGTTGTTCGACGTCTGCGTCACCGCGACACCGGTGCCATGCGTTGCTGTTTCCATCTGGCGCTTCAGCTCACCCATGCGCTCTGACCAAACATACCCGCCCGCCACACCGGTGCTTGTCTTACCGCTGGCCTTCCCGGTTTGCGCAGAAGTATCCGGGCTGGCGCTGGTGGGGGTTGCGTCGTTTTTTTGTGATTCGTCCACGCTGGCGCAACCCGCGAGCACGAATGCGGCGGCACAACCGGCAAGTATGATTTTTTTCATAAAGAGTCCTTTCAGTGATAAAAAAATGGCACATCAATGTGCCTCGGTGATAAAAAAAGGGTGATGACAAAACGGTTACAGCAAAATTCCTTGCCCGCGCCTGGGCTCGCGCCGAATCAGCTCACGCCCGCCGTGGGCCGAGATGGCGATCGTTTGAGTGAAGCTGTTTTGGTTCACGTGCAAGGCGAAAAAGTGATCGAGCACCAGCACAAAGGCATGGAGACTGGCCCCCACGAACGCCTCCGTGTCGATGCTCAGGCGGATCTCCAATCCCCTCACGAACGAAGCAAAAGGCTTGCCCCCGATCCACTGGGTACTGGCGCGGCATTCCAACTTCGTCAAGGCTTCAATCTGCCGCAACGGCAAAGCCGAATGTCCCAGGCTGTAGATGCGTAGCGTTTCTTTCAGCGCCGGCAATCCGTTTGCGAACAAGGAAAACTGATTGGGACTGAGGTGCGAGAGCATGCGCCATTGCATGGCCCCACCGCGCTCGGGCCGCAGGGTGCGCGTGGGCTGGTGCAGCAGGCGGATGATGTTGCCTACCGTCTGCGCGGAGGTGGTCAGATCGCCATCGAGCTGACCCACGGGCAACCGCGAAGGCAGATCGCGGTTGGTGCAGGTCAGCGTCATGGTGATATTCGTGGCATCCGGGCGGCAGGGTTGCAGCGTCTCATCCACAAAGGCAATGGCCGGGTTGGGGATAGGCTCCAGATCATTCTGCCGGCTGACCCAGTACAAGGTACTCTCCCCGGACTCGGCCCGCGCGATGCGATGGTGCAATGAATTCAGCGCACGCACTTCATGACTCGACGCCAGCTTGCCGCTCTCATCTTTCGAGTCCAGCCGGACTGAATCGATGCTATAGACCTCATAGTCGGCGACCTGGGCCGGGGTCATTGCGGGATACGTTGCCGTGGCATGGCCCACCTTGTAGGGCGGCCCTGGCTTGGCGAACAGATTCACCATGGGCGAACATGCCAGCCGAAGGTTGGCCGTGGAGGTGTTCTCCAGCAGACGCGATGCCGGCGAATCAGCCGGCAGATTCTGCAAGACCACGTGCAGTGTCAGCGCCCGGCATGGGCCCGCCTGACGAATCAGTGCGCGCAAATCCAGGTCAAAAAAATTGAACTTCTCGGGGTAGGCGAAATACTCGCTGAGCAAGCGGTAGGCCCGGCATGAATGCGTGGGTCGATCGAGTAGCGCATCGCCGTCTTCAAAACCGGCTGCGTGCAGCACGGGCTGCGTCAACCGTGTCCACTTGCGGCTGCGCTCCGGCTCCACGTACACGGCAGCCGTGTCGATAAATAGCGTGTCCATGAGTGCGGTCGCCAGCACGGCTTCGGCATCAACATAGAGACGCAGGCTCGGAGGCGCGATCTTGCCCAATGAGGGATACGGGCCCACCGTTTCCAGGGTGATGGAAAGGCACGCCGTGGCGTGCCGCGGCACCGAGGCCTGGACCGGGGCATCAACAACCGGATGAAAGACCACGTCCCGAATGCACAGCGGAGCCTGCACCACCTCGTATACCGTGGTGAACTGGCATTCGATACCCCCGTGACCGCCGAACTTGGGTGCTTTCAGTTCGGTGCCGCGGGCGATCGTCATCGGCGCGGTCAACTGCTCCAATTTTTGATGGTCAAAGTAGGCAATCGAGCATGGCGGAAACGGCCGCAGATAGTGGGGATACAGGGTTTCGATCAATGCCTCGGTAAATTCCGGGTAGTGATCGTCGAGCTTGCGGCTACGGTTCGCCGCGAGCAACGCAAAGGTCTGTACCAGCCGCTCGACATGCGGATCCTGGCTCTGGCCCGTGTCCGCGCCGATCGCCAGCCCGACGGCGGCCCGGCGATGGCTCTGGGCAAACTCGCGCAGGTAGGTGCGCAGCAACGAGAGCTCGCGCTCGTAATAAGGGACCAACTCGTGCAGACTCATCGGCCGGCAACCTCCCGGCCCGCGGTGCGCGAGCGCGCCACCGAATACTGGAGGATGGTGGGCTGCAGGAAGGCGTCGTAGCTCACGGACTCGGAGATTCCCGGCAGAGTCAGCTTCGCCAATATCCCGAAATACAGGACGTTGGTGTTGCTGCGCGCACTCTCGTCCATGCGCAGCGTGACGTTGACCTGCTGCAGCCGCGGCTCATGCCGTTCAATGGCGCGGGTCAGCGACGCGCAGATGTGTGCGCGGTCATCATGGCTGGCCAGCGCCAGGCCCGAAAAGTCGTTGATCCCATAGGTCAATACCGACTTCGCGCATTTAGGAAACGCCTCCAGCATGTCCTCGGTGAAGGCCATCCGCGTATTCAATAACGCCTCCAAATCGCGCGCCAGGGCATTTTTGAGATCGTCCAGCGACAGGACCCGCAGGGTCGAAGACACCAGGCCCCGGCGGTCCAGGTGAAACAGCTTGTCGAACAAGCCCGGTTCGAATGTCGCCATGGTGGGGCTCGATCAACTATTGATTTGTGCGTCTTCGAATTCGAGGTGCTCGAAGTAACTGCCCGTGAAATCGACATGCTCGCCGCGCAGATGCTGGGCCTTGAGCGTCGTACCCGTGCAATCGAGTATCTTGACGTCGTCCCAGCGCCCATTCGTGAAGTTGATGTCGTCCCATTTCCCTTGTCTGAACTGGCAGTTGCTCAAGGTGCTCTGCGTGAACTGGGCGTTCTGGAAGGTGCAGTTGATGAATGTGCAGCCCGTGATCGTGATGTTCTCGAAGTCGCACTGGCTGAAGGTGCAGCCCGTGAACTGGCAAGAGGTCCATTGCGCTTGCTTGAAGCTGGTGGCCGTGAAGCTGCTGCCGTTGAAGGCCGTACCAGCGAATTGCGCCAGACCGAGATCAAGACCGGCATAGGCGTTGCTGTCGCTCTCGCCGGACAGTCCCGCCGGCGCGCCGCCGGGAAGGCCTTTGCGCCACTTGTCGTGCGCGAGGATGATGGATTGGCTGCTCATAAGGTGTGTCCTCCTTGCTTAGAACCTGTTTACGATCTCAAATGGCCCACGCAGATGCCTTTTCGGGCGGTCTGCGGCGTTGCAACGCTGGCCCATAGCGCTGGCTATGGGCTGCGCGCTGCGCCTTGCATCCCCTCCCGACAAGGTCTCTGCGTGAGCCATTTGAGATCGTAAACAGGTTCTTAAGTATGGGCCAGGTGCTTCCTCTACCGCCCTTTCGCCTCTTCGTTACGCCGCCGTAATTCGCGCAGTTTTTCGGCGATGCGGATTTCCAGGCCGCGTTCAACCGGATGGTAGAAGCCGGGCGCCTCCATGCCATCGGGGAAATAGCTTTCGCCAGCGGCGAAGGCGCCGGGTTCGTGGTGCGCGTAGCGATAGCCCTTGCCGTAGTCGAGTTCTTGCATCAACCGCGTGGGCGCATTGCGCAGACGCAGCGGGATTGGGCGGGTGCCGTCTTCGCGCACAAACGCACGGGCGGCGTTGTAGGCGGTGTAGGCGGCGTTCGATTTGGGCGCGACCGCGAGGTAGAGCACGCACTCAGCCAGCGCCAGCTCCCCTTCAGGCGTCCCCAAACGCTCATACACCTGGGCCGCATCCAAGGCCAGGTGCAACGCGCGCGGGTCGGCCAGGCCGATATCTTCGGTGGCCATGCGGATCATGCGGCGCGTGATGTAGCGCGGATCGACGCCGCCATCGAGCATCCGCACCAGCCAGTACAGCGCCGCGTCGGGATCGCTGCCGCGCACGGCTTTGTGCAACGCCGAGATGGTGTCGTAGAACTGTTCGCCCCCCTTGTCGTAGCGGCGCATGCGCTCGCCCAGCGCGTGCAATAGCCAGGGATCATCGACCCGTTCGCGTTGCTGCGCGCGCGCGGCGACCGCCAGCATTTCGAGCGTATTGAGCAGGCGGCGCGCATCGCCGTCGGCGTAGGCGACCAGGCGATCGAGCGCATCGGCATCGATGGGCGGCACCGCGCCGATGGCTTGTGCGTGCGCGGCAATCTGGCCCAGGTCGTCTTCCGACAGCGGCTGCAGCACATAAACCACGGCACGCGAAAGCAACGCCGAGTTGACTTCAAAAGAAGGGTTTTCGGTAGTCGCGCCGATGAAGGTGAACAGGCCGCTTTCGACGTGCGGCAGGAAGGCATCTTGCTGGCTTTTGTTGAAGCGGTGCACCTCGTCAACGAAAACGATGGTGCGCTGCGGCGTCAGTGCCTGACGCGCGGCTTGCGCACGCTCGACCGCGTCGCGGATGTCCTTGACGCCGCCAAGCACCGCGCTGATGGCGATGAATTGCGCATCGAAAGCGCCCGCCATCAACCTCGCAATGGTGGTT
This sequence comes from Burkholderiaceae bacterium, assembly GCA_031285125.1. Lineage (GTDB taxonomy): Bacteria > Pseudomonadota > Gammaproteobacteria > Burkholderiales > Burkholderiaceae_C > JAITWT01. The sequence goes on along the minus strand of JAITWT010000152.1, from coordinate 19,137 downwards.
TTACCGGTCCCCGGCGGCCCCCACAGAATCAGCGAATGCGGCTGGCCCGACTCGAAGGCAATGCGCAGCGGCATCTCCGGCCCGAGCAGATGCCGCTGCCCGATCACTTCGCCGAGCGTGCGCGGACGCAAGCGCTCGGCCAGCGGAACGGTGTCCCGCGCAACAGCTTGGGCGGCAGCTCGGGACACCATGGGCAATGAATCAGGAACGAATTAGGAGCGGATCAGGGCCGAATCACGTCGGCACCGGCCGGCGGCTTGAAGCCGAAGGCATCGGAGCGCGGCGGCGTGTTCAGTTCAAAGCTGTCGAACACCAAGCGCGAACGCTGGCCGAAATTGTCGAGAATTTCGAGCACGGCCATCTGGCCGCCTTTGAAGCCGGCTTCCACGCTTTGCAATTGTCCGTCGCGCGCTTTGGGCGTGGCTTTGATCCACTGCATGCCGTCGCGTTCGGGGCCGGATTCGAGCGTGAAATCAGCTTCCAGCGCGCGCAAATCGGGCGCGGCGGCGATCAACGCGGCGGGCGTGTTGCCCAGCGCCTGCGCCTGCGCACGTTCGGTGACCTGGTTCAGATCGGCGTCATAGAGCCACAAGGTTTTGCCATTGGCGACGATGATTTGGTTGTACGGCTTGCGATAGTCGAAACGGAATTTTCCAGGCCGCTGGAATTCGAAGCTGCCGCTGGAGATCTTTGCGCGCACCGGCTTACCGTCCTTGGGTGGCGGCGTCACGGTCTGGGTGAACTGGGCGCGGCCGCTGTGCGCACTGCGCACAAAGGCTTGCAGGCTGGCCAACCCATCGGCGTGAGCACTCAAGCAAACTAAACAGGCCGTGGCGGCAAGGGCCGTAAGCAAAAAACGTTTCATAAAAATCATTCGTGTGTAGGAACCAGGATTTCGCGCTGGCCACGCGTATTCATGCTGCTGACCAGCCCGGCACTTTCCATGGCGTCGAGCAAATTGGCGGCCTTGTTGTAGCCGATCGACAGGTGCCGCTGCACCAAGGAGATGCTGGCCTTGCGGTTTTTCAGGACGATTTCCACGGCTTGGTCATACAGCGGATCTTTTTCAGCGCTCTCCCCGCCCAGCGCCTCTTCGCCTTCGACGGTGCCTCCTTCGAGTACGCCTTCAATGTAGTCGGGCTCGCCCTGCGCGCGCAGGTAGCTGACCACGCGGTGCACTTCATCGTCGGAAACAAAAGCGCCGTGGACGCGCACCGGCAGCCCGGTCCCGCTGGCCATGTAGAGCATGTCTCCGGCCCCCAGCAGCGCCTCGGCGCCCATTTGGTCGAGGATGGTGCGGCTGTCGATCTTGCTGCTGACCTGGAAGGCAATGCGCGTTGGAATGTTGGCCTTGATCAAGCCTGTAATCACATCGACGCTGGGCCGCTGTGTCGCCAGAATCAGGTGGATACCGGCTGCACGCGCCTTCTGCGCCAAGCGCGCGATCAGCTCCTCGATTTTTTTGCCCACCACCATCATCAGATCGGCCAGCTCGTCGATGACGACGACGATGTGCGGCTCGCGGCTCAACGGCTCAGGATTTTCGGGCGTGAGGCTCAACGGGTTGTAGACGAACTCCCCGCGCGCCTTGGCCTCGTCGATGCGCACGTTGAACCCCGCCAGGTTGCGCACGCCGACCTTGCTCATCAGCCTGTAGCGCCGCTCCATCTCGCCCACGCACCAGTTCAGGGCGTTGGCGGCCTGCTTCATGTCGGTGACGACCGGCGCGAGCAGGTGTGGAATGCCCTCGTAGGTGGACATTTCAAGCATCTTGGGGTCGATCATCAGCAAGCGCACCTGGCTGGGCTCGGCCTTGTAGAGCATGGACAGAATCATCGCGTTGATGCCGACGGACTTGCCCGAGCCCGTGGTGCCGGCGACCAGCACATGCGGCATCTTCGCCAGATCGACCACAAAGGGGTTGCCGACGATGTCCTTGCCCAGCCCGAGCGAAAGCCGCGACTTGGCTTGGCTATAAATCTGCGAGCCGAGAATTTCGGACAAGCGGATCATCTGCCGCTTGACGTTGGGCAGCTCCAGCGCCATGTAGTTCTTACCTGGGATGGTTTCGATCACGCGGATCGACACCAGCGAGAGCGAGCGCGCCAGATCCTTGGCCAGATTGACGACCTGCGAGCCCTTCACGCCGATGGCCGGTTCGATCTCGTAGCGCGTGATGACCGGGCCGGGCGAGGCTTGCACCACGTGCACGGAAACGCCGAAATCCTTGAGTTTTTTCTCAATCAGGCGGCTGGTCATTTCCAGCGTATCGGAGGAAACGCTTTCCTGATGGCGCGGCGCGGGGTCGAGCAGATCGATCTGCGGCAGCCGGCTATCGGGCATTTCGTGAAACAGCGGCTGCTGGCGTTCCTTGAGCTCACGGTCGCTGCGCGGCACATCAATCAACGCCGGCTCGATATGCACGGGCGGCGCCGATGGGCGGCGCAAAAACGATGGCTCGCTCTGCTGCGCATCGGCCGCCTGCAGCGGTTCGCCCGGCGACGCCTCCTGCTGCGGTCGTACTGCGCCCTCGCCGCCCTCCCATTCAAACAGCATCTCCTCGCGCTCGCGTGCCGCGCGCCGCCCCATCGCCGTATCCTGGGCACGCTCGCGTTTCTCGCGCCCCCACTTGAAGAGCGCGTAGACGCTCTGGCCCACGCGTTCAGTGACCCGGAACCAGGAAAAACGAAAGACCAACGCCGAGCCGATCACGACAGCGGCAATGGCCGCCAGCGCCGAGCCTGTAAAGCCCAGCGATCGCACACTCATCGGGCCGATGAAATAGCCCATCACGCCGCCGCCCTGGCGCCCCGGCAGCCCGTCTTCAAGCCCGTACAAACGTGACCATTCGAGCGCCGTGCTGGCACACAGCAGCAGCACCAAGCCGCCCCAGAAAGCCAACTGGCCGCGCTCCCAATAGCCGCGCCGTCCTGGCTCGCGTTGACCGCGCACGGGGACCCGCCGCCCCGGTTTCTTACCATCGCGCAACCAGGCCAGCAGCGAGCTCAACCAGGCCCGCAGCCCTGCGGCCAGGCACCACCAGACCGAATAGCCCGCCAGGTAGTAGCTGATATCGGCAACCCAGGCGCCCAGGTGACCGCACCAATTGACGACGGCGCCGCCGGTGCCGGAGGTGGACCAGGCCGGATCGTCGGGGGAGTAGCTGAACATCGACAGCAGCCAGAACAGCAGCAGCGCGCAGCCGACGATCAAGGAAATTTCGTGCGCAAAACGCAGCACACGCAAGGTTGATGAGATAGGGGACGTATAAGAAGTCATCGAATGAAACACGCCGGGCCCCGGCCCCGCTTGATGGCTAAAGGTAGCAGATTTCGCGCCATGGGCTTTCCCGTCCGCGCCAGTGCCCAGGCCGTCTCTTTGAGCGAATTTAGGTGAGCCAATCTCTATATGAGCGAATCTGCGCGAATGCTCGCACCTGTGATCTCTCTGTGATCTATGTATGGGCCATTTTGCAGAGGATCGGCAACGGCGCGTCCGGTCTTTCTGCGCGCAAAGCGTAGCGCGCGCGCCGCCGGCGGGTATCGCCCAACATTGAGAACCTGAACAGGCTCTAACAACGCAGCCTCCCTGAACGCCCCAAGATGTGCGGCCCGGATACGCCTTAGCTCGGACTCAAGCCTCCCACGAATCCGCGCACGGCTTGGGTTTGATCCGGGCGCTCGGATAAAGCCACCAAGGGGTCCAGCACAAGGGTCGATCCGTCCTCCTGAACCGATATCAGACTGCGCTCTTCCAGTTCATTCATGACCCGGCTGACCATTTCACGGGAAGCGCCCACCATCTTGGCCAAATCCTGGCGCGAGATTTTTTCACGAATGCGCAGATGGCCCGCATCATCGATGTCAGCAACCTCCATCAAGGTGCGAATGACGCGGCCATGAACATCCATCAACGCCAGCGATGCAATCTTGCGATCCGCCTGGCGCAGCCGCTTGACCAGACCGCGCACCATGTTGCGCATCATCGACATGTTGTCGTGCAGACAGCTCAAAAAAGCCTCGCGCCCAAGCACCAGTACGTCAGTGGTCTCTTCGGCGCGGACCGTGGCCGAATGCGGCTGGCCATCGATCAAGCTCATCTCACCGATGTAATCGCCCGGCCTGAGCGTAGAAATAATCACTTCCCGATCCTGGCAGTCAATAGCAACCACGCGCGCGCGCCCGGTCAGGATGATGGACAGCGTATTGGTCCTCTGACCTTGTTCAACAATTTCCTCATTACGCTTGAAACGCCGCTTACCGATCGCATCGGCAACCGCAGCCGACTGCGCTGTGGTCAGCGCGGAAAACAGGGGAACACGTCGAAGCAATTCAAGATTAGATAGCGCTGGCATAAATCACTTTCTTCATTGGCGCGCGGCGGCACGCAGGACTTTCGGTCGGCTCATACAATCAAAACCATTCGATCAAAGCGCCTCCCTCGAAGCGTCTCCTGTGCGCACCGGCCCAGAAAAAAAATTGTTTTCTCCGCAGACTGGCCGCACATCGGCGCGATTTCTTTCCGCCCTTCCCTTTTTACCAAGCTCCCTCCAAATGTCAACAATACAACATGTCAAAACCCTTGTCCTCGGCTCGGGCCCGGCGGGCTACACGGCGGCCCTTTATGCGGCCCGGGCCAACCTCCAGCCGCTACTGATCACGGGGCTGGCGCAAGGCGGTCAACTCATGACAACCACCGAGGTGGACAACTGGCCCGCCGACGTGAAGGGCGTACAAGGCCCCGATCTGATGCAGCGCTTTTTGGAGCATGCGCAGCGCTTTGGCGCACGCATCGTGTTCGATCACATCCAGTCGGTTGACCTGCGTCAGCGCCCGTTTCGCCTCACGGGCGACAACGGCGCGTACACCTGCGACACGCTCATCATCGCCACCGGCGCCTCGGCCAAATACCTGGGTTTGCCCTCAGAACAGGCGTTCATGGGCCGGGGCGTGTCGGCCTGCGCGACCTGCGACGGTTTTTTCTACCGCGATCAGGAGGTGTGCGTGATCGGCGGCGGCAACAGCGCCGTCGAAGAAGCGTTGTACCTGTCAAACATCGCGCGCAAGGTCACACTGGTGCATCGCCGCGACAAATTCCGTGCCGAACCGATCATGATTGACCAATTGCACGAGAAAGTAGCACAAGGCAAGGTTGAGCTCAAAACCCCTTGGACGCTCGACGAGGTGCTGGGCGACGATTCGGGTGTGACCGGCGTGCGCCTGAAAAATACGCAGACCGGCCAAACCGAACAGATCACGTTGCAGGGTTGCTTCATCGCCATCGGCCACCACCCCAATACCGAGCTCTTCCAGGACCAGGTGGAGATGCACAACGGTTATATCTTGACCGGCCTCGGCGCCCAAAGCCAGCACACCTTTGCGACCATGACCAGCGTCCCCGGCGTGTTCGCCGCTGGCGACGTGCAAGACCCCATCTACCGCCAGGCCATTACCAGCGCGGCCACCGGCTGCATGGCGGCGCTTGACGCACAACGCTTTCTGGAGCAGGAAAACAGTTAGGAAGGCTTCTTCATGCATCCCCTTCAGAGGGGCGTGCACTGAAACTGAAACGTGTGAAACATGCGCGCGTGCATCCATTGGCTGTATGGCCAGGAAGAAACGGTGGCGCATCTGCATCTGCATTTGCACCTGCATCCGTTTCCGATGCGTGTTGCCGGCGTGTGCTGGGGGCGCACCCACTGACATCAAGCGCCTGAGCGCACGCCGCGCATCCCTCCCCAAAGCATCCCCAAGGCCAGCGTCAGCGCAGACTACAGGCTACAGGCTACAGGCGATCAAACCCCATCACCACCGAATCTGCGTGTGTTCCATTCCCGCTCTATACATGAGAATGATTCTCATTTAAAATGCGAAGCTGAAAACCAATAAATCCTTTGGATCACGATGATGAACAGTAATGCGGACCTCTCTGTCTTGCGGCTTGATCAGCTTGCCAGCCATGCGCCGGCGATGGTGATCGATGTGGCTTGGCCCGATGACGAACAGGGACGGCATCTGGCGCTGCGCTTGAGCGAAATCGGTTTCGTACCCGGGCAAACCGTGCGGATTGTCACCACCGGGATGCCGGGACGCGAACCGTTGGCGGTGCGCCTGGGGCGCAGCACTTTCGCATTGCGCAAGCGCGAAGCGGCGCTGGTGCACGTCGCGCTGGAAGGTGCTGCCCTCGTGCGCGCAGCGCGGGAAAACGCAGATCTTCTGCACAGCACACCCAAGGGCGCGGCCCCCGCGGGCATCACAAGGAAAGCGCCGGCTCATGTCTGAGCCTGAAGCTGAGACCATGAACGTCATGACCGTTGAAGCCGTGCGGCAAGCCGCGCCGCCGGCACGTATCGCACTGTTGGGCAACCCCAATTGCGGCAAGACGGCGCTGTTCAATTTGCTGACCGGCAGCCATCAAAAGGTGGCCAACTACGCCGGGGTCACCGTCGAGCGCAAGGAAGGCATTTTGCGCACGCCTTCGGGCCGGCACGTGAGCGTGCTGGATTTGCCGGGCGCTTACAGCCTGAACGCGATGAGCATGGACGAGGAGGTGACGCGCGATATCGTCACCGGCCAAGGACTGGCCGATCGGCCCGATCTGCTGGTCTGCGTGACGGATGCGACCCACCTGCGGCTGAATCTGCGCCTCGTGCTCGAAGCACGCAAGCTGGGCCTGCCGATGGTGGTGGCGCTGAACATGGCCGATATCGCGCGCCGCCAAGGGATCGCGATCGATGTGGCGCAACTTTCGCGCGAACTGGGCGTGCCCGTGGTCGAGACGGTCGGTGTGCGCAGCGATGGCGCGCGCGCGCTGATCGAGGCGATCGATGCGCCAGCGCTGCCCGGATCGCCCGCGGCGCCGTCCCTGTGGCATCCGCCCACGCGCGCCGACGTGCTGGCCACGCAACGCGAAGTGCATCGCATTCTGGGCCTGACCGTGCGCGAACCGGCGGGGAGTCTGGAGCTGAGCGATCACATTGACCGCATCGTCCTGCACCCGGTATGGGGCATGCTGGTGTTGATGGCGGTGCTGTTTCTGATGTTTCAGGCCGTGTTCAGCTGGTCCCAGTGGCCGATGAATGGCCTCCAGTGGTGCGCCGACACACTGGGCGAAAGCATTCGGCATCTCCTGCCCCAGGGGGCGTTGCAAAGCCTGCTGGTCGATGGCGTGATCGCCGGCGCGGGCACTGTGCTGGTGTTTCTGCCGCAGATCCTGACCCTGTTCTTCTTCATCCTGGTGCTCGAAGATTCGGGCTATCTGCCGCGCGCCGCCTTCCTGCTGGACCGTGTGATGGGCTCGGTGGGACTGTCCGGCCGGTCGTTCATTCCGCTGCTGTCGAGCTTCGCGTGTGCGGTGCCGGGCATCATGGCCACGCGCAGCATCAACGTCTGGCGCGACCGCCTCGTCACGATCATGATCGCGCCGCTGATGACCTGCTCGGCACGCCTGCCGCTGTATACGCTGCTGATCGCTGCCTTCATCCCGGCACGCACGGTGGCCGGCGTCTTCAATTTGCAGGGCGTGGTGCTGTTTGCGCTGTACTTCGCGGGCATCGTCTCGGCACTGATGGTGGCCTGGGTGCTCAAGCGTTTACGCCGCGGGAGCAGCCATTCGATGCTGTTGATGGAACTGCCGGCTTACCGCTGGCCGAACCCGCGCAATCTGCTGCTAGGACTGTACGAACGCGCCCGCATCTTCATCGGTCGCGTGGGCACGATCATCCTGACGCTCAGCATCCTGCTATGGTTTCTGTCCTCCTTTCCTGCGCCGCCGGCAGGCGCGCCGGGGCCGGCGATTCAGTACAGCCTGGCGGGCATGATTGGCCGCGCGCTCGAACATATCTTTGCGCCGATCGGGTTCAACTGGCAGATTTCTATCGCGCTGGTACCGGGCATGGGCGCGCGCGAAATCGCGGTGAGCGCGCTGGGGACGGTCTATGCGCTTTCTTCGGCCGCGCTGGCCTCCGAGGACGGTATGGCGACCGCCTTGCAACCGCTCATCGCGGGCAGTTGGACACTGGCCACCGCGCTCTCGCTGCTGGCGTGGTACGTGTTCGCGCCGCAATGCATTTCGACCCTGGCGACCGTCAAACGCGAGACCAATTCGTGGCGCTACGTCGCCATCATGGCCGGATATTTGTTCGCGCTGGCCTACTTGGCCAGCTTCATCACCTATCGCGTCGCGCTCGCGCTCGGCGCGGGCTGACCGATGGATGAAAATTCTGTAGCAAGAAAGAGGAACCGCGCAATGATCGAACACCTCATCGTCGCATTGATCGTGATCCTGGCCGTGCTGTATACGCTCTGGCGCTGGATGCCCGCGCGCTGGCGCGGGGCGCTGGTCGAGCCGATTGCCGCCCAACTGCACCGCGCGGGGTTCATCAACGCGGCGCGCGCCGCGCGTTGGCGTCTGGCGTTGCGCACCCAACGCGGCTGCGGCGCTTGCGCGGACAGCGCGGGCTGCGGCGCTTGCGCCAGCAGCCCAGCACACCAGAATGCGGACGCGAAATCAGCGTCTGCATCGGACTCGCCTTCAGACTCCACCACCACCACCTCCTCCTCTTCCACCTACCGCACCATTCGCATTCACATGCGCTGAACAGTGCGGCACACGGCGTGGCCGTCCTCGCGCTGTGCCTCGTTCTGCTTAAAACTTAATCGGTAATCGACTCGTATCACTTTCTCCAAGATATCGCGGTCGCTCTTGTCCAAATGCATCACTTGGGAGGGGTGTTGTGATACGCCGCGGACGCCTCCATAGCAGCGCTCCATCCCAACCCGCGACGACTTCCCAGCGCAACCGCTGAGGCATCACTTCGCGGAAAAAACGCTCTCCAGGTTCAGTTACGATGCTGAGGTCGACGTGAAGTGCTGTTGACTGTTGGAGACTTCGCCAACCTCACGCCGCAGCAGACCCTTGAAGCCAGGTTATTTAATTAAATTTATTTAATAACAAAATCTGTACAAACAATGCAACCTGAAAGCATCAGAACAAAATGAAATGGATCGATTCGCGCCCAGGGCAAGACGCAAACCACAGCGGTCGCCATGACCGTAACCACGGTAAGGGCTTGCAAAGCCGCCGTATGTGTGGTGCACGCGGTGTGCGTGAAAACGCGGCTTCATGTTTCGATATTGCCGGGTTGCAGTGCCAGGAGTGTTGATCGGCTATGACGGTGCAATTCCTCATTGTTGGCGGTGGTATCGGCGGCTTGGCCGCGGCATTGGCTTTGGGTCAACGAGGCCACAGCATTGAATTATTCGAACAGGCCGAGGTCTTTTCCGAAGTCGGTGCGGGGGTACAACTGAGTCCGAACGTCACGCGGCGCCTGCGCTCGCTCGGCGTGGGCGCGGCGATCGACCGCGTTGCGGCGCGCCCCGCATCGATCGTGGTGCGGCGCGCCGCTGACGGCGCGCGCATCATCAGCGCGCCGCAGGCCGATCGTCTGGAGCGCCGCTATGGCGCGCCTTACGTTTGCATCCACCGCGCCGATCTGCACAACACCTTGCTCGAAGCGGTGCGCACCCTCAAGAACATCAACCTGAACACAGGCGTTCACGTGGACACCATCAGCGCGCGCAACAGCGCGGTCTGCGCTGCAACCAGCGGTGTGTGCGCCTGGGAGGGCGATGCGCTGATCGGCGCTGATGGCGTCTGGGGGCGGGTGCGCTCGCGCATGATCAATAACGCGCAGGCGCCGCATTACACCGGCCATACCGCGTGGCGCGCGCTGGCGCCGATGGACACGTTACCGTCCGCGCTGCGCAGCACGGACGTGCAGGTCTGGCTCGGCCCCAAACTGCACGCGGTGGCCTACCCGGTGCGCGCGGGGCAAGCGCTCAACCTGGTCGTCATCGCCGAATCCCCCCCCTTGGGCGACGTACGCAACTGGGACCAGGCCGCCAATGCCGCCGCGCTGCATCAGGCGATCGGAGCGCACAACGCCGGCATCATGCCGTTGATCGAGGCGATGCCATCCTGGCGCACCTGGTCTTTGAACGGACGCGCCCCCGTGGCTGGCCCGCGCGAAATGGCGCAAGGGCGCATCGCCCTGGTTGGCGACGCCGCCCATCCGATGGTGCCGTACCTGGCGCAAGGCGCGGGCATGGCGATTGAAGACGCGGTCGCACTGGCCGCTGCGGTCGATGCCACCCACACCGGCCGCAGCACCCTGCCCGAGGCCCTTCAGGATTACGCGCAAGCACGCTGGCAGCGCAATGCGCAGGTACAGGCCCATGCCTGGCGCAATGGGCAGATTTACCACGCCCAAGGCGTGACGCGGCTGGGGCGCGATTTGAGCCTGCGGCTGCTGGGCGAACGGCTGCTGGATATGCCTTGGCTTTACGCAGGGTAGCGCGGCCCGGCCGATCGAGCGCCCCCCTGCAGCACTGTTTTTTTCACCCGTGCGCCTGTTCTGCGGCCCTACTGCCGTGCCGTGCGCCAATGGGCCGGCAGCGCCTGCGGCCAGCTTGTGCGGAAGGGGTTGATGTCCAGCCCCCCACGCCGCGTATAGCGCGCGTAAACGGCCAATTGGGCCGGCCGGCAGCGCTGCCAGATATCCATGAAGATGCGCTCGACGCATGATTCGTGGAAACCGCTGTGCTGGCGATAGCTGGCGATATAGCGCAGCAACCCGGCCTGATCGATTTGCGGGCCGTTGTAGCTGATTTGCACACTGGCCCAGTCGGGCTGGCCCGTAACGGGACAGTTGCTTTTGAGCAGCCGGCTGGCCAGTGTTTCGGTGACGGGGGGATCGTCAAAATTGGCGCCGAGCAATTCAGGGGTCACCTGGTACTGGGTGCATTCGAGGTCGAGCCGGTCGATATCCAAACCGGCCAGCTCATGCACCGGCTCGCGCTCGAAAAGCTCAGGCGTCAAGAGCGTGACGCCGATGCCGGCGCTTTGTCCGCTGCCGCGCCACAAAGCTTCAGCCAGATCAACGCACAAACGTTCGCGCACCGCCTTGGCATCCGCGAAAGGGCTCATGCTGAAGCTGCCCAGATACAGCTTGAATGATTTGCTTTCGATGATATTGGGCGTTTCACACGGCACGGTAAAGCGCGCAATGGCCACTTGGGGCTTGCCGCGCGGGTTGAGCCAACTCAGCTCGAAAGCGGTCCACAGGTCAGCGCCGAAGAAAAACAGCGGACCGCCCAGTGTTTCGCGCTGCGGCGCGCGCGCAATGGGGAACAGCAAACGGGGATCGTAATGGTCGGCATAGACCGTGGTCTGGCCCAGCGGGGATTGTTTCGGGGCAGCGTCGATAGTTAAGGCTACGCTCATGGCGGGTCTTGGGTACTTTGACCGGTCAAATTAAAACATCGAAATATAAATACACATAGACGCCCCGGAAGCGGCGCAAGTTAGCACCGCGCCGATGCCGACGCTTTGACTTGGGCCGATTGAAGAAAAGGCGGCATCTCCCGCAGCGCCACCGCCACGGCGCGGGGCCCCATGTCGTGCCCCGAACCGGGCATGGTCACGAAGCGCGCACCGCAAATGCGCTGAGCCAAGTCGATCCCGCATCTGAACGGTACGAACGGATCTTTGTCGCCATGCAGCACCAACGTGGGGCAGCGAACACGCGAGAGTAATTGAGGACGCACGCCGGTATCGGCGAGCATGGCCAGCGTCTGACGATTCGTTCCCTCAACGTTGAGGTCGCGCCGTACCGTTAAAGTGACCTGCTCACGTAACTTCGCTTCCTCATAGACGCCTGGCCCCCCGATGCGGCGGGTGAAACCCATACTCCACTCGATGAGCACCTCTTCGTCAAGGCCGTGCACTGTGCTGGGGGAAAAGCCAAGCAGTTTGAATAAAACGCCCGGCTGCGGCAGGAACATCGGTACGCCAAAACGACGCGCACCGCTCCAACTCGAAATGCAGGACAAGCTGATGACACGTGCAGGCGCGGTGGCGGCGATGCGCTGCCCGATCATGCCGCCCATCGATACGCCGACGATATGCGCGCGTTTGATCCCCAGCGCATCAAGCAGGCCGAGCGCGTCCTGGGCCATATCTTGCAATGTGTAGGGTGCAGCCACCGGCAGGTGCAGCACCATGCGCAGCATCTGCCAAAACACGTTTTGTGGGGGCGCATGTTCGAAGCGCTGGCTCAGGCCGCAGTCGCGATTGTCAAACCGAATCACGCGCAGGCCCCGATCGACAAGCCCTTGCACAAATTCATCGGGCCAATTCACCAGTTGCATCCCCAGCCCCGTGATCAGCAATACCGCAGGTCGGTCGGTCGAACCAATATCTTCGTATTCAATACTCATTCCATCGGTTTGTAGCTTCATCAGCCCTTCCCGCATTAAATACTATAGATTAATATATTAGTTCTATATTACTCCATACTAAGCCGTTACATCAAAGGGATATCCCGCAAAATTGAACGCCTTGAAATTCTCCTGCGGGCGGGTCTCGACAAGCCACTTGCCGGACACTGCGGCGGTGCCCTCATCGCCGTCATCCGGGAGTGAGTTATTGTTGAACAACGGCAAACAACCTCGCTGCGTGCCGCAGAGGGCGCCTACGGCGCTCGCACCCGCCTCCCCTCGCCCGGAAGGGCGAGGTTTGACGTGCATCCCCATCAAAACATAAATAAGTACCCCCAGAAGGGGGGTACAGGTCAGCGCCGTGCCGATGCCGACTCTTTGGCTTGGGCCGATTGAATGAAAGGCTTCAGCTCCCGCAGCGCCACATCGGTTGTGCTGGGCCCAACGTCGTGCCCCGAACCGGGCATGGACACAAAGCGCGCACCGGAGATGCGCTTGGCGGTGTCGACCCCGCATCTGAACGGTACGAACGGATCTTTGTCGCCATGCAGCACCAAGGTGGGACAGTTAATGCGCGAAAGTAATTTAGGGCGCACGCCGGTATCGTCGAGAATCGCCAGCAACTGACGGATCATCCCCGAGGGGTCGAAGCCGCGACTCACCGTTAACTCGACCATTTCACGCAACGGCCCATCCTCATACACGCCGGGGCCCCCGATGCGACGCACGAAACTCATGGCCTGTTTGATGAGCCCCTCTTTATCGAGGCGGCGCACCTTGCTGGGTAAAAAGCCGATCAGCTCGAACGTCACGCCCGGATGCGGGATGAGTATCGGTACGCCAAAACGTCGCGCACCGCTCCAACTCGAAATGCTGGACAAACTGATGACGCGCGAGGGGTTGGTGGCAGCGATGCGCTGCGCGATCATGCCGCCCAGCGAGGCGCCGGCGACGTGCGCGCGTTTGACCCCCAGCGCATCGAGCAGGCCGACCGCGTCCTGGGCCATGTCTTGCACGGTGTAAGGTGTCGCCACCGGCAGGCGCAGCGCCATGCGCAGTATTTGCCAAAACACGTTTTGTTCGGGCGTATGGCTGAAGTTCTGGCTCATGCCGGCGTCGCGGTTGTCGAAGCGAATCACGCGCAGACCCATATCGACGAGCCCTTGCACAAACTCATCGGGCCAATTCACCAGTTGCATCCCCAAACCCATGACCAGCAATATCGCCGGTCGGTCGGCAGGGCCAATATCTTCGTATTCTATCGTTACACCATTAACTTTAACTCTCATGGGTTCCTCCGCGAACCTAAAATGAACATAATTAAGTTTATTTTCTTAAATATTGTTACTTCTTCATGAAAAATCAATACTTTCTTGTTAAGAATATATAGTCTACCCGTGAAGCTGCTGCATCAAAGACACTACCTTCCAAATCGAAAGATTCCAGCGCCTCGGGCGTGGCGGCTGGGCAACACACGGCCCAGCGCGCGATTAGACCACGCGGATGCGGCTGCCCAGCGCGGCAAGATCGGCGGTTTTGAGATCCTCCTGCGAAGCAGGATCGCCCCACCCCCCTACCACATAGACATCTTCAACGCCGGATGTAACTATTGATATACAAACACAAATATCAATATAAATAGAGAGGGACGCACCAGAAAAAAAAGGGGGGGAGGTGAAAGAGAAGCAGGTCAGCGTCACGCCGATCCCTGTGCTTTGATTTGCACAGATTTGATAAAAGGCACCATTTCCCGCAATATCAGCGCGATGGTGTGGGGTGTCAACTCGTGCCCCGAACCGGGCATGCCGACGAAACGTGCACCGGGGATGCGGCGCGCGGTATCGCGCCCGTGTTCGATCGGCAAAAACGGATCGCGCTCGCCGTGCAGCACCAGCGTGGGACAGCGAATGCGCGAAAGGAGTTTGGCGCGCAGTCCAGTATCGGCGAGGATGGCCAGCGTCTGGCGCATCATTCCCCCGGCATTAAAAGCGCGCCGCACCGAAACGGTGGTCAGCGCGCGCAACTGCGCCTCGTCATATACGACACCGCGGCCTGCAATGGTTTCGATGAAATCCTGGCATTGTTTGATGAGCGCGTTTTCATCGAGGCCACGCACTTTGCTGGGCAGAAAACCGTTTAGTACACGGACAACGTCCCAGTGCGGCAGGGGCAGGCCGCGCGCGTGGGTTGAACTCATGATACTGGTCAGGCTGAGGGTGCGCGCGGGCGCAGTGACGGCCATGCGCTGCCCGATCATGCCGCCCATCGACACGCCGACGATATGCGCGCGCTCGATCCCCAGCGCATCGAGCAGGCCGAGCGCATCCTGGGCCATGTCTTGCAATGTGTAGGCTGGATGCAGCGGCAGGCGCAGTTGCATCCGCAGAAACTGCCAGAGAAAAAACTGCTCGGGCGCATGGTCAAAGCGCTGGCTCAAGCCGCCGTCGCGGTTGTCGAAACGGATCACGCGCAGGCCCTGATCGACGAGCCCTTGCACAAATTCATCGGGCCAATTGATCAATTGCATTCCCAGACCCGCGATCAGCAATACCGCCGGACGATCGGACGGACCGGAGTCTTCGTATTCGATCGTGACGCCGTTAATTTGCAACTTCATTATTTTTCCTAAATATTATTGTTTTTCTTAAGGAACCTCTGAATAACTCCCCGCGCGTGGGCGCGCCCGGATTCGGGATGGGATGCAAGGCGCAAAGCGCAACGATACCCGGCGGTATCGCGAGCATTTGCAACGAAGCAGACCGCCCGAATACGGGATGCGACCGCCGCGAGGGAGTTGTTCAGAGCTTCCTTAACTATTGTTTAGTTACTTTCTGTCAAAAATTATTGACGCCTTCTGAATACCATGCGATCGGCGCGTGAAACTGCTGCATCAAAGGCATACCCTTCCAGATCGAAAGACGCCAGCGCCTCGGGCGTGGCGGTTTGGTGAAACACCGCCCAGCGCGCCATCAGCCCCCGCGCGCGCTTTGCGTGTAGGCCAATTATCTTATATCGATTCCCCCGGTATTCCTCGAACACGCATTCGACCACGCGGATACGGCTTTCCAGCGCGGCAAGATCAACGGCCTTGAAATACTCCTGGGAAGCGAGGTTGACCAATACCGCAGCGGGCTCGCCGGCCATGCGTTGATTGAGGTATTGGGCAATGCGGGCCTGCCAGAAGGCGTACAGATCCTTGCCGTGGCGGTTGGGCAGGCGTGTCCCCATTTCGAGACGATAGGGTTGCAGGCGGTCGAGCGGACGCAGCACGCCGTACAGGCCGCTGAGAATCACGAGGTGCGCCTGCGCCCAAGCCCATTGCGCGGAGGTGAAAGTTTGGGCATCGAGCCCGCCATAAACGTCACCATCAAAGGCCAGCGCCGCCGCGCGTGCATTGGCCGCCGTCCCCTTGGGCGCCCACAGCGCATAACGCGCGACGTTGAGCGCAGCCAGCTTGTCGGACAAACGCATCAAGCCGGCAATTTCTTGCGGCGATTTCTGGCGCAACAGGCCCATCAGCTCGGCGGCGGGGCCCTGGGCGCCCTCGAAGACCGGCGGTGTCACCGCAAGGCCAGGCTCGGCGGTGCTTTCGTAATTGAGCGATTTGGCAGGGGAGAGCAAGAACAGCATCGGGCCATTATGGAGGGGGTATGGATGTGGTATAGGTGCTCGAATAAAATGACCCCCTTCGATCTCCGCATCCATTTCACAATTCACAACGGCATCCTGCGGGATGCCGTTGTTCTTCCATTCACGCGCACCCGCCATGAGCGACACCCCCAGCCAACCCGGCCTCGAAAGCCTGTCCAAATCCTTTGAACCCGCCGCGATCGAGGCGCACTGGGGGCCGGAGTGGGAACGGCGCAACTACGGGCACGCGGGCTTTCGCGGCACCGGGCAGGCCCGCGCGGGCGCGCCTTCGTTTGCGATTCAGTTGCCGCCGCCGAATGTGACGGGCACGCTGCACATGGGCCATGCGTTCAACCAGACCATTATGGACAGCCTGGCACGCTATCACCGCATGGCCGGTGCCAACACGCTGTGGCTGCCAGGCACCGACCATGCGGGTATCGCCACGCAAATCGTGGTCGATCGCCAGTTGCAGGAACAGGGCCAGAGCCGCCATGCGCTGGGGCGCAAGAATTTTGTCGCGCGCATCTGGGAATGGAAAGAGCAGTCGGGCCACACCATCGCGCGGCAGATGCGCCGCATGGGCGACAGCGTGGACTGGTCGCGCGAATACTTCACGATGGACGAGGGTCTCTCGCACGCGGTGATCGAGACCTTCGTGCGCCTGTATGAAGAAGGGCTGATCTACCGTGGCAAGCGCCTGGTCAACTGGGACCCGGTGCTGCGCTCGGCGGTGAGCGATCTGGAGGTGGAAAGCGTCGAGACGGACGGCAAGATGCACTACATCACCTACCCGTTTGTCGATGGCCCGCAACTCATCGACGGCCAGCCGCAGCGCGGCATGGTGATTGCCACCACGCGCCCCGAAACCATGCTGGCTGACGGCGCGCTGGCGGTGCATCCTGATGACGAGCGCTACCGCCACCTGGTGGGCCAGTGGGTCGATCTGCCGTTGTGCGACCGGCGTATTCCGATCATCGCCGACGACTTCGTCGAGCGCGAATTCGGCTCGGGCTGCGTCAAGATCACCGGCGCGCACGACTTCAACGACTACGCCTGCGCGCAACGGCACGATATTCCGCTCATCACCATCTTCACGCTGGACGCCAAGGTCAACGACAACGGCCCGGCGGCCTATCGCGGGCTGGATCGTTTCGAGGCGCGCAAGGCCGTGGTGCGCGATTTGCAGGAACAGGGTTTTCTCATCGAAATCAAGCCGCACAAGATGATGCTGCCGATCTGCGCGCGCACCGGGCAAGTGGTCGAGCCGATGCTGACCGACCAATGGTTCGTTGCCCTGAGCAAGCCCGGCGCGGATGGCACCAGCATCGCGCAAAAAGCCATCGACGCGGTGCACAGCGGCCAGGTGCGCTTCGTGCCCGAGAACTGGGTCAACACCTACAACCAGTGGATGAACAATATTCAAGACTGGTGCATCAGCCGCCAGTTGTGGTGGGGCCACCAGATTCCGGCGTGGTACGACGAGGACGGCAAAGTCTACGTCGCGCGCAGCGAAGAGGAAGCGCAGCGGCAGGCGCCGGGCAAAAAACTCACGCGCGACGAGGATGTGCTCGACACCTGGTACTCCTCCGCGCTGGTGCCGTTCTCCACGCTGGGCTGGCCCAATCAAACCGATGCGGCCACGGGCGACTACAACCTGTACCTGCCCAGCACCGTGCTGATTACGGGCTACGACATCATCTTCTTCTGGGTCGCCCGGATGATCATGATGACCCGCCACTTCACGGGCCGTGTGCCGTTCAGCCACGTCTATATCCACGGGCTGGTGCGCGATGCACACGGCCAGAAGATGAGCAAATCCGAAGGTAACGTGCTCGATCCGGTCGATTTGATCGACGGCATCGACCTGCCCGGCCTGCTGGACAAACGCACCATCGGCCTGCGCAAGCCTGAAACCGCGCCGGCTGTGCGCAAAGCCACACAGCAGGAATTTCCCGAGGGCATTCCCGCCTTTGGCGCCGACGCACTGCGCTTCACCTTTGCATCGCTGGCCTCACTGGGGCGCAGCATCAACTTCGACAGCAAACGCTGCGAGGGCTACCGCAACTTCTGCAACAAGCTGTGGAACGCGACACGTTTCGTGCTGATGAATTGCGAGGGGCGCGACTGCGCCCTGACGCCTGAGGCGCCGATTCCGAACCCCTCGTGCAGCGCGGCCGACCGCTGGATCGTCTCGCAATTGCAGCGCACCGAAGCCGCCGTGGCGCAGGCTTTTGCCGACTACCGGCTCGACAACGTGGCCCATGCGATCTACCAATTTGCCTGGGACGAGTTCTGCGATTGGTATCTGGAAATCGCCAAGGTGCAATTGCAGACCGGCGATGCCGCACAACAGCGCGCCACACGCCACACGCTGATCCGCACGCTGGAAACGCTGCTGCGCCTGGCCCATCCGGTGATCCCCTTCATCACCGAGGAACTGTGGCAGAAAGTTGCGCCGGTGGCCGGGCGCAACGGCGCTTCGGTGATGGTGGCGCCCTACCCCGTCAGTCAGCCCGAGCGCATCGACGCCACGGCCGAAGCACACATCGCGCAGCTCAAGGCCTTGGTCGATGGCTGCCGCACGCTGCGCGGCGAAATGAACGTTTCACCGGCCACGCGTCTGCCCCTGCTGGCCCTGGCCGAGGATGCCGACAGCGCCCAGTTCCTGCGCACCGTTGCGCCGGTATTGCAAGCGCTGGCCAAGCTCAAGCAAGTCCAGGTATTCGACAGCGAAGCCGCCTGGGCCGCTGCCGCACAAGCTGCGCCGGTGGCCGTGGTGGGCCGTGCGCGCCTGTGCCTGCACATGGAAATCGATAAGGCGGCCGAGCGCACGCGCATCGGCAAAGAAATCGCGCGCGTCCAGGCCGAAATCGCCAAGGCCCAGGCCAAGCTCGGCAACCCGGGCTTCGTCGCCAAGGCGCCGGCGGCGGTCATCGCGCAGGAACAGCAGCGCATGGCGGATTTCTCATCCACGCTGGCGCGGCTCGAAGATCAGCTTCAGCGCCTAGGATGAACCCCGCCCCCCAGCCGCGCCGGTTCCGTGCACCACCAGCAGCGTCCAGTGCGATACAACGCCATGGAAAACTGAAAGCAAAAAACCTTTTCTAAGAACCTGTTTACGATCTGAAATGGCTCACGTTGGGCCGCAATCGGGATGAGTGGGTGGCCAACGGCGCGCCGCATGGGCTGATGCCCATGCAAGCGACTTGGCCGCCCAATCGCCCGA
>JAITWT010000149.1 GCA_031285125.1 Burkholderiaceae bacterium | reverse complement strand
ATCAAAGGCCGCTGCCACATGCGTTTCAGCGGCGGGACTTAAGGCCGCGCCCAGCTCGAAGCGCTCGCCGCGCACGCACAGCACAAAGGCCGGGGGCGGCGGCTGTCTTTCGATATCGGCATGGACTTGCAGCACGGCTTGGGGTTCCAGGGCATGCGTGCTGTGTGATATTCCGGCCCTTGGCGCGATGCGCCGGAAGGTGTACGGCGCGGGCGTTGCGCTGCCCGCGTCAATGAACAGGGCCAGCGCTCGCCCGCGTAAATCCAGGCTGTGTTCGATTTGCAGTTGGAAGTCTTCAATCAGTTCGCATTGGTTGAGCAGACCCTCCCGCGCCAGCCAGACGGCCAACCGTCCGCACAACTGCGGTCCGATGGCGTCATCGCCGCGGCTGGGGTTGCCGATTGCAAAAATGACCAGGGGCTGCGTCACGCCCGGGACAAGGAATGAACCAGCGCGCCGTCGGGATCAAGCAATTGGACTTGCAGCGGCATTTTGCCCAGCGCATGGGTCGCGCAGGACAGGCAGGGATCGAAAGCGCGGATGGCGACCTCGATGTGGTTGAGCAAGCCCTCGGTGATTTCGCGGCCATTGAGGTAGCGGCGGGCGACCTGCCGTATGGCCTCGTTCATCGCCTGATTGTTGTTGGTGGTCGAGACGATCAGGTTGGCCATGGTGACCAGATCATCATCATCAATTTGGTAATGGTGAAACAGCGTGCCGCGCGGCGCTTCAATGACGCCGATTCCTTCGGACTGCCGTTCGCCCTGGACCATCAGATCGTCGGAGAGCAGGTCATCGTCGTGCAACAGCTCCTTGATCACCTCGGCGGAATGCAGCATTTCGATCATTCGTGTCCAGTGGTAGGCCAGGGGCGCGTGCAAGGGTGAACCGCCTGCGTAGTCCACGAACTCGCGGCGCTCGCGCTCGGCCAGCGGCGAGGGGATTTGATCGCAGTTCTGGATGCGTGCCAGCGGGCCGACCTTGTACCAGCCGTTTTCTCTGCCGATGGAGCGCAGATAGGGGAATTTCATGTAGCTCCACGAGCGCACTTCTTCATCGATATAGCTCAGGTATTGCTGGTAATCGACATGATCAAACACGATCTTCCCGTTGTCATCGCGCGCGCGCAGGGTGCCGTGGTAGAAGTCCAGATCGCCGTCGTTGCCCATGAGCGAGAGGGAGTTGGAGCGAAAGGTCCCAAAGCTGTTGTAGAGCGCCGGGTCCTGGGTGTGTACCTTGCGGATCAGGTGCACCGCTTCAAGCGACCATTGAATGACGTGGTAGACATCTTTGAGCAGTTCGTCGCGCTCTTGCACCGTCAGCGCTTTGTTGACCCCGCCGGGCACCGCGCCGGTGCCATGGATGCGCTTGCCGGCCGTGATGCGGATCACCTCCTGGCCGAATTTGCGGACCAGCACGCCTTGCCGGGCCGTTTCAGGGTGCTCCTGTGCGACGCCGACGATGTTGCGCCGCGTCACATCACTGTCGAAACCGAACAACAAATCCGGCGTACACAGGTGATAGAAATGCAGCGCGTGCGATTGCATCATCTGGCCGTAATGCATCAGCCGGCGCAGTTTCTCGGCGGCCGGCGTGAGTCTTTTGGCGCCGACCACCACATCGAGCGCCTTGGCCGCGGCCAGATGGTGCGAAACCGGACAGATGCCGCACAGGCGCTGCACCAGCACCGGCAATTCCCAGTAGGGCCGGCCCTGGATGAATTTCTCAAACCCGCGAAATTCGACGATGTGCAAGCGCACTTGGTGCACCTTGTTTTGCTCGTCGAGCAGCAGGGTGACCTTGCCGTGGCCCTCCACGCGCGAGACCGGATCGATCGCCACACGGCGCAGTGTCGCGGGACTGGGGGCAGTTTCCAAGTCAAAGCTCATTTGACGCTCCTTCTTTCAAGGCATGTGGGGGCGGCTCAGGGACTGCAGCCGGGCATTTCAGTCGTAATGCATCAGTTCGTGATCCAACTGCGGTTCACGCCCGGCCAGCAGGTCCGTGAGCACCTTCCAGATCGTGTCCCCGGAAGGCGGGCAGCCCGGGATGAAGTAGTCAACCCGCACCACCTCGTTGATCGGGTGCACCAAGTTCAGTGGCAGCGGCAGTTCCGGATCGTTGGGGATCATGCGGTTGGCCAATCCCGGCTGGGTTTGATAGACCTCCTCCATCACCGCGGTCAGCGGCATATGGTTGCGCTGTGCCGGCAGGCCGCCGTTGATGGCGCAGGCGCCCATGGCGATCAGGGTCTTGCAGCTTTTACGAAACTCGCGCAGGACATGGACGTTCTCGGCATTGCACAGGCCGCCTTCGATGATTCCGATGTCGCAGTCTGGGCTGCAGGTCTTGATATCGGTCAGCGGCGAACGGTCGAATTCGATCAGATCGACCAGTGTGAACAGGCGCTCGTCGATGTCCAGAAAGGACATGTGGCAGCCGAAGCACCCGCCCAGTGAGGTGGTCGCTACTTTGAGCTTCTTGGGTTTCTTGGCGGTGGCGTTCATTTCAGGGCCTCCTCGGTGGCGCCGATCGGTGCCTTGTCGTAGCGGCGCTGGCCGATCGGCACCGCGAAGCCTTCTCGTTTTCTGAGGATTGCGCCAACCGGGCAGACTTGCGCCGCTTTGTCGGTCAGCTCGAAATCGGTATCCGCCAGCCGGCCCGATTTGGCGTTGACCGTCAGGCGTGTGCGGATACCGCGCCCGGAGAGCGCGAAAACGTCCTTGCCGTCGACATCGCGGCTGGCACGCACGCACAGCGTGCAGAAAATGCAGCGGTTCAATTCCAGCAGCGCATCCGGGTGTGAGGCATCGACCGCCCGGTTCGGAAAAAAGTGGGCGAAATGCGGGCTCATCATGCCTTGGCGGTAGGCGATGGCTTGCAACTGACAATCGCCGCTGCGCTCGCAGGCCGGGCAAAAATGATTGCCTTCGACAAACAGCATCTGCACCAGCGCGCGCCGCTGGGCATTGAGTTCCTCGGTGTCGCTTTCCACCACCATGCCCGCGGCCGCCCGCATGGTGCAAGAGGCGGTTTGGCGGCCATTGACCTTGACCGTGCACAGCTTGCATGAGCCATACGGTTTGAATTCGGGGTGGTGGCACAGGTACGGAATGAACACGCCTGCGGCGCTGGCCGCATCCAGGATGGTTTGGCCGTCGGCGAAAGGGATGTTGCGGCCGTCGAGTGTGAAAGTTTGGCTCATGCGTGCTCCCCGCTGATTTCCTTGACAAAGTGGGCGTCGGCGTCATCGCGCCCGGTCATTTGGCGTGCAGCCGCCAGGGCCTGATCCAAATCGAAAGCCGGCACAAAATCCTTGCTGCGCATGCGCTTTTCGTAGGCCGGGCGGAATTTTGCGAGGGTGTCGAGCACCGGATTGCAGGCTGTGTGGCCCAGACCGCAATGGCTCATCGATTGCAGCATCAGATTGATGTTTTTGATTTCCGCCAGGTCGTAGAGCGAACCGCGACCGGCGTGCAACTTGTCGATCAGGTTTTTTAGAAGCGAGGTGCCGACACGGCACGGGGTGCAAAAGCCGCAACTCTCGTGCTGGAAGAAATGCACATAGTTGCGCGCCACCTCGAACATGTCGCGGCTGTCGTCAAAGACGGTGAAAGCGCCCGCCGTTGGGATGTCCTCGAAACCGATGATGCGGTCGAACTCGGCCGGCCCCACGCAGATGCCCGATGGTCCGCTGACCTGGACCGCCTGTGTGGCCTGCGCACCGCAATCGGCCAGCACCTGGCGCACACTCACGCCAAAGGGGTATTCGTAAATTCCGGGCCGCGCGCAATCGCCCGATACCGACAAAATCTTGCTGCCGCTGGAATGGCTGGTCCCTATGCTGGCGTACCAGCCGGCGCCCTTGAGCGCGATCAGCGTCGATGCGGCAAAAGTCTCCACGTTGTTGACGATGGTCGGTTGATCGAGATAGCCATTGGTCACTGGAAATGGCGGGCGGTTGCGCGGCGTGCCGCGTTTGCCTTCAAGCGACTCGATCAGCGCCGATTCCTCGCCGCAAACGTAAGCACCTGCCCCAAGGTGTATTTCTATGTCGAAATCAAAACCGGCAACCCCCAAAATGTCCGCGCCCAGGAGGCGATCCTTGCGGCGGCGCTCGAGCACGGCATTGAGCGAATCGAGTAAATAGCGGTATTCGCCGCGCAGGTAGAGAAAACCCTGCCGGGCGCCAATGGCATAGGCGGCCAGGGTCATGCCCTCGAACACCAGATCGGCGCGCTCAGTCAGCAACACGCGGTCCTTGAAGGTGCCGGGTTCGCCTTCGTCGGCATTGCACACGACGATTCTTTGCTGGCCCGGCTTGAGCGGCGCGTTGCGGCAAGCTTCCCATTTCAGACCGGTCGTAAAACCGGCGCCGCCGCGACCGCGCAAATTAGAGCGCTTGATGGCATCGAGCAGCGCCACTGGAGCGCCCATGCCCGCAGGCAAACCTTCGCGCCAGGAGCGCATGTTCGAAGCGGCCAAACCATCGCTGGGCGAGAGCGCCAGCGCAGCGCGCAAGGCATCGCCCGGGGCCATGTCCTGGCTGAGCAAAATGCCCGCCTGACGAATGTTGTTTTCGACACAAAACCACTCGGCGGGCCACTGTTCCAGCGGCGTCTGGTTGCGCACCAGTTCGGCCATCTGGTCGATGCGCTGGGCGTCCAGCCGCGTGATCGCCTGGTTATTGACCAGCAGGGCCGGCCCCTGGTCGCACATACCGGTGCAGGAGGTGCGATCGACACTAACCAAGCCGTCCTCGGAAACCTTGCCTGGCTCAATCCACAAGTTGTTGCACAGGCGCTCAAAGAGGGCTTGGCTGCCCAGCATCCGGTCGGTGATGTTGTCGGAAAAAAGAATCCGGTACTTACCGCGCGGTCGCAAGTACAGAAAGGAATAGAAACCCGCGACGCCCTCAATCCGGGTGCGCGGCACCTTCAAGGCGGATTGCAGACGGTCAATCACCTCGGGCGAAATCCAACCGTAGGCTTCCTGCACTTCGCGCAGAATCTGTACCATGCAGTTTGGGTCGTGCCGCCAGCGTTGGAGCGCACGCTCGACCATCGTATCCATCGCACCGGGGTGCGTTTCGTTCACTGCCATGACTGTCTCCAAGATGTTTCCTGGGTATATTTCCAGGATAAGGATTGCCACTGACCCCAGCTTATCTTAGCATTTATCAAACCTTAGAACATAAAAAATTGACATTGATCAATATTTTTGATCATGGAAGACCCATCAAGCGCAAGGCAACGCTTTGAGGCCCAGACGCACCCCAGTGCGTACCACGTACCCTACGCACCTCACATCCCCGTCAGTAAGCCTTGTAGCCAGTACGGTCCGTCGCGTTGTCATGCTTGAGATGTCTGATCACCGGTACCACCGCTTGGCCGCAGCCACCCCCTTGTATCGCGCAATCTCCGGCAGGCGCGAATCTGCCGGGTGTACGGCGCGGTGTTCGAATTTTTTCCACTTCCCGTCATCGCAAACGCAGGCGTGTTCACTGATCCGTCTGCTGTGTCGCCTGCCTTGGGGGCGGGCCCTGTCCGGGGCAAACGACCGCAATGGGGGGGGTGCGTGCGTATCATGGCCTCCACTCGACACTGAAAGCTTCGATTAGCCCTCAATGCGCAAAAATTCTGTCCATGGGCCCAACCCGATGCTCGTATCGTGCTCTTTGCCTCCTACAATCTGTCCCATCGCGGTGATCGCTCGCGGCATTTGGTGCAATGGCGAAAACGGGTCAAAGTTGCCGTAATGATGCGATTGAATGAGGAGCGTTTTTGATGAGTGAGAACCTGTCACAGGGAAAATTACCCGCTAATCCCGGAAACAATACACCGTCACAATCGTCAGGTAGCAAGCGTAAAAGCGGTTCCCTGTGGGGCGGTTTTGGATTGTTTTGGGGTGTTCTTCTTTTGACCCTTTTGGTCGGGGTGCTTTTACCCGCTGCTCTAGGGGGATATCGCATGTTTGTCGGCTGGGGTGGACTTCTGACGGGAGCACCGATGCCTATTATCGAGGGCGGGTATCGCATGTTTGTCGGCTTGGGGGGGATGCACTGGAATTTGCCTTTCCCCCCCGCACAGAAAGCGCTTCCCCTGCTTATTGGGGGGAATTTTCTTCAGCCCGAGGTACTTTCGTCCGTTGTCCTGGACCTTCCTTTGAGCGGCCTTTTTTGGGGAATTACCACCGGCTGGATATTTCTTCCCCTGGCGATTTGCTGCTGGCTGGCGATTTGGGGCCGGACACGCACGGCGCTGGGCATGGTGCTGGGTTATGCCAGCGTGGCCACGTTGGGGTTATTGGTGTTTGCCATCGGTGTCGGCTTCTTTTCGCTTTATATTCATGGCATCGATCTTTCGCTGTTTAGTTGATCATCTAATACCCTGTTGCGTGCCCAATCTGCAAGCAGCGTGTTTTCGCGATCTGCTTGGGTGTTCTAAATTCACCCCTATCTTCTGAGCGCTTCAATTCAAGCCAAGCGGGTGGCGGATTTAAATCTGAAGTCGCAACGCCTGTCATTCGATCAGGCTGGAAGATGCAAAGCACTCCTGCAGCGCCCGGCGGGATAACATATTTATGTCCCCCAGACAAAGTACGCTTTTTGCGTGTCCGTTTAGCGGCTTGTAGGAGCACGGTCGGCACGAGGCAACTCAACGGGATTTAAAGTGCAGCGAAGTTATTTCCCCTCCGTCGCCTGTCATCTATCATGAAACCTATTGGTATCGTTGGCGCCCTGCGCCAAGAACTGGCGGCGGTGCTCGATCGCATGCCTGACGAGCGCCGGCAATGCGCTGGCGGGCGCGAATTCTGGGCTGGACACTGGCACGGACACGAGGTGGTGGCCGTACTTTCGCGCGTCGGCAAAGTAGCCGCCGCCACCACGGCGACCGCGCTGATTGAACGCTTTAATGTCAACCGCATCATCTTTACCGGTGCGGCGGGAGGCCTTGGCGCTGGAGTGCGCGTGGGCGATGTGGTGGTTGCCAGGCGCTTCGTGCAGCACGACATGGACGCCTCGCCCCTGTTCCCCCGCCACGAGGTGCCGCTGTATGGCCGCGCCTGTTTCGATACCGACCCGGCGCTGTCGGCGGCGCTGGCCGAAGCCGCGCGTGCCGTGCTCGCCTGTCCTGATGAGGCGCTGGGTGCGCACGCGCTGGCCGGGTTCGACCTGCGTGCGCCCCGCGTCCATACCGGCTTGGTTGCCAGCGGCGACCGTTTCATCGCCACCGCCGTCGAAAGCGCGGCGCTGCGGCAGGCGCTGCCCAACGCGTTGGCCGTCGAGATGGAAGGTGCCGCTGTCGCGCAGGTCTGCCACGATTACGGCGTTCCCTTTGCCGCTCTGCGCACCATCTCCGATCGCGCCGACGCCGACGCCCATACGGACTTCATGCACTTTATCGACCAGGTTGCCAGCCGCTACAGCGTAGCGGTGCTGGAAAACTATTTCAAAAATCTATAAGACTGTTGACCGTTTGTTAGACCCGCTTGCCGTGGCTGCGCCCATTCACCGAAGAAACTGATTAGCGCAAGCCGCCCCCTGCGGCGTTTTCTTCGCGCTGAATCAATTCGATCTTGTACCCATCCGGGTCCGTCACGAAGGCGATCACTGTGGTTCCGCCTTTGACCGGCCCCGGTTCGCGCGTC
The DNA here is from genome assembly GCA_031285125.1 of Burkholderiaceae bacterium. Classification (GTDB taxonomy): domain Bacteria; phylum Pseudomonadota; class Gammaproteobacteria; order Burkholderiales; family Burkholderiaceae_C; genus JAITWT01. Next base: position 12,425 of record JAITWT010000149.1, on the reverse strand, counting down.
ACCTGAGCGCCTGCGGTGCGGATTTTTTCGCAGGCAGCATAAACGTCGGGAACGCTCAAAGCGATGTGACCATAAGCGTTACCCAGGTCGTAATGGTCGGTACCCCAGTTGTAAGTCAGCTCAATTTCGGCCTGGGCTGGATTGCCTTCGTAACCGACAAAGGCCAAGCTGTACTTGTACTCGGGGTTTTCCGAGGTGCGCAGCAGTTTCATGCCAAGCACACGGGTGTAGAAGTCGATCGAGCGGGGCAGGTCGCCCACGCGCAGCATGGTGTGGAGCAGTCGCATTGAAGCATTATCGGTTGTAAGGCCATGCCGAACAAGCCATGGTCTCTTCGAACGAGGCATGCGCCTGACGGGAGCGACAGGAAGCAACGTTTGAGCGGCTGACGGATCATCCGCTCGTTATTTAATGTTTTAGTTTAATAAAAAATTATAATTTATTGATTTTAAATGAAAATAAAACTTATGTGATTGTTGTTCAAGGGGATGAAGAACATACACCGGGAAGCAGCTCGGTGGAATCCAGGCGCTGGAGTTTCGCGCTGCCAGCGTTTTCTTGCTGTTATCTTCGAGTTAGGAAATACTGTAATTATTTATAGTAAAAATACAGACTTAAACTTCATCTGATAGTTTAATAAAATGATATAATTATTTGATTTTAAATAATTATTTAAAAAAATTGATGAGGATGCACGGCAAGCCCGATGGAACGGCTGGTGCCCATCCACAAAACGGGCAGGGACGGACCCGTGCGACACTTGCCTTTTCTTGGTCTGAGATATTTGAGTGCATGGCACACACGATGATGCCCCCTACAAGAGACAACAACAGCAGCAGCGGTAATACCTTCCCAGCCATCATCCCCGCAGCGACGGTACTTATTTGCCGTGAGGGTGATCGCGGTCCCGAAGTGCTGATGATTCAGCGTCATTCCAAGTCGGACGTACACGGTGGCTCCTACGTCTTTCCCGGCGGCAAGGTTGACGCTCAGGATGGCGCGAGTGACGCCGACGCGGTGCTTGATCAGCCGCGCGCGCAATTGCAGGCGCGGCTGCACGACGAGACCTTTGACACCACGGCCGCAACCGCTGTGCACGTGGCCGCCGCGCGCGAAGTGTTTGAAGAGGCCGGCTTGTTGCTGGCCGAAGGCGTAACGGCTGTCGCGCGTGCCCATGTGACGGCGCTGGCCGCGCAAGGTCTGGGCTTTGCTGCGTTGCTGGCACGGCTCGGGCTGCGGCTGAACACGCGCGCCATGCCGCCATGGTCGCGCTGGGTCACGCCCGAACATGCCATTGTTTCGCCCGGCAAGCGTTTCGACACGATGTTTTTCCTCGCCCGTGAGCCCGAGGGTCAACAGGCGGACCTCGACCAGCACGAAGCCGTATGTAGCGCCTGGCTGCGGCCGCGCGAAGCGCTCGAACGCTACTGGAGCGGCGATATCGTGCTGGCGCCGCCGCAGATCATGAGCATGGTGCACCTGACGCATTACGCCAGCGTCGATGCGATGTTCGCGCAGGCCCGCTCGCACGTCCCTTATGTGGTGCGCCCGGTCGTCTTCGAGTTTGATGGCACGCGTGCTATCGCTTACCCTGGCGACGAGCGCCACCCCGTGCGTCAGCGTGTTATGCCAGGCCCGACCCGGCTGATATTGCGCGGCAAGCGGATGGAGCCGGTAGGGGGATTCAAGGATTTTCTGCGAGATTGACGGTTGCCGAAGAAACAGTCTGAACGTAGCGAAGTGGCCGACGGTAGTCCGTCAAAAAAATTGCGACAATGTGCATTGTTTTGCACTTCTTCAAAGGTTGACTGCTGATTGACGAAGACCGTATAACTTGTTCAATCAATTGCTGAGAGACTACCTCGTTTGATTGAAGCCTGATCGGGTATTACCCCACCGAAAGTTAGTAACTAACTTTCGGTGGGGTAAAAATGATCGTAATCACAGTGGTGGCCACCAAAGGAGGCGTAGGCAAGACCACTATTGCCGCCAACTTGGGCGGCCTGTTGCGCGACTTGGGTCTGCGCGTCCTCATGATCGACGCGGACGTACAACCATCACTTTCGCGCTATTTCCGGCTTCAGCACGACGCACCTAACGGGTTGACCGCACTGGTCACCTCTGGCTTCTTGTCGGCGGATTGCATGTCAACGGTGCAACTGCCGTTCGGTGCCTACAAAGATGTAGCCAAGTACCCGTTGCTGCCAGACATCAAGCTGGTGCGCTCGGACACCCGCGAAGGCAACCTTCAAGACTGGCTCGCGCCGCGCTTGGATCGGCTGGTGCGTTTGTCTATGCCGTTACGCCACCAGAACGTGCAAGAGCAATTCGATGTTGTAATCATCGACACGCAAGGCGCACTCGGCTATCTGCAGGACGCTGCCATCAATGCCGCCGATCTGTTGGTCTCCCCGGCAACGCCTGATGTCATCTCAGCAAGAGAGTTTATCGACGGCTCGATGAAGCTGATCGATCGCACCGAAGAGGCGGCAAATCTTGGGCTTAAGGTTCCGCCCATGAAGGCGGTGATCAACCGCCTGGAGAACACGCGTGACAGCCGCGTGATGTCCGAACTCATCCGCGAAGACTTCATGCGGCTCAAAGGCCGCGTGACGGTTATGCGCACCGTCATCCCTTCGATTGTCGCTTTCAAGAAAGCGGCAACGATGCAAGTGCCCGTGCATTGGATTGACCCGGAACGCGCCGGCCAAGTCATGCACGAACTGCTGTGGGAACTCATTCCATCTCTGGCTGGGCGCTATGCGCCGAATCATCCCAACCCTGGTCAGCAGGCGTGTGGCGGGACCGAGCCGTCTCCCCTCGCCATTCAGTCTGAAGCGTCATCGACCGCACCCCCCCAGTAATGGAGGCTCAGGTCATGACACGCACCCCTGAAACGCTGACTGCAGTCCAACGTGCCGAGCAATTGCGCGCACAAGGCGTAATTCTCGGCCTAAATGATATGAGTAAAAAAAACCCAACCGAAAGCGCAAGAAGCGCTTTACTGAACGGCCTCAACCTAGATCAAGCCAGCGCCAGCGCCGGGCTTGACCCGAGGCTTGAAGTCGATGGATCGCTTTCGATACTGCGCATTGACGACATCGAACCCTACGACCACAACCCGCGCCACAGCCCCAACCCCCGATACTCCGATCTCAAGGAGAGCATCCGCGCACAGGGCATCACCAACCCCATCACCGTAACGCGCCGGCCCGGTGAGGCCAAGTACTTCCCTTTCGGCGGCGGCAACACACGCCTACAGATTGCAAAAGAACTCTACGCGGAAGGGGACAAGCGCTTCGCAACCCTACAGGTGCTTATCAAGGCGTTTCCTGGCGATGCCAAGGTCATTGCAGCGCACTTGGCCGAGAACGCCAATCGTGGCGAGACCACCTTCTGGGACAACGCACAAGGTGTCGTTGCATTCAAAAACGAATGGGAAGCAGAAAACGAAGAACCCATCGCAGGCGCCGAACTCCATGAACAGCTTCGAGCCGCAGGGATCAATTTCGGCATCAAGATGGTGCAGAACTTCCTCTTCGCAGTGGAATTTCTTGACCCCGTCGGGCCATGGCTGCGAGCCAAAGAAGTCAACGAGCTGATCCGTCCGCGCCTTGGCTGCTACATAGAGCTGGCCGCTAGGCTGAACAAGCCGCGCGCTGTCTCAGACTTGCGTGAAGTGTTGCAGACCCAAGCAGCCGATCTGTACGCCCTCATCGAGCGCAACCGGAACACCGATCCCGCTGATCGGGTCCCGGTCGAACTCGATGCGCAACGGCTGGTGCAAGACGCCGCTGTTGCGATTGCCAAGGGCTTGGAAATGTCCGTCGCACGGATGCAATCGCTGGCCGATGTCCTACAAGCCCGGCCGCGAATAGCAGCCACTGAGCTGCTGGCTCTGGATACCAGTGTGCCCAAGGCTGCGTCCAAAGGTTCTTCCGGATCGAACAGCACAAACGACATCGAAGCCGACGCAATGGCAGCGCCTCCTGTCCAGCAACAGCTAGGGCCGCTGATGGGTGTGATCGCGGGCACCGATACCCATTCTGCGCAGGTCAATTCACCCGCGCCAAACAGCCTTGATCAGGATCAGGATGGCGGTGCCTTGACTTCAGCACAGGCCCAATTTAACGAGCTTGTGCGCTTGCTTGAGTCACTCAACGCGATCGTCCCGATTGACGACTGCATTAAGACTGTGCCCGAGATGCCCTTTGGCTATTTCGTCGAGCTCCCCGAGCTGGAAGTGGCCTTCGAGGATGCGGCACTGACCGATTTGCGCGTGGCCTTGTTGTGGTTTCTGATGATTTGCAGCGGCCAGACAACGAACGCCGTCTATCAATCGGTACGCACAAACGATTACGTCGCGACAACGCGCTGGGCTACCGCCCTGGAGCGCGGCCCACGAGCCATGAGGGAGGCGCTTAACGCCATCTTTGGCGATCACTTGGCCATGTCCGGAGGATCACAACACCCCGATGACCCGAGCCGGATTGCCTTCGAAATACTTCTTGCGAGCAAGACGCTTTGGATGCTTCTGATGCACGCACAAATCGGCCCTTTGCTGATTCGAATGCTCGGATTAATGCAACGGATGCAGCAGTTTCAATCGATCAGCTACGACGCTGGGCACCTAGAGCTGTCAAGCTGGGATGACTCGATGTTGTGAATTTATTGGACGGAGAAAGTGAGTAAATCCGATGACACCAAGCGCACCCAACTACATCACGATCCCCATCGATGATCCGGCCTTGAGTGTCTCCGTGATCACACAGTTGATCAGGATGGTGGAGACAACCGAAGGGCTGGACTGGCTGCTTGAGGCCGGCTGCGATCCGCAATTGGTCGATACCGTGCGGCACTTAAAAACGCGCGATTTATTCGAGATCGCGCCAAAAATCAAAGGACTGCTTTCGGTTTCCCTGGCTGACCTTGTGATGCACGTTAAACGGCTCCTGACGATCCGTAACGATCAGGAGTTATTCGAATATTTCATTCGGCACGGGGCCAACAATCAGTTCGTAGCCGGGCTATGGAAGAAGTCAGTGACCGAAGTCAAAGAACAGCGCCGTTTGTTGATCAAAGGCAAAGATGATTCAAGCGCTGTTGACATGCGAGCAACACCCAAGCTACGCGCGAATTTACATCAACGAATCCAGGAGACCTGGTACCAGATCCGCGCGAACAACGCCATGGCGCTGCGCGAACAAATCCACAAGCTTCATCAGAGCTTTCCGGACATGACGATCGACGCGGTGTATCGCGTCGCCAGCGAATTCGATGACGACGCCCAAGACGCACCGCAGAACTGCAAATATCAGGAGGCACGCCGTGTCTAGTCAGGCTCTCAGTGCCATTCCCGGAGATCAGGCGCTGTTCAGTGAAGCCTTGTTGTTGACATTGTTTGGTCAAGACACGATCAACGTCAATCGCGCGATGGTGGACATCACGGGTAACGTTTTGAGTGCGATTTGGCTGACTCATGTCCTCGATCAGATGCCCGTGCTCAAGCGCGAGGGACGCGGCTGGGCGCATCCTGGTAACACCGCCTTCACGTTCGACATGACGGGCCAGGAATGCGAGCAGACCACGGGAATTACGCGGGCACAGCAAGCGACATGCCGCAAGCAACTGGCGCAGGCGGGCCTGATCAGCGAAGGCGGCAGCGGACGCGGCAAGACGGTGCGCTACACATTGCATCTGGATCGATTGACCGCGCGGATTAAAGAGATCACTGCGCCGATGCAGGCTGCGTTGAAGCAGTCCTATGCAGCCGATCGTAATGTTCGCGGTGTTGCCAGGAAATAAAACCATGGGGGCGCTTTCCTCAATCCAGTGGCAAGTTTCAAAAGAAGCTGATCCGCCGGTTTCCCCGCAAATGAAGGGAGAGGATTCAGCCACGGTTGCGGTCATGCAGCATTTGACCGACCGCGGCTACGTGCCTTTTCATCCGGCATTGGCCGAACGGTTCGGTCACAAAGCAGCCTTGTTTGTTGGCGTGGCTTTGTATTGGACACGCCATAAGCTGCGGCGCCAATCATGGGACAACGGATGGTTTTACATGTCGGCCAGGCAGATGATGGAGGCCACCACACTGACCCGTCACGAGCAAGACACCGTGCGCAGCATGTTGCGCAACGCAGGCATCTTGCAAGAGCGCCTGAGTAACGCCATCGGCCATGGTCCGATACAGCACTACCGCATCGACCTGCGCAAACTGGCGACCTCCCTTGAGGTGGTGGACATTCCGCCAGACAGGATCAGCATCGAAGATGCTTGGTCGTGGTTTCGTCAATCCATTAATTTCTTCAGGCCACTGGCCGATCTGGCAGGCAGCGCCTCTGGCGGCCTGTACCTATCCTGGTTGCTACGCCAAAAACAGCAGGCGATTCAGACGTGGCAACAGCCAGGACGGCAATCGGTATCGCCACAGAGACTGTTTGTTGACCCATCGACGGTTTCCAAAGCGCTCAGTCTTTCACCCAAAATACTGCGCACCACGCGGCAAGGCTTACGGCGCCAGGGGCTGATCATCGAGGCGGGCGCATGGACAAGTCTGAACATCAACGCCATTTTGGCTTGCATTCAGCAGCAACAGGACATCAAGCCTTTGCCGGGCAAACCAGGTAGTGATCGCAATGCCCAGCGGGTTCCGGCGGAACCCGCCCGAAACACGATACAGCTCCGGTTTGGGATGTTTGCCGATCCGGCTCCTCGACCTAAATTGCCCAAACCGGCAAACCGAAACACGCTGATCAATCGTGAATTGCCGCTGCATGCGCCTGCTGTCCCTGCTGCCGGCACGAGGACCGATAACTTCGCATGGTCGATGCTTCGCTCCGCAGTTGCGGGAAATCTGCAACTTCTGCAACGTCAGAAATGCTGCGCAGGAAACGCATCCCCTGCGGAAGTTAACGATCTGGCCCTTGCCCAAAGCGGCAAGCCAGTGGATAACTTCTCCAGCTTGAGTGCCCAAACCGGCAAACGGGAGTGCCTAAACCGGCAAATAGGAGTGCCCAAACCGGCAAACAGGGGTGCCCAAACCGGCAAACCTATAAACAATGAAACAATTAGTAACAATACAACGACAACGTGCACGCGCGAGGACGGGGCTGTGGATAAGTCCGGTTGTGAAACTGAAGCTTGTCGTCGTCGTAACCTCGAAAGCCCAGACAGCCCCTCAGACAGCTTGGACGGCTTGATTTATCCCGATGGCTTGACTTCGCAGTTGCTACCGGGCATCCAGGAAGTACTGCGGCAAGTCCCGGCAGACCAGCGTCAGGCTTTGCTCGACGAGCTTCAGGGGCAGATGCGCATCCCGAACAAAACCATCCACAACCCAGCTGGGTGGTTGGCGTCTTTGGCTTCCAAAATTCGGAATGGAGCGGCACTTCCGCTGGCCGATTCGGTGGCAGCTTTACGCCGACAGCAAGAAACAGCGAAGAGCCCAATCGCTACACCAAAAGAAGCACCAGTCGGCGGCCCGCCATCGGCTGAGGTGCGGCGGAAGATTGAAGAACTTCTCAGATCTCACAGGCCGAATGGGAGGCAGCTATGAAATGCCACGTGATGCAAAACGCTCTACGCGGTAACCGTTACCACGTAGCTCAAAACGAGCCACACGGTAACCGTTACCACGTAGCCCAAAACGAGCCACACGGCAGGGGTGGCTACAAAGGAGAAGCCTTATGACTATGGATCAACTTTTTATCCACCTCGTTTTACGGTTACGTCACTATCCCGAAGCCGCAGTCTTGTGGTCATTAATTCGAGTGGACGATGATGGCGAATGCAAGACCTCTGCTTATGAGATGGCGCATAACAGACTGGATGGAATCATTGACAGAATATCTGCCCAACGTGCCTTTAAAGTCCTGAAAGCCAAAGAACTTATTAAAACCCGTATCCATAAAAACACGGCGACCTTGGTCAAGGTCAACCGTGAGGCGGTCCTCGATCTTCTAGAAAACGGTGAGGAGTTCTTTGATTGGTTGCCCGGCCAATTCAACGAAGAGGTCGGTTTCTTGAAAGCATGGGATGAGAGGCGCCAGGCCAAGGCGGCAGCCCAGACGATTTCCACCCATGAATCTGAACCTGAATCTGAGTCAGGGTCAGTTCCCGGCTCTATGCCGAAGTAATCTTAATTTCACCTCATGAAAGGCAGCAATACCCATGGCCACACGTAAATCGAAATCGGATCCTTCGATATCAAATACCGTGGCACTTACCGAGATGCCATCCATGCAGCCTATTGTTGCTGCCAGTCAATCCAGTGCATTGGTGTTCAATCCGCTCAAGATTGAATTCTTGACCGATGAAGCATCGCCGTTCCGAGACAAATATTCGATCGCAAAAGAGCAAGCCGTCCTTGCCGATTACATCGCCAGTGGAGCGCCGGAGGATGATCCTCTGTATGACCGCTATATCGAACTGATTGACCGCAAGGATCAGCTCGACAAGATGAAAAGTCAATACCAGACCGAACTGGGTGCCGATTTTTCTGCCTCACATAAGGAGGCAACGGGCATGCGCGAACTCGGGCGCTTGGTTGATGCAGACGATGACTCCATGGAGGTTCACACCTTGGAGGCGTATCGAATGTTTCTTGGACGCCGTCCTGAACCAGGCACATTGTTTCCCCCCATTATTGGCGGTAAGCGTACCGGCGCTGTATTACGGTCATTATGGTTGATGACGGGGAAAGACAATCCTTACGCCGATTGGGCGCTGGTACGTCATGAACAATCCATGGAGGAAGTTGCTGCAAGGCTCGATCGTGAAATATCTGGTGCAGAAGAATCGATCGCCGAACAGCGCAAGCATGGTATCAGCCTTTCTATTCTCCGTAACGAAAAGCCTGCAAAACTGACTCTGGGCTGGAAATCGCCCTACGGTTTTGCGACAGCCACGCTTATCAATCGCTTTGACTATTTCATCCGGCTGCAAAAGACCCTGGCGCGCAAAGACTTGCGCACCGATGACCAGGTGCGCAAATCTATCCATGAAATGACGCGGATCATCCGGCGCGTGTGGCAGGACACCAGCCGGTTCGACCGGGGGCTTAGCCACGAAGAAGTCAAGGATCTGTGCCGTGCTGATTTCGTGGAAGGCAGCGATGAGGCAGCAGGCAAGCGCGTCGAATATGCGCGTCAAGTGTTTGGAATTGTTCCAGCCGAAATATTCACCTGCGCACTCCAGCCGAAACATTCACGCCGGGGCCGGCGCAGCACGCCGCAAGAGCGTGCTCTGTTGCAAAGCATCGGATTAAAACTGGCACAGCAAGAAAAGCAGGAAGCGATGGCAACTGGCGGTGGAAGCGGGCAGGCTGGAACAGGGGGGGCGGTCGTACAGGAACTGCCGCAGGGCGGGGAGCCGGAAGCTGGAGCAGTGTGAGCCGGTAGTTTGAAGACTGAAACAGGTGTTTGAGGGCTTTGGAATGAAAGGGTATGGAATGAAAGGGCGCGAATCGAATATGACCGGGACGGTCAGCACGATCAGCGGGAAGCTGCGGCAGGTGGGGCAGGCTGTCAACAGCCAAGTTGTGCAATGTCAAACCGAGGGTGATTGGATCGGTGATGGGGAGTGTCAAACGACGTTTGACACAAAGGGTTTTAAGGGTAAGGGGAGTTTGCGTGAGCTGCGCCATTGGTTTGACAAGCTCGGTGAGGTTGAGGCACAGATGGTCCAGTTATGCCAATCGTCACGTGAGGCCGCGCCGGATGTGGGTGCGTATCTGGCCGTGCACCGCAAGACGGCTACGGGCCTGGTGCATTTGCGTTGGCGCGAACGTGGCTGTGCCGGCAGGCATCTGCGGGCTGAGCAAGTGCGTGCCGGTGTGGCCGAGCGTAGCGAGGCCATCCGTCGTTGGTTTGAATCTGCGGCGCAGCAGGCCGATGCGCTTAATGTGGCGCATCAGAGGGCGCGTGCAGCATTACGCGAGCAACAGGAGATGCAGGTGCGCCGATCAGCCGCGCCAATTTGGCCGAGGGCGATTAGTTGAGTTGAGTTTAAAGACTGCTGCGGGCGGTGCGAACGCAGTAGTTTTTTTGGTTTTTGCACCGAAGGAATTGTAGTCATGGATAGTGCAACGGTTAAACAGGCTGCAAAGCCGCAAGTGGAGCAAGACGGTGCTGAAGATGACCAGCGGCTTGTTCAACAACGCAATACCTTGTGGCAAGAACAGCATCAATCCAACGGCGAGATGGTTGGCGCCGTGATTGCTGGTTTTCTGCTGGAGCACTTGGACGCCTATTTCGAATGGATCGAGGGGTTGAATCCAAGCGAGCGAAGGGATTGTCTGCGATGGATTTACGACGAGCAGGAAAAGACCCGGGCAGCCCAGCGCCGGTTGGCCTGGGTTGCGACCAGGGACGCTCAGAGGGTGGCAAATGCGGCAGAACGGATGGAAGCTGCGTATATCAAAGCAAACGAAGAGCGCTCACGACAACGTGAAGCCCTATGGACTCAGCGCAAATCTTCGTTTTCCAGCCGATAAATGTGTTCGTTAATGACCATCAGTCGATCGGCGCCCTCACGAGGAACGTTGAATTCGTTAAAGAAGTCTCTGATGTGTCTCAATGTGTCGGCCATCAGGCATCGCAAGGCAGTGAGTTCGGCGCGGGTGATTGGTGCAGACGGATTAGCAGGTTGAGTGACAGTGTTGTTCACGGAAGGACTCTCCTTGAAGGTTGTTTATGAAAGGACACCTGACGCCAGGGTGTGGTGACCCGTAACGTCAGGTGCATGGTAACTGGAGAGTCCTTCCACTCATCTTGCAGGCGGAATTGGTGCAGCCGCCATGCAAGTTTTTAATCGCACCGCAGGAGCTTTGTGATGCATCTTTTCATGGACAAGGGCAACCTTGCTAAATCACCGAAAGGCGAATGGATTAAGCGTAAGGATGGTTCGGGCGATTTCTTCGTGGCCACCATGCGTGTCTTTTTTGGACGGTATAGGCAGAATGACGAAGGGGAAATCAAAGAGGTCGGCGGTTTCTGGCGTGAAGTGGAACTGTATGGCAAAAAAGGTGAAGATGCCGCTAAACATCTGCGCAAAGGCGCGCGTGTTTTAGTTGTCGGCGAGGAACAGGAGTACACCGGAACCGATGACAACCAAAACAAAGTACAGGTCGTCAAAATAGTGGCCGAGGATGTCGCATTGATCCTGACGCGAATCGAATCAATCAAATTTGCAGCGCCGCGCAATCAAGACAGTCAACCCAATACTGATGAGGAGGAGGGCGAAGCAGAAACTATGGCCTCTTGAAAAAATTTAAAACAGACTCTCCATGACATAAATCGTCGCCGTTTTAAGACGCCTGAAGAAAGGAAGACATCATGGAACAGTTGAATTTAATAGAACAACAGCCGCAAATCAATAAAACTGCGGTAATGAGCCGATTGCTCGAAGGACGCGCGCAGCAAATCGATGCGCTGGTGGATATGACGGGGTGGGGGCTGCAGATTACGCAGCATGTATTGCTTCAATTGGTTGTTGATGGACGTGTGAGGTGTTTAAAACAATCAGGACAATTGATGTATGCGTTGCGAGCCAATAGCGGTGAGTCAAGGAACAACCGCACCGCCAAGAAGGCCGCTTGAGTGATAAAGAAAAAGAACAATCCTTGTTTGAATAAGGGTATTCCGAGGCCATATCCGGAAGCTCTGCGTTTGGGGGTGATCGACGCCCGGATACGCGAACTTGTAGCCGCTATGAATGTCGATGGGGTGATATCGACTCGATCAAGTTGCCAAGGACACGGATGGTTATGGATGCGCGTACCGCCGTTTGTGGCATTTCATGCGACGGTGGCTTTCGCATCCCGGCTGAGTGCACGGTTGGAGGACATGGCTCTGCGCGAGTCACCAGCGCTGCGGTATTACTGGACGGTCAGGGGCATGTTCAACGACGGGGAAATGTTTTTCGTGCTCACTCTTGGCGAGATTCCTCATGGTTTATGGCCTGCCGTCCGTCGCCGGTTTGATGCGGATTTTGCTCGGTTAAGAGGTGCGATGGAACAGGAAGTTGCGCACGTCGCTGGGAGTCAGCAAACCCGTCTTGAAGCAATAGGTGACACCGAGCACAAAGACGATCAACAAAATCATGCCAATCAATTGACGACGATCACGAGATCGCTTTGCACCAAAAGGGTCGGTGGAACCGCAACTGATACACGTTGCGGCCGTGGAGCTGAGCAGTTTTCCGCAATCGATGCACTCAAGCATGGCCATTGGTCTTGTCTCCTGGGTTGGGGTGGCTTCTTAACTTAATTGTTTGGGTCGCTAGGGAAGCTCTGAACAACTCCCCGCGCGTGGGCGCGCCCGGATTCGGGATGGGATGCAAGGCGCAAAGCGCAGCGATACCCGGGGGTATCGCGAGCATTTGCAACGAAGCAGACCGCCCGAATGCGGGATGCGCCCGCCGCGAGG
>JAITWT010000050.1 GCA_031285125.1 Burkholderiaceae bacterium | reverse complement strand
GGCGATTGGGCGGCCCAGTCGCTTGCATGGGCACCAGCCCATGCGGCGCGCCATGGGCCACCCACTCATCCCGATTGCGGCCCAACGTGAGCCATTTGAGATCGTAAACAGGTTCTTAGATTTTCAAGCGCGGGGACCGGACACAACCGGGCTTGAAGCACTTGAATTATTATGGTTCGATGATTTCCTTGTCGTCCCGTCACACCGGTTTGACGGCGCTTGCCTGCGCCGCCGCCGCTGTTTTCTTTTCAGTCGCTGCGCCCGTGCGCGCGCAGTCAAATACGGGAGCGCCGGTGCAAGCGCCTGCCGTGCAACCCAGTTCGCCCGGCAACAGCGCTCCCGCCAAGCCGAATCAGAAGCCGGGCGGAAAAAGCGACGACAAGACCAAGCCCGGTGCCAAACCCAGCAAATCGCCGCGTAAGAAATCCGATACGCGCCCCACCGCGCTGACGTCCAAGTTGCTCTACCAGTTACTGGTTGCGGAGTTGGAATCGACCAGGGGGAATCCCGGCGATGCGTATAAGAGCCAACTCAATGCAGCCCTGCATCTGCGCGATCCGGGGTTGTTCCGGCGCGCTGTCGAAATCGCCCTGCGTGCGCACGACGATGGCTTGGCGCTGGATGCCGCCCGGCTCTGGAGGAAAACGCTGCCCGATTCGCAGGATGCGTTTCGCTTCGAATTGCAAATTCTGCTGGCAGCGGGGCGCATCGGTGAGACGCCCAAGCTGGTCAACGATGCGGTGGCTGCCGCGTCCGTGGCGAATCGCCCGGCGCTGCTCGATGTCATCGGGCAGAACTATGCGCGCGCGGCCGACAAGCAGCAGGCCGTCGCCATCATCGAACAAGCCCTCGACAGCGCGGTGCACGATTACGAGCCCCGCACCAGCGCGTCCGCGTGGGCCGCGATCGGCACGGTGCGTTTATCCGCTGGCGATATGGCCGGTGCGATGGATGCGGCTGCCCGGGGGCAGCAAGCCGATCCGCAGGCCGAATCGCCGGCGCAATTGGCGCTGTACCTGCTCGGAGTCAAGCAAGGCGGCGCTGAGCCGATTGTGCGGCGCTATCTGGCGCAACCCGGCGCAAGCGCCGAAATCCGGCTGGGCTATGCACGCGCGCTGATGGGGGACGGTCATTTATCCGCCGCTCTGGAGCAGGTCAATGGCCTGGTCAAGCAAAACGGCGGGCGCCCCAAGCCCCCCGAAAGTTTGTTGCTGCTGGCGCAACTGCAAGCCCAAATGGGGGGGCAGGACGCCAATGCCGAGAGCACGGCCCAACGCTATCTGAGTGAGGTCGCCGCGGAAAAGGATGTCGACCTCAATGCGCAGCAAGTGGCCAGCCGCAAGGAGGGCCGCAACGATGCTTATTTCCTGCTCGCGCAACTGACCGAGCGCCGCAAAGATTACGCGGGTGCCGAGCGTTTGCTCGGGCGCATCGAAGGCGGCGAGCGCATCAACCTGGTGCAGCTGCGCCGTGCCGAATTGCTGGCGCGCCAGGGCAAGCTCAAGCAGGCGCGCGACTTGATCCAATCACTGCCCGAGCGCAGCGCGCACGATAAGGATCTCAAATTCCGGGTTGAGGCGCAGTTGCTGGGGGAAGCCCAGGATTGGGAAGGCGCGCGCGCGTTGTTAGAGACAGTCCGTGCCACCGCGCCCAAGAATGCCGACTTGATTTATGGTCAAGCCTTGATTGATCAAAAATTGGGCCGCTTCGACGAAATGGAGCAGTTGCTGCGCAGTTACGTACAACTCAAGCCCAATGACATCAGGGGCTACGTTCTGCTGTCCACGATAGCCGCGCGCCGCAAGGATTACGCCGAGGCCGATCGCTGGCTGGCGCGCATCGGCGGCGCAAAGCAGAATTTGCCGGAAATACAGATCAGCCGTGCCGGGCTACTGGCACGCCAGGGCAAGCCCGAGCAAGCGCGCCAACTGATTCGTGCGCTGCCTGAGCGCAACGCCAGCGACAAACGGATGAAATTGCAGGCCGAGTTGCAAGTTTTGCAAGACATTCAGGATTGGCAAGGCGCTTACGAACTGATTGCGCAGGCGCGCGTCAGCGCCCCGGACGACCCCGATCTGGTCTACGGCGCAGCGATAGTCAACGATCAATTGGGCCGTCCCGAGGAGATGGAGCGGCTGTTGCGCCGCTTCATCGTGCTCAAGCCCGACAGCCCCATGGGCTACAACGCGCTGGGTTACTGGCTGGCCGACCACAACAAGCGGCTGCGCGAGGCGCGAACGCTGATCAAGAAAGCCCTCGAATTGGACCCCGAGTCGGGCCCCATCATCGACAGCATGGGCTGGGTGGAATACCGCTTGGGCCATAAGCAGGAAGCGCTGCGGCTGCTCGAAGACGCGTACCGTCGCAATCCCGAGACCGAAATCGGCGCCCATCTGGGCGAAGTGCTCTGGGTCAGCGGCCAAAAGGAGCGTGCGCTCAAGGTTTGGAAAGCAGCGCAAAACGCCGATCCCGACAACAAGGTTTTGCAGGAAACGCTCCAACGATTGGACGCTACGCTGTGAAACCTTATGCCATGGGGCGTCGCGTTGCGCTCGGTTTTATGGGAAGCCTGTCAGTGCTGGTGTTGGCCGGTTGCGCGTCATTTCAGGACGTGCCGCCGGCCCTCCAGGGGGGCGGGCATTGGAGCGGACGGCTGGCCTTGCGCGTCGAACGCACGGCGCGCGCGCAGGCACAGAGCTACACGGCTGTTTTTGATTTGCGCGGTGACGCGGACACCGGCGAGCTGCGCCTGAGCACATCGCTGGGCAGCATGCTCGCGCTGGCGCGCTGGTCGCCGCAGCAGGCGATGCTTGACGATGGCCGCAACGGCCACTACTTCAATTCCGTCAATGCGCTGATCGAGGCGGCCACCGGCGCGGCCATTCCGATCGAATCCTTGTTCGCTTGGCTTGCCGGGCAACCGGGCGCGGCGCCGGGTTGGCGCGCGGATCTGAGACAGATCGGCCAAGGGCGCTTGCATGCGGTGCGCGAGTCGCCCGCGCCTGGTGTTGATTTGCGGATTGTGCTGGACCCATGAACCCTCCCAGTGCTCCCGCAACCGGCTTGCAATGAATACCCTGTACGACCTTCCCGCACCCGCCAAACTCAACCTGTTTCTGCACGTCGTCGGCCGCCGTGCAGATGGTTACCATCTGCTGCAATCGGTGTTCATGCTGATTGATTGGTGTGACCGCCTGCACATCGAGCGTCGCGCCAGCGGCAAACTTTCGCGCGAGGACCTGAGTGCGCCGCTGCCTGCCGACGATCTCTCGCTGCGTGCGGCGCGTGCGTTGCAGGCCTACGCGGGGCCGGGCTGCGGCGCGCATATCTCGATTGCCAAGTCGATCCCGGCCCAGGCCGGTCTGGGCGGCG
This sequence comes from Burkholderiaceae bacterium, assembly GCA_031285125.1. Classification (GTDB taxonomy): domain Bacteria; phylum Pseudomonadota; class Gammaproteobacteria; order Burkholderiales; family Burkholderiaceae_C; genus JAITWT01. The sequence goes on along the minus strand of JAITWT010000050.1, from coordinate 12,521 downwards.
GCTCATCGGATGCCGCCACTTGCCTGCTGGCCCTGAACCGCTTGTGGGGGCTGAAGCTGCCGCTGGCGCAACTCGAACGCATCGGCCTGTCGCTCGGGGCCGATGTGCCGTTTTTTCTGCGTGGGCGCAATGCCTGGGTCGAAGGCGTCGGCGAGACGATCACGCCGGTCGACTTGCCGCCGTGTCAGTTCCTGGTCGTCAAGCCGGTGCAAGGGCTGGACACCGCTGCAATTTTCCGCGCGCCTGACCTGCAACGGACGACGGCGCCTGCTATAATCTCCTGCTTCGCTGCGGACAGCGCGCCTGATTCACGCGATTTCGCGTGGGATTTTGGACGTAACGATCTGCAGCCGGTCGCCCAAAGGCTCTGCCCCGAGGTCGAGCAAGCCATTCAATGGCTTGCCGCGCAAGGGATGCAAGGCCGAATGACCGGCTCCGGAAGCGCCGTCTTTGCACCGGTGGTGACATCCACCGCGCAAGACGTGGATCCGGCCCAGCCCCTACCGGGTTGGACGGTGCGCAGATGCGGCAATTTGCCGGTTCACCCTTTGGCGGGTTGGGCCGACAGTGACAGTTAAGGGAAAGTATGGCTCATCCCGCGAGGGATAGGCCGTATTCCTGTGTAGGGGCGTCGCCAAGTTGGTTAAGGCACTGGATTTTGATTCCAGCATGCGTAGGTTCGAATCCTTCCGCCCCTGCCAAACCTTAAGGTTTTTTAGTTCTTAGTTCTTATTTTTGAGTGGCCCGCTTTTACCGAGAACGGGCCCTTTTGCATTCGCCGGGAACTCGCAATATGCAGGCGCAACAGCATCCTGATTTCATGGTCTTCACCGGCAACGCCAATCCTGCGCTGGCCAGCGAGATCGCACGGCATTTGGGCATCACGCTGGGCGCCGCCCGCGTCGAGCGCTTTTCCGATGGTGAAGTCACCGTCGAGCTGATGCAGAACGTGCGTGCGCGCGACGTGTTCATCGTCCAGTCCACCTGCGCGCCGGTCAACGAAAACCTGATGGAGCTGCTCATCATGGTCGATGCGCTCAAGCGCGCTTCGGCCAGCCGCATCAGCGCCGTGATTCCTTATTTCGGCTATGCCCGCCAGGACCGCCGCCCGCGTTCAAGCCGCGTGCCGATTTCGGCCCGGGTGGTCGCTAACTTGCTGGAAACGGTCGGTATCGAACGCGTGTTGACGATGGATTTGCATGCCGACCAGATTCAGGGCTTTTTTAATATTCCGGTGGACAACATCTACGCCTCGCCGGTGCTGCTGGGCGATTTGCGGCAAAAGAATTACCCGAATCTGGTCATCGTCTCGCCCGACATCGGCGGCGTGGTGCGCGCGCGCGCATTGGCCAAGCAACTGAACGCCGATCTGGCGATCATCGACAAGCGCCGTCCTAAACCGAACGTGAGCGAGGTGATGAACGTGATCGGTGAGATCGATGGGCGTAACTGCATCGTCGTGGACGACATGATCGACACCGCCGGTACCTTGGTCAAAGCCGCCGAGGTGCTCAAGGCGCGCGGCGCGCGTCATGTGTATGCCTATAGCACGCACCCGGTGTTCTCCGGCCCGGCGATCGAGCGCATCACCAACGGCGGCGCGCTCGATGAAGTCGTGGTCACCAACACCATTCCGCTGTCGGCTGCTGCGCGCGCGTGCAGCAAGATTCGCCAACTTTCGGTCGCGTCGCTGATCGCCGAAACGGTGCAGCGTATCGCCCGGGGCGATTCAGTGATGAGTCTGTTCTCGGAGCAGGAAAACCTTTTTTAAGGACAATCCCGCGCTTCGAGTTCTCGTCGGGCTGGTCTGCCGCTGTTGCGTCATCGAGCGCAACCCAGGCCCGCCCTTTTTTGTGAAACCGGCGCCGCACTGGTCGCGGTCGGCGCCTTCAGGAGTCTGATATGAAATTCGTCGCTTTCGAGCGCGCCAAGCAGGGTACGGGTGCGAGCCGCCGTCTGCGTAACTCGGGACGTACGCCCGGCATCGTTTACGGCGGTCAGAGCCAGCCGCAGCTCATCGAGCTGGACCATAACGCCCTGTGGTACGCCCTCAAAAAAGAAGCCTTCCATTCGACCGTGCTCGAAATGGAATTGGCCGGCCAGGCGAGCAAGGTGCTGCTGCGTGACGTGCAGTACCACCCCTTCAAACAGCAGGTGCAGCACATCGACTTCCAGCGCGTCGATGCCCACACCCGTCTGACCATGAAGGTGCCGGTCCACTTTAAGGGCGAGGAAGAATCCGAGGCCGTCAAGGTCGGCCATAACCTGGTCAACCACATCCTGACCGAGATCGAAATTTCCTGTCTTCCCGCTGATTTGCCTGAGTTCATCGAGGTCGATTTGTCGGGCTTGAAGAGCAACACCACTTTGCACGTCAGTGATATCAAGCTGCCCAAGGGGGTGAAGTTCATCAGCCACGGCCGCGGCGATCCGGTGCTGGTCTCGGCCTTGGCCACGCGTGCCGAGGAAGAAGCTGCGCCAGCGGCCGCCGATGCAGCGCCTGCCGAGGCGAAAGCGGCGGCTGCGCCTGCTGAGGCTAAAAAGTAATTGTTGTCGCCGGGCTTCGGCCGCCTGCGCCGAGCTAACCCGCGAGGGCAGCCCGCAAGGTAAAAAAGAAACCCGCCATTTCGCGGGTTTCTTTTTTGGCCCCGCCCACTGAACCCGGATGAAGCCCGGATGCGTTCGTCAGCCCGCTTGGCGCTGCGCCCCATCCGGTGACTCGATAATCTCGATAATCGCCCCCATGATCAAGCTCTTCGTCGGCCTGGGCAATCCAGGTCCGGATTACGAGATAACGCGGCACAACGCCGGTTTTTGGTGGATCGACGCCCTTGCGCATCACTGGAAGGTTCATCTCGCCCCCGAGCGCAGCTACCACGGCTTGGTCGCGCGCGTCAGCGTCGATGGCGCCAGTTTTTGGCTGCTGGAGCCGCAAACCTTCATGAATCTTTCGGGCAAGGCGGTGGCCGCGCTGGCGCGGTTTTTCAAGATTGCGCCGGAAGAAATCCTGGTGGTGCATGACGAACTCGATCTCGCGCCGGGCCAGGCCAAGCTCAAGCTCGGCGGCAGCCATGCCGGGCACAACGGGTTGCGCGATATCCATGCGCAATTGGGCAGCGCCGATTTCTGGCGCCTGCGCTTGGGCATCGGCCACCCGGGCGAGAAAGGGGCCGTGGTCGGATGGGTGCTCAAAAAACCTTTGCGTGAACAGCGCGAAGCGATCGACGAAGCGATCGCGCGTTCACTGCGCGCTGTGCCCGAACTGCGCGCCGGTCATATGAACAAGGCGATGGAAATCATCCACACCAGCAAACCGCCCCGGCCGAAACCGGCCGGTCATCCGCAGGGGGCGCAGCCGCCGGCTGGTGCATCGATAGCATCGCCACCACCATCGTCGCCATCACCCTCATCGCGGTAGCGCGATTGTGCGTGTCCAGTCCAGAGGCTCGCCCTATCAAAATCCAGACAGAGCACAGCATGTCTCACCCTTCACGGTATTTGCGCGCCATCGGGCGCGCTGTGGCGCTGGCCGCGGGGATCGCGCCCGTGTTGTTCTTGGCAACGCAGACCGCGCTTGCGGCACAAACGGTAAAAACGGTGCGAACGACGCAAGTGGCGCAAGCGGCATCCACACCCATTTGGCGCTGCGGCAGCCGGTACAGCGATCAGCCTTGCGAAGGGGGGCATATCCTGCAAGCGGGCGATCCGCGCGAGGCCCAGCAGCAGCGCGAGGCCAGCGAAAACGCCCGGCGCAACGCCGCGCAAGCGCGTGCGCTGGAGAGTGCGCGGCACACGCTCGAAGCCCGCGCCGCCAAAACACCCGCCGTGATGGCCGTTGCAGCGGGCGCACCACAGCCAAAAATCCAGGTCCAGCCTGACGATAAAAAACCGCTGCGCGGGCAGCGTCAACAAGGTCAACAGCGGCAACAGCGTAAAGGCATGCGCTCACGCAAAGCTTCCGCGGGCTTCACTGCGGTGAGCCGACCCGTGGCCCGCTGAGGGTCCGCTGATGGCGTTATTCTGTTGGCTGCACGATGATCGATACCTCCTGCCCGCGCCGGTGAATAAGCACTGAATTCAGTCCGCGCAAGGCCGAGGTTCGATAATTCCTTTTTGCGGCATATCTTCGTGCCGCGCTTTTGTTGCCGCACTTTTGTGCGCCGTGCTTTTTTCACTCCTCCTCATGAACCCCAGTTACCAACCCGCCGAGGTCGAGTCGGCCGTCCAAGCCCAGTGGGCCGCCATGGATGCCTACCGTATCAGCGAAAACCCGAAAAAGAAGAAGTACTACGCCTGTTCGATGTTGCCCTATCCCAGCGGCAAGCTGCATATGGGTCATGTGCGCAACTACACCATCAACGACATGCTGGCGCGCCAGCTGCGCATGAAGGGCTACAACGTGCTCATGCCGATGGGCTGGGACGCGTTCGGCCTGCCGGCGGAAAACGCCGCGCTCAAGCATGGCGTGCCGCCAGCACAATGGACTTACGACAACATCGCCTACATGAAGCGGCAGATGCGGGCCATGGGCCTGGCGATCGATTGGAGCCGCGAAGTCGCCACCTGCGATGCGAGTTACTACAAGTGGAACCAGTGGCTGTTCCTGAGGATGCTCGAAAAGGGGATCGCTTACCGCAAAACGCAGGTCGTCAACTGGGATCCGGTCGATCAGACCGTGCTGGCCAACGAACAGGTCATCGACGGCAAGGGCTGGCGCACCGGCGCAACGGTTGAAAAGCGTGAGATTCCCGGCTATTACCTGAAGATCACCGATTACGCCGCCGAGTTGCTCGACCATGTGCAGCACAAGCTGCCCGGCTGGCCCGAGCGCGTGCGGTTGATGCAGGAAAACTGGATCGGCCGCAGCGACGGTGTGCGCTTCGCCTTTGCGCATGAGATCCGCGATGCGCAAGGGCAACTGATCCAGGGCGGGCGCCTGTATGTGTTCACCACCCGTGCCGACACCATCATGGGCGTGACTTTCTGCGCTGTCGCGCCGGAACACCCGCTGGCGCAGCATGCAGCGCAGGCCGATGCGCGGGTGGCGGCGTTCATCGCCGAATGTGCGCAAGGCGGTACCACCGAGGCCGAATTGGCAACCCAGGAGAAGAAGGGCATCTTTACCGGCCTGTCTGTGCGCCACCCGGTCACCGGTGCGCAGGTTCCCGTGTGGGTGGGCAATTACGTCCTCATGAGTTACGGCGATGGCGCCGTGATGGGCGTGCCCGCGCATGACGAGCGCGACTTCGCTTTCGCCAACAAATATGCGCTGGCCATTGTGCAGGTGGTGCAGGTCGAGGGCGAGCCGCCTTTCGACGTGCACCGCTGGCAACCCTGGTACGCCGACAAGGAGCGCGGCCGGACCGTCGCTTCCGGCGCATTCGACGGCTTGAGCACGGCACAGGCCGTGCAAGCGGTGGCGCGCGCGCTTGAGCAGCAAGGCCTGGGCGAGTTGCAAACCACCTGGCGTCTGCGCGATTGGGGCATCAGCCGCCAGCGTTACTGGGGCACGCCGATCCCGATCATCCATTGCGCTGACTGCGGCGCGGTGCCGGTGCCCGAGAAGGATCTGCCGGTGGTGCTGCCGCAAGACTTGGTGCCCGATGGCAGCGGTAATCCGCTCAACAAATGCGAAGCTTTTCTGAAGGTCGCCTGCCCCTGCTGCGGCCAGCCCGCGCGGCGCGAGACCGACACCATGGACACCTTCGTGGACAGTTCCTGGTACTTCATGCGCTATTGCGATCCGCGCGATGAGCGCGCGATGGTCGGGCAGGGCGCGGCGTACTGGATGCCGATGGATCAGTACATTGGCGGCATCGAGCACGCCATCCTGCACCTGCTGTACGCGCGCTTCTGGACCAAGGTCATGCGCGACCTCGGCTTGGTGACGATCGACGAACCCTTCACCCGCTTGCTCACGCAAGGCATGGTGCTCAACCACATCTACTTGCGCAAGGGCGACAAGGGGGGGATCGAGTACTTCTGGCCCCACGAAGTGGAGAATGTGCTCGATGCCGCGGGAAAAATCACCGGCGCCAAGCTCAAGCAGGCCAAGGGCAATTTGCCCGCCGGAACGCCCGTGACTTATGAAGGCGTGGGCACGATGAGCAAGAGTAAGAACAATGGCGTCGATCCGCAGGATCTGATCGAGAAATACGGTGCCGACACCGCGCGTCTGTACACCATGTTCACCGCGCCGCCCGAAGCCACGCTCGAATGGAACGACGCGGCCGTGGAAGGCTCGTCGCGCTTCCTGCGCCGCCTGTGGTCTTTCGCCGCCGCGCAAGCCGACAAGACGGCGGGCCAACCCGGCTTGACGCTCGATCGCGCCACGCTGGGCAAGACCGCCAAAGCGCTGCGCTGCGAAGTGCACGCGGTGCTCAAGCAGGTGGACTATGACTACCAGCGGATGCAATACAACACGGTCGTCTCCGGCGCGATGAAGCTGCTCAATGCGCTCGAAAGCTTTCAGGCTGGGGCCGGGGCAGCCGCCGCGTCCGGATCGGCGGATGAAGGTGATGCCGCCGCGCTGCGCGAGGGTCTGGGCATCCTGCTGCGCTGCCTGTATCCGGTCACGCCGCACCTGACGTGCAGCTTGTGGCAGCAGCTCGGCTACGAAAAGGAATACGGTTCACTGCTCGATGCGCCCTGGCCCGCGGTCGATGCCGCCGCGCTCGAACAGGATGAAATCGAACTCATGCTGCAAATCAACGGCAAGCTGCGCGGCGCGTTGCGTGTCCCGGCCGGCGCCGACAAGAGCGCGATCGAACGGCAGGCGCTGGCCAGTGACGCCTTCCAGAAATTCTCCGATGGCGGTGCGCCCAAACGAGTGATCGTGGTGCCGGGCCGTCTGGTCAATGTCGTCGTGTAAAAAAAAGGAGTGATGGATATGCGCACCGTGCCCGGCTCCAGCGGTTTTTCGGATCTTCCCTCCGGCGGCCTCCGGCGCCGCGCATTGCTCATGGCGCTGACCAGCGGCGCTGTTGCCGGGCTGGGCGCATGCGGCTTCAAGCTGCGCCAAGCGGAGCATTTCGCTTTCAGCTCGATCGCGGTACCGGGCAAGTTACCTTTCGAGCAGAAGTTGCGCCGCGCGCTCAAGATCCAGGGGACGATCGAAGTCCTTGGGCCTGAGGAGATCAATGCGGGCAAAAAAGCGCAGGCCCATTTCAACTACCTCGGTGATGAACGCAGCAGCAACGTCGTTTCCACCAACGCGGCCGGCATGGCTACCGAAATGACGCTGTATCTGGGCATCAGTTACCGCGTGACCTTTCCTGATGGCCGGGAAATCGTACCCACGGTGAAAATGACGCAGTCACGCGACATCGCCTACAACACGACCGCCGCGCTGGCCAAGGCCAGCGAATCCGAATTGCTGTACAACGACATGATCACTGAGCTTGTGCAGCAGACGGTGCGCCGGCTGGCCGCGATCCGGTCCTTGCCGGTACCGCAAACCCCATGACGGGGTGCGCGCGCATGCCCTCGTTTCAAAGAATCAACCTGCAAACCGCTCACCATGCGAGTGCCCGCTGACGCGCTCGACGCCCATCTGGCGCAGGCCAAACCGCTGCGTGCGCTGTACCTGCTGCATGGGGACGAAATGTTGTTGCAGCAAGAGGCCGCCGATGCCATCCGCGCCGCCGCGCGGACGCAAGGGTTTGATGCGCGCTGTGTGTACACCGTCGCGGGGGCGCATTTCGATTGGAGCGCCGTACTCGCCGGTGGCGGTTCGCTGAATTTGTTCGCTGCGCGCCAGATCATCGAAGTGCGCATCCCTACAGGAAAACCGGGCAAAGAAGGCGCCGCCGCGCTGCAAAAAATTGCTGCAAACGTCGCGCGCGACCCCGATACGCTTTGGCTCGTGTCGCTGCCCCGGCCTGATAAAGCCGCGCGCGAAAGCGTCTGGTTCAAGGCGCTCGAAACCGCCGGTGCCAGCGTGCCGATCGAAAACATCGAACGCTCCCGGCTGCCGGACTGGATCGCACGGCGCCTGGCGCGCCAGAACCAGCGTGTGCGACCCGGCCCGGAAGGCCAAAGCACGCTGCAATTTTTCGCCGACCGCGTCGAAGGCAACCTGCTGGCCGCGCACCAGGAAATCCAGAAACTCGCTCTGCTGTACCCCGGCGGAGAGCTTTCGTGGCAGCAGGTCGAAGCGGCGGTCAACAACGTTGCCCGCTACGATGTTTTTCAACTGGGCGCCGCCGCGCTGGCCGGCGATACGCGCCGCGTCGTGCGCATCCTCGACGGCTTGCGCGCCGAAGACGAATCGCCCGTGCTCGTGCACACCATACTGGCCGAGGAAGTGCGCGCGCTCAAGCGTGTCAAAGATGCCCTCGGTGCCGGCAGCCCGCTGCCGCTGGCTTTGCGTGACAACCGTGTCTGGGGGCCGCGCGAACGCGCCTTCGAGCGCGTGCTGCCGCGCCTGAAACCCGCGCGGCTGGCCGACTTGCTCGAACGCGCGCACATCGCCGACGGTATTGTCAAAGGGCTGCGCCGTCCCGATTGGCCGGCCGACCCTTGGCTCGCGCTTGGCGCCTTGGCCCAGGCCTTGTGCTGGTGCTGCAGAACAGGGTGAGCCTGCGAATCCCGCCCCCGGTCTGGGCGATCGAGCCGCGCGCTGCAATCGCTGCCATAGTACGCAGGAGAGCACGCACGAAAATTTGTGCCGGGACCCGTGGAAGACGCCCCGCATCGTGTACGGGAGCGCGCGCGGGTGAACTTGACGCCGTGCGGTTTATTTCATTCTTACAAATCCATATCCTGACGTCGCAGCACAAAGGCGCAGTACGCAAAAAGGACAAAAAGGAGCCCGCTGCCACATATAATAATTGGTTGCGTGCAGTTACCGGCAGTTGGTGTCCAGTTCGTGTACTTGGCACTGCTTGCACTTATTATTCCTCTCTTGTTGGAGCAACACGTCGTGTTTATTTCTTCTGCTTTTGCCCAGGCGACTAGCGCGGCCCCCGCCGCTGCCGGCGCGTCTTCTTCCCTCGGTTCTTTGGGAAGTTTCCTGCCGATCGTGGTGATATTTGTGGCGTTTTATTTCATCATGATGCGCCCCCAGATGAAGCGCCAGAAGGAGGCGCGCGCCATGCTCCAGGCCCTGACCAAGGGTGATGAAGTGGTTACCTCCGGCGGCCTGCTGGGCAAGATCACGCAAATCGATGAGCAATATCTCACGCTGGAAATCGCCAATGACACCGAGGTGAAAGTTCAGCGCGGTGCGGTGGTGCAGGTGCTGCCCAAGGGCACCGTCAGCAAGTAAACCGGGCCTCCGGCCTTTTTCAAGCGCGTTGCGCGGTCACACACAGCCATAGTCATGAACCGTTATCCGGTTTGGAAGTACGCGGTCATCGTGATCGTGCTCCTGGTGGGGATCATCTATGCCCTGCCGAATTTCTTCGGTGAAGCGCCGGCGGTGCAAATTTCGGCCGCCAAATCGGTGGCCAAGGTTGATGCCAGCACCCAGGAGCGCGTGCGCGCGGCGCTGGACGCAGCGGGCCTCAAGCCCGATATGTTGACGCTGGACGCCACCTCGATACGCGCGCGCTTTAACACCCCGGGCGAACAGCTCAAGGCGCGCGACGTGTTGCAGCACGCGCTGTCGCCCGATGCGGACAATGCCGACTATGTTGTTGCGCTGAACCTCGTGTCGCGCTCGCCTAATTGGCTGACCGCACTGCACGCGGCGCCGATGTATCTTGGCCTGGATTTGCGTGGCGGGGTGCACTTCATGTTGCAAGTGGACATGAAAGGTGCACTCAATAAAAAAGCTGAAACCTTCGCTGACGATCTGCGCAGCACGCTGCGCGACAAGGCGGTCCGCGGTGTCATGGTCAGCCGCGAGGGCTTGTCGATACAAGCGCGAGCGCCCGATGCGGCCACGCTCGCACGGGTCAGTGCCATCGTGCAGGACCAATTCCCCGATCTGGCGAGCACCACCGGCACCAGCGCGAATGGCAGCCTGACACTGACGGCCACCTTCCGGCCCGAGGCCGCGCGCAATACGCAGGATGCCGCGCTCAAGCAGAACATCACCACGCTGCATAACCGTATCAACGAACTGGGCGTGGCCGAGCCGGTGATCCAGCAGCAGGGGCTGGACCGCATCATTGTCGAGCTGCCCGGCGTGCAGGACACGGCCAAAGCCAAAGAAATCTTGGGCCGCACGGCCACGCTGGAGATGCGCATGGGAGATGACAGCGCCGAGGCCAGCGCGGCGCTCAACGGTGGGGCGGTGCCCTTCGGCTCCGAAAAATTCCTGGACACGCAAGGCCGTCCCGTGATCGTCAAGCGGCGCATCCTGGCGACCGGCGAAAACCTGGCGGATGCCCAGGCCGGCTTCGATCCGCAAACGCAGGACCCCAGCGTCAACCTCACGCTCGATGCCAAAGGCGGGCGTGTCATACGCGATGTCAGCCGTGTAAACATCGGCAAGCCCATGGCCATCATCCTGTTTGAGAAGGGCAAAGGCCAAGTTATCTCCTATGCCACGATCCGAGGTGAACTGGGCTCGCGCTTCCAAATTTCCGGGCAGATGAGCGTATCCGACGCCAGCGATCTGGCGCTGTTGCTGCGCGCCGGTTCGCTGGCCGCGCCGATGGACATCATCGAGGAAAGCACCATCGGCCCCAGCCTGGGCGCGGACAACATTCGCAAGGGCTTTCACAGCGTGACTTGGGGCTTCACGGCAATCGTCGTCTTCATGTGCATTTATTACATGTTGTTCGGCGTGTTCTCGGCCATTGCGCTGGGCATGAATCTGCTGCTGCTGGTTGCGGTGCTGTCGATGCTGCAAGCCACCCTGACACTGCCGGGTATCGCGGCGATGGCGCTGGCCATTGGCGTTGCGATCGACTCCAACGTGCTTATCAATGAGCGCGTGCGCGAGGAGCTGCGCGGCGGTGCCTCGCCACAGGCGGCCATCCATGCCGGCTATGAGCGCGCCTGGGCCACCATTTTGGACTCCAACGTCACCACGCTGATCGCAGGTATCGCGCTGCTGGCCTTTGGCTCCGGCCCGGTGCGCGGCTTCGCGGTTGTGCACTGCGTGGGCATCGTGACTTCGATGTTCTCGGCGGTTTTCTTCTCGCGCGGACTGGTCAATTTCTGGTACGGACGCAAGAAGAAGCTCAAGAAAGTTTCCATCGGTACCGTTTGGCGTCCGCCCGCCGAAGCCGCTGCCATGGCCGCAGCCTCGGCCCAGCTCAATACGAACGCAGCGTTGTCCGCATCGCATCCGTCCCGGGCGCCGGCGCCGGGCACGCGCCCCCAAACCCGTAAATAAACCAGGAACGCCGCGATGGAGTTCTTTCGCATTCACCGCACCATTCCGTTCATGCGCCATGCGCTGGTGCTGAACATCATTTCCATTCTCACCTTCGTGTTGGCGGTGTTCTTTCTGGCCACGCGCGGGTTGCACTTGTCGGTCGAGTTCACTGGCGGTACGGTCATGCAGGTCAGTTATCCGCAGGCCGCTGATCTGGGCGCGGTTCGCGGCACGATCGACAAGCTTGGCTGGAACGATGTGCAGGTTCAGAACTTCGGCACCTCGCGCGATGTCATGATCCGCCTGCCTCCGCAAAAGGGCCTGAGCTATACCCAGCAAAGCACGCAAGTCATCCAGGCCCTGTGTACCCGCGCCAGCGGGCACTATGCCGTCAATCCGCACAATTCGGAGAAAATGGCCTGCTTGGGGGCGGACAATACGACCGAGCTACTGCAGCTCAAGAGCAATGAATTCGTTGGCCCGCAGGTGGGTAACGAGCTCACCAGCAACGGCCTCAAAGCATTGGCGATGGTGGCGGTCGGCATCATGATTTATCTGGCCTTCCGCTTCGAGTGGAAGTTCGCGCTCTCGACGGTGTTGGCCAACCTGCACGATGTCATCATCATCCTGGGCTTTTTCGCATTTTTCCGCTGGGAATTTTCGCTTTCGGTGCTGGCGGCGGTGCTGGCGGTGCTGGGCTACTCGGTCAACGAATCGGTGGTTATCTTTGACCGTATCCGCGAAAACTTCCGCCGCTACCGCAAGATGGACACGGTCGAAACCATCAACAACGCCATTACCGCCACGATTAGCCGCACCATCATTACGCACGGCAGTACGCAGTTGGTGGTGCTGTCGATGTTCTTCTTCGGCGGCCCAACGCTGCACTACTTCGCTTTGGCGCTGACCATCGGCATTTGCTTCGGCATCTATTCCTCCTGCTTCGTTGCCGCGGCTATTGCCATGTGGCTGGGCGTGCGGCGAGAAGATCTCGTTAAAAAATCGCCCAAACGCGAAGGCGACCCCGACGATCCGAATATCGGCGCGGTGGTCTGAGAACCTGTTTACGATCTCAAATGGCTCACGTTGGGCCGCAATCGGGATGAGTGGGTGGCCCATGGCGCGCCGCATGGGCTGGTGCCCATGCAAGCGACTGGGATGCCCAATCGCCCGATTTCGGCCCAACCCGAAAAGGCCTCTGCGTGAGTCATTTGAGATCGTAAACAGGTTCTCAGGGGTTGATGGCGAT
>JAITWT010000076.1 GCA_031285125.1 Burkholderiaceae bacterium | reverse complement strand
GCAATCTGCGCATCGATGGTTTTAATGCTGTAGTGCGCCGGCGTGTACAACGCCAGGAGCTGTTTGCGTTTCTGCTGAAGCTCCCGCAGGCTGGTCTGCAGCGTCACCGCTTGGTTCAGAAGGACCGAACCTTCAACCCCCAGGTTGAGCGTGTTGTTGCGGTTGCGGAACCGGGTGAGGGCCACTTCGGAATCGTCCAGTTGCTGCTTCAATTTCGGCAGGAAGGTGCCCAGAAACTTCAACGATTTCTCGGCCTCGGCCGCTTTGCGGTTGACGTTCTGCCGCACATAGAGCGCGCCGATTTCGTTGAGCAGGCGGGTCACGCCCTCGGCATCGTCACTTTCAAGGCTGGCGCGGATGATGCCGGACTGCTTGCCGACCTCGGCGATTTGAATATCTTTTTGCAGTTTTTCCGTCAGGTCAAGCGTGGCGTAACGCCTGACGTTGAACACCGCGCCCGGCTTGCCGATGGCGGAGGTGACCAGCAGCCGCCCTGCGCCCAGATCGGGCACCGTGAAGGACAAAGGCGCGTTCAAGCGTCCCTGGCCCAGGGTGTCCCCGTCGGGCGAAATCAATTCATAGCCCTGCTCGAGCAAGCGGATGCGAAAGCGCGCGCCCTCCAGCGCCTTGGGGACATTAAACGTGCTGATGGTCAGGGCTTCATTGCCATTGACAAACCCGCCCATGCCAAAAATGCCCGGATTCGACGGCGCCTTGGCGCGCTTGGCCAGCCACTTGCCGATCAGCGGCAGGTACCTGGGCTTGACTTCAATGTCCCGGTTCAGGTTATCCACCGCCTGCCCGACCACATAGCGCGAGCGCAGCAGTTCGATTTCGGCCGTGGCCGGAGACTGAATATCAAACATGCTCGAGGCCTGCCCCAGCAGATTGCTGGCCAGGCCCGCTGCGCCGGATGTGTTGCTCTCCACCTGCACCAGGATATTGGCCTGGTAGATGGGCGTGGCGAAGAACGCGTAGGCCGCGCCGATCACCAGCACCAGCGCGGTCACCGCGGCGATGAGCCAGCGGTTATCAAGAACCACGTCGATCAGTTCAAGCAGATTGATTTCGTCTCCTGCGCTGGCGGGCGCGCCGGGCGGGGCTGTCTGAGGTGTATTCATTCTTGAGAGGGAACTTGAGGGCTTGAAGAAACGCGGCGGCGAATGGAGAGCGCGGCCGCCGGGTCAGTGATCCATGGCGCTGCGCGGCCTCCGCCACGATGCATAAAACGGGCGCGGCCGGACATCCACTCTCCCCGCGCGGGAAAGCCAGACATCCTTTCCCCCTTTGTGGGAGAGCCAGACATCCCTGCACCCTTTGCGGGAGAGCCGGACACGCCCTCTCCCCTTGTGGGAGAGGGGTTGGGGAGAGGGGAGAAATTGAGCACGCTCCAGCTTCCGCACCCCTTGCCTCCTCCCGCCCCTCTCCCACAAAGGAAAAGAGGCGTTTTTGCGTCCCGCAGGATGATGGGAAAGCAATTCAGTTTCATTTCAACTCAACTGACGAATGCGCGGCGCCCAGGCGGCAACGCCACAGGCTATGTCAACATAGGCTTTCTCGAATGCGGACTTGGCCTGGCGATAAGGGTCGGCGATATCGAAATGATCGGCTTTTCCGCTGTCACCCAGCCGGAACACCTTGCCGCGCACCAGGGGAAAGCGCCGCTCTATCTCGGTCTTGTGCGCCTGCTCCATCACCAGGATCAGATCGGCTGCCTGGCACATCCAGCTCGTGATCTGCTGGGCGCGGTGCGCTGAAAGATCCAGGCCGTTGCTGGCCGCCACTTCGGTCGCCAGCGGGTCCGCAGGCTCGCCGACCAGGGCGCCCAAGCCCGCCGACCAGACCTTTAGCTGCGGAAATTCGCGCGCCAGCAGGGCCTCGCCGATCGGGCTGCGGCAGACGTTGCCAACACAGACCACGAGAATGTTCTGCATCACTACGCTTAGCGCCCAATGTAATAAGAGCCGAGGGCGCTCTGAGAGACAGCACTGGCGCTCGGGAGGATCAGGCTAACCACACGGTTCCAGCGCACGAGGCCGGTGGGATCAACGTACACGACGTCGCGCGGTTTGAGCTCGAACCCTTCGGCCATCGCATAGGCCGCGGGGGAACGCGCATCCAGATGGAAGAGCTCGGGCGGCGTTCCATCAGCCGTTGGGCGGATCACATAAATCTGGCGCGGCTCGCCCGTGGTGGCGCTCACGCCGCCGGCTTCACCCAGAGCTTGATTCAGAGACAGCCGCCCATTGCGCAAAGGCTGCGCCGCAGGGCGCGTCACTTCGCCCAAAACGTACACCTTGGCATCGTCGTTGCCGTACACCCGAACCAGATCGCCATTGGCCAGGAGGATGTTGCCCGGGTTGACGCCCAGTGCCGTCATTTGCTGCAAGTTGATCATGGTGGTGCGCCCCGCGCGCGTGATGGAAACCATCGCACGGTTGGCATCGGGGGTAAAACCGCCCGCGCGATTGAGCGCTTCCGGCAGCGTCATCGGGATATCGTTGACCGCCAGGAGGCCGGGCGTACGGACCGAGCCGTCAACATAGACCCGGCTGCTGCGATAAAACTGAACGCGGACCGTGACCTTCGGGTCCTTGAAGTATTTGGCAAGCCGGGCGATCAATTGCTGACGCACTTCGCCCTCCGTCAACCCCCCTGCCTTGAAAAGGCCAATGTAGGGAAACTGAATCTGGCCCTTGGGGCTGACGTTGTAACCATTGCTCACAACTGAGCCATTGGCCGCATCGGTCGTCAACGAACCGGCCGGCTGCAACGCCAGCTCCGGGTGATCCCATACAACGATGTTCAAGATGTCCCCGGGGCCGATACGGTACGGTTGCGCGGCGCCGAACAGGCTCTTGACATCCTCCCCCACTTCCTTGACCGTTGCCGCGCGCTGCTCGCGGATCAACTCGGAGTTGATGGCCTTGAGCGCGCCGGGCGGCGGCACGTCGCCGCCCTTCCCAGCTTTGGCTGCTTTCGTGGCATCGGCAGGCGATGCGTATTGGTCAACATTCATGCCGGGCGACAAGGCGCAACCCGCCAACACGGACACAAAGCCAGCCAAGACCAGGAAACGGGCCACCGGAACATTAAAAGAAAACATTTGTATTTTCCACAGGGGAGCCAATGATAACGGACACAATGGTAACGGACTGGTAACAAACAGCGCCGTGGCGCAAGTACATCGAACCGGGCCTTGTGAGCTCGATCTCGCACCGCGCTCAAAGACCCAGGTGAGCTGTGCCTTCGCCTGAAGGCAACAATTATATAAACGATGAACTTGATCTGCTAAACTTATTTATTGACGTAAGTTAAAAACTCGCGAGCATTATGAATAATATGTATTCATATTAAATAAAAAATAATATTTTTTGATTACTAAATACTTGCCGTTCTCTTTATGTACGGTATATTTTTATAATTCACCCCGAGAGAGTAAATCAAAAATATTACATATGCGGAGTTTATTTTGAATATTCATTCCAACCCCTCTAAAATCTATTTTTTCTGATCTGGGTTGCCTTATCCATGGCGCTCTTGCCAACGGTCAAGGCCACAGTCTACAGCGATGATCGAGGCCGGCGACTTGACGCTGCGCAAAGATTTGCAATGGCTGATTGATCGCGGCGTGATCAGTTTCTCCGCCTCGACCTGGCCGATCCCTCTGAGCAAGCAGGAGGAAGCGCTCGCAAAACGCAGGGAGACCGGGCTCTCCCGCGCCGACGTCGACGCGCTGGACATGGTGAATTTCCGCGTGGCACAGCTGCGCCGGAAGATGAGTTATGGCATAGAACTTTCAGCTTATAACAAAGCCATCCCGTCATTGGGTTTTGAATCCTCCTTGCGCGCGCAGGCCGTTATATCGGAGGACAGATTTCGGCGAGTTGGCTGATCAAGTCAATCACGCTGCAAGTGGGCGCGACGGCCTTGAAGGCGCAGCACGGGCGCAATATCTACGGCATCGGGTTTACGATGGAAATTCCGTTCACGCCTGGGTAGTTTTAAGAAAAATGCCGCCCGGCTGGCCCCGCCCGCGAGGGGCGATGGGCGCGGGAAGGACAAAGACAAGGCACAAGCATCAGGCACCGTCGGCCGGCGCAATGGGGTTGCCGCCCGGGGGCGCAACCTGAGGCGGCTGGTTCGCAAGCTGCTCCAGGTAGACCCAGTCCACCACCTGCCCGGCCGGCTTGTACCCCAGCACCATGCGTTGCAGCAACTCGCGGATCAGCGGCACGTCGTTGGTTTCCAACGCACCGGCGAGCGCGTTCAGGTAAACGCTCAGATCGTCCCAGCCGAGGAAATCCTCGTGCGCCTTCATGATGCGCGGGTGCTGGGTCGGCAACGGGTTATCGCCAATCAGCAGTTCCTCGTAGAGCTTCTCGCCCGGGCGCAGGCCGGTGATCTGAATGGCAATGTCGCCCTCGGGATTTTTGTCGTCGCACACCGTCAGGCCGGACAGCTCGACCATGCGCCGCGCCAAGTCGATGATTTTCAACGGCCCGCCCATGTCGAGCACGAAGACGTCGCCCCCCGTGGCCATCGCGCCCGCCTGAATCACCAGCTGCGCCGCCTCCGGAATCGTCATGAAGTAGCGCGTGATTTCCGGATGCGTGAGCGTGATCGGGCCGCCTTCGCTGATCTGGCGCTTGAACAGCGGCACCACCGAACCCGAAGACCCCAGCACGTTGCCGAAACGCACCATACAAAAGCGCGTGCCCCCCGGTGTACGCGAAGCCTGGTCGGCCAGCGCTTGCAGGACCATCTCGGCCATGCGCTTGCTGGTGCCCATGATGTTGGTCGGGCGCACCGCCTTGTCGGTGCTAATGAGTACGAAATCCTTCACCCCGGCTTTGATGGCCATGCGCGCCGTGACCAGCGTGCCATAAATGTTGTTCTTCACGCCTTCGGCCGCGTTGTGCTCCACCAGCGGCACATGCTTGTAGGCGGCCGCATGGTAGACGGTGTGCGGACGCCACGTGTTCATGATCTCGCGCATGCGGCTTTCCTCGCCCACCGAGGCCAGCAGCGGCACCAAGCGGATGTTGGGCTGGTCCGGTGCGGGCGGCATCAACGAGAGCAGTTTCTGCAACTCGGCATGGATCGCATAAAGCGGATATTCGCTGCGTTCGACCAGCAGCAGCGTTTGCGGGCCGCGGCGGACGATCTGACGGCACAGTTCGCTGCCAATCGAGCCGCCCGCGCCGGTGATCAATACCACCTTGCCGCGAACATTCTTGTCCAGCAACTCGGGGTTGGGCGCGACCGCATCGCGGCCGAGCAGATCGTCTATTTCGAGTTCGCGCAAATCGCTGGTATGCACGCGGCCTTGGGCCAAGTCGATCAGGCCAGGCAGCGTACGCACCGCCACTTGCGCCCGCAGGATGGTTTGCACGATCTCGTTGCGGCGCCTGCGCGACACTGAGGGAATGGCCAGCAGCACCATGTTCACGCCCAATTTGCGCAGACGCGACTCAAGTTCGTGCGGGCTGTAGATGCGCAGCCCGCCGATGGTGCCGTCATGCAGGTGGCGGTCATCGTCCAGGAAGCCGATCACCTGCATGTCGGGATTGTTCGACATCGCCGCGGCCAGTTGCTGCCCGGCTGAGCCGGCGCCATAGATCAGCGTGCGATGCCGCGGCGGCGAGGACACACCGTGCGAGAGGATGCCGCGGTAGGTGCCGCCCAGCCAGCTTCGCGTCAGCGCGCGCGTTGCCACCACGCCCGCCAGCAGCAGAAGCGGCTGAATAAGCCCCACCGTGCGCGGCACGCCATCGATGCCGACCACGGAGAACACCAGCGCATACAGCAACGCGTAGATGACCCAGGCACGAAAGATGGCCAAAATGGCTTGACCGTTGCTGTAGCGGAAAATCGCGCGATACAGCCCGAAGCTGATAAACAGCGGCAACGCGATCAAGACCGAGCCCACCGCGGCCCACCAATGCGCGCCGGAAAGTTTCTCCCAGGTCTCGAGCCGCAGGAACAACGCGAGCCACACCATGATCACGCACATGCCGGCGTCCATACACAACGCCACCACGCGCTTGACCGCGCGTGGCAAGCCGAGCGCCGGCGCCACCGACCGTTTCAGCGGATTCCAGTCGACCACCCTACCGCACAGAGCCGCCAGGCCCAGGCCCAGGAGGTCGGCCAGCAGGTCGCCCCATTCGCTCTGGCGCGCCGCCGTCAGCGACTGCAGGATCTCGATCAGCCCGCCATACACGCACAGGCCCACGAACACCGCGCGGAGGTGCTGCCTGTAGGCGGCACGGCCGAGCAATCCGAGCACAAGAAAAGCCAACAGGTGATTGGTCTTGTCCCAACCGGTATCAGGAATCCCCGGCGGCAAGGCAGGCATAAGCGCGAGCGCCATGATGACGACCGCTGCAATCCAAAATACCCATCGATTGAATTGCTCCGAACTCATTGAGGAAATGCGCCGTTGCAAAGACATATTGTTACGTATTGTTGATTGTTTTGGTGTTATTGACCGATTGTCCGGGTGTCTTTGGCTGGCACAGGAAAAAACAGTCTCTGAGGAATCAGCTTCTAATCTGACGATTCTTGCAGGTTCTGTATTGCGCGACGCGGACAAAATCCACAGTATCTATAGGATTTCAACCCGCTCGCTGGCCTGCGCCAGGATCTGACGCAACACACCGTCGGTCTTATTGATCGCAGCCCACGTAAGGGCCGGATGCACGAAGAACCTCAGATTGTCTTCTCCGAGCCGGTGCACGGCCTTCAGCATTTTGAGCGTCGCATCAAGCGCCAGCGTGCCATTGGCGAGCGCGGCGACGCAGTTCGTACCGACCCATTCGGCAAATTCTTTTTCGAATGCACGGCACCCGGTACCGCCCCAGTCATTGACCTGATTGAACCGCAAGGTCTGCTGGACGGCAGCGGCCTCTCCAGCAGTGAAGCAAAGCCAGGGCGAGAAAGAGTTGCTCAGAGGTTCCTTAAGCATACGTATACAAAAGTATTAATAAATCTAATCGAACACTAAATTTGAAATCTAATGAATTAACAAGTCATTTAAAACAGCCCAATGCCACCTTCGATTTCAGATTTCAAATGGAATGCCCTCCAATACCTTGCCGTATTTTGCGTACTTTTGTCTAGCGCGCTGCGACCTCTTCTTGAGATTCTAGCTTGTCGTCCATTGTGTCGAAATTTTCAGCCTTTCCGTAATTGGCTTTTAGAACTTGTTGACGATCACGGCGTGAGATGTGCGGAAGGCGGATGGAGATGGTTGCAACGCCGCAGACCGCCCAAGCCCGCGTCCGCACGTCCGCGCCGGGATCGTCAACAGGCTCTCAGACCAGCGCCCGAATCGTTTTCTTGCGCCAGACCCAGCGGTAGTAGGCGGCTTGCAGCAGCAGCATGCACGAAAACGATGTGGGGTACGCCACCCATACCCCGTTGAGCCCGAGATAACGGCTGGCAATCCAAGCCGTGGGCAATTCAATGATCAGAATGCATCCGGCCGAAATCGCCGTGGGCACCAGCACGGTGCCGCTGGCGCGCATGATTCCGGAAAGCGCCGTGCCCATCCCAAAGATCACGATGCTCCACAGCATGATGTGCAGCAGTGTCTGCGCGATATCGACCACGGGCGCGCTGGTGATAAACCAGCCCATCAGCTCGCGCGAGAACAGGTAACCCAGCAGCACCAGCGCGCCGGTGAGCAGGAAGTTCATCAGTAGCGCGGTGCGCACGATCGAGCCCAAGCGGTTGGCGTGCCCGGCGCCGATGGCTTGCGCGCCCAGGATCGAAGCCGTAATCGCGATCGAAATCGCCGGGAATTGCACGTAGGCCACAACTTGGTTGACCGCGCCGTAGGCCGCGGTCGCGCCGGAGCCAAAAGCGTTCACGAAAGACAGCAAGGCCAGCTCGGCCACGGCCACCACAACCATTTGGACGCCGGTGGGAATGCCCACGCGCAGCACCTTTTTGAGCACGCCAAGGTTCAAATGCATATGGCTCAGGAACTCGGCGTCCGGTGCCAGCGGGCTGCGGCGGCGGCGCAGATACCAGGCCAGCCAAACGGTGGCAACGATAAAAGCTACCACGGTCGCGCAAGCGCCGCTGGCCACCCCCATGGGCGGCAGGCCGAGCCAGCCGCGAATGAGCGCCGGCGTCAGCACCAGCCCGGTGCCGGTAGAAATCAGCAGCGCGAACAGGGGCGAGACCGTATCGCCCACACCACGCAGCATCGCGGTCGAAAGCAGAAACACGAACAGCGCCGGCATGGCCATCAGAATGATGCGGGCGTAGCGCGCGGCCTCGGGCAGGATGTCTGGCGGCGTCTTCAGCAGCAGCAGCATCGGCTCAGTGAAGATGCCGCCGAATAGCGTCACCAGCAGTCCGAACGAAATGCCCAGGGTCAGCGTGCTGCCGGCAATTTCACGCACGGTGCCGATTTGGCGCGCGCCCCAGGCTTGACCGATCAGTATCGAAGCGCCCGCGCCCAAACCGATGGTCAGCGCAATGAAAAAGAACATGATCGGGAAAAAGCCCGACACCGCCGAGAACGCCCGCACCCCCAGCATCTGGCCCAGGTAGATGTTGTTGATCGTGCCCGAGAGCGATTGCAGGATGTTGCTCAGCAACATCGGCGCCAAAAAGACCAAAAAGGTCTTCCACAGCGGGCGCGCAATGAGGCCGGTTGCGCTGCGCACGGCCGGCGCGGCGCGAGCGCGGCCACGGGAGCCGTCATCGACAGGGTGTGTCATCAATGAACCTTCCTTCCGGATGGGCGGCCCAGGGCTCGCCCAGGGTTCGTTCACACGGCGTGTTTTATCCTGCTTTCTGAATTTTCCTGCGCTTGTGCGCTCAGGCGCAACAACCGTTTGGTCTGACTCAGGCGGCGCAGGTGGTCGTAGGCTTCCACTGGGGTCATGGTGATTACTCCCTCCGTGTCTGGGCGCTCGGCCCGGTGGTTGTTCTGATGG
>JAITWT010000082.1 GCA_031285125.1 Burkholderiaceae bacterium | reverse complement strand
GCCCATGCTTCTTGCGGTGTTCAACAAATCCGGCTTCACAGTCAAACATATGCGGGCCTCACTCCATCTCGGCCAACGCATCGGCCAGCTTGTCCATCATTTCCTGCTCGCTCTTGTAGAGCAGCTTGGTATTTTGGGTCGCGGTTTGAGGTGCATCCTTGAGGTGAATCAGATCGGCGCGGAAGGGCTGTGCTTGCAGCCAATTGGCCCAGGCATCGCCTTTGAGCCTTGAAATCACTTCGGTCAATGCGATGGTGGCAATCAGCGTGACCAAATTGAGGCGCAGCAGCCAGAGTGGCGCCGTGAAATAACGGGCGCCAACGATGACGCCGAAGATGGTCGCACCGCCAGAACCCATACGGCCAAAGTACGCCCAAGCGAGTGCCCTTTCCTTTTCCTGTGCGGCCTTTCCCCCATCCACCGCATCCCAAGCCACCCCCACAGCCGCACCCGCCGCCACATACCTGGCCGCTCCCGCTTTCAGCGCCAGCAGTTCGGCTTGCGTTACTTGGCTCATGCCCGCCCTGTGCGTGGTTTCCACCAGCTCCGGCAGGTTCTTGAACAGCGCTTTCTCGTACACGTCCGCGCGCCATTGCCGCACACCGCCCACCAGGCTCGCCATCGCCCCCAGCAGCGCGGTGCTGGTGCGTGCGTCGCCCTTGGTCTTGGCGTTGGCCAGCGCGGGCAGGATCGCCAGCGCGTTGAGCCCGAGCAGCACGTTGGACACGCGCATGTCCTTGCCCGACACCGCGCTGATCTGCTGGCCGATCGCCTTTTCAATACCGGCTGTGCTGGTGGACGCACTCGTGGCTGCGCTGGCCTGCGCGCGCGCCGCTTGTCTCTTGATGAAGGCCGCAGCTTGCTTGCCCAGTCCGCGCGCCAGCAGCGCCAATTGCGCCTGGGCAATCAGCCGCTCGCCGCGGCTCTCGGGCAGCGCCTTGAAGCGCGCCATCACCGCGCTGAGCACCACCGCAACCGGGCTGTCGTAAAGAATCGGGGCCAGCTCCGCCGCCGCTTGCACGCGTATCGGGGTGGGCAGCCCCGCTTTTTTGAGATCGGCCCAATGGCTGTTGATCTTGTCCGAGGCCGCCAGGGTCTGGGTCAACTTGGCCAAGGCGGCGATGTAGGCCGCTTCGGTCTTTTCTTGCGCGGCTTTGTCCTGCGCGCCCTGGCTCAGGCCCGCCGGCGGGAGCGCCTGGGCGACGCCGTCCAGCGCGCTGTTGAGCTCGGCGCTGATCTGCGCGTTGTTCAGGCTGAGCATGCGCCACACCAGGTTCTTCTGGCCGGGGGTGAACACATCGAGCGCGGCGTACCACTGGCGGCCTTTGGGCGCGTTGTCCATTTGCAGCAGGATCGCGCACAACTGCCCGGCGCAGCGCGCGCCATCGCCCGTCTCAATGCCCGCCTTGGCGCTGTAGCGGCCCAGCGCCTTGGCCGTGAAGGCGTCGGCCTTGAGCCAGGCTTGCAGATCGGCGGCGATTTGGTCCATCAGATCATCGCGCGCTTTCAGGCGGCTGGTGTGCAAGGCGTCGAACTGCTCGCGCGCGGGCAGGTTGCAGTACTGCGCAATCTGCGACAGCGCCCGCGCGCTGGTGAGATCGGCGCCCACGGCGTGCTCGCGGTTTTTATTGCGCGCATCAATTTGGTTTTGCAGTTCTTGCCGGCGCGGCGCGCCCAAGTCCTTCACGTAATACGCCGTGCTCCCGTCCGGCAGCGTTTTATGCGCGCCCACAAAGGGGCCCGTCCCGCGGCCTCTGCGCTCGGCCTCAATCTTCAGGCGCTCGGTGGCCTCGTCATAGGCGCGCACGGTTTTTTGAGACAGCGCGTTTTTGAGGGTTTTGATGCTCTCGCTGGCGGCTTGCTTCCACTGGTTGCTCACGCCTTTGCTGTCCGTTTCCTTCAGCCAATCCACATAGGGTATCGCCGCGCTCAGGTGATGCAGGCTCAGTTCCTGGGCAATCCCTATCGGGTCTTCGCAAGCCACCACCGCGCCTTTGTACTTGTTGAGAAATTCAACCATCCGGTTCAAGCGCCCTCCGTGCGCGTGGGCATAAGCGGGTTGCTTGCGGGTGACACGCGTCACCACGGGGGCAGCGGGGATGAGGGGGACCGCCGCGGGTGCCCACTTTGGGCCCAGGCCGCCTGCGCCCAGCCCCAGGCCCACCGGTTTGGGGGACACCGGCGGGATGATGATTTCCTCTGCTTCATAGTTGCCCCAGCCGCGCTCCTGCACGCTGGTGCCCATCAGGCCATAGTGCTGTTCGCAACCCACGGTTTGCGCCTTTTCATCGCTCAGCGCCGCGAATTCGAGCACCTGGCTCTTGAGTTGCTCGGGCGCGCAGGTGTTTTTCTGCCCGGTGTTGCTGCCTTTGGCCCAGCCCGCCGCGTCAAAGCTTTGCATGTACTTGTCCAGATTGGGCTGGATTTCTTTCAAGAGGTGGGCCGGATCAATCGGGTCCGGGTGGAACATGTACCAGACCTTTTTGACACGCTTGGCGTCGGCAATCCACACCATGCTCGCATTGGCGCCGCGAACCTGCACTTCGCAGGCCGGGTGCGATTGGGCACCGGCGGGGAACATCACCTCAAATTCGTTCAAATAGCCGTGCGGATGCACAGTAAAGCCCTGCCATTTGATCGCGCCGGGGCGCTCCACGCACACGTACAGATAGCCCGGGCGCAACATGCGCACGCTGTAGAGGGCGGTCTGGATGTGCACGCCGTTGGGTTCCTTGAACTTGCTCTTCTTGGCGTCAGGCTGCAAGGCGCCGAGTACGTTCATGCCCGCCGCTCGGGCGCTGTAGGCGGCGCCGTAGCGCGTGAACAGAATCGGCAGACCCTTGCGGTCGCAGTTCTTGCAGGGGGTGGCACAGGGCATGGGGTGTCTTCAGTATTTTTTGGATGGGGTGCAGCGCCGTTATCTGGCCATGGGAAGCTGTTCGACGAACAGATCGGCGAAGCTGGCCTCGGGCTCCTCGCGCAGTTGGCGCAGGATGTCTTGCAGCAGTTGCGCAAGGCGGGGCTCGCGCCAGTCCAGTTCGCGCGGCAGGCCGGCTTCACCGGCTTGCCAGGAGCACCACACATAGTCTTGGAGGTTGGCGCCGCTCAG
Organism: Burkholderiaceae bacterium; assembly: GCA_031285125.1. Classification (GTDB taxonomy): domain Bacteria; phylum Pseudomonadota; class Gammaproteobacteria; order Burkholderiales; family Burkholderiaceae_C; genus JAITWT01. The sequence goes on along the minus strand of JAITWT010000082.1, from coordinate 1,706 downwards.
GCCCAGGCGCAGGCCATCGGAAATCAAACGGTCCATCGTGGCGCCGTCGGGCTGGCGTTGCGGGTCGATGTCCTGCATGGCGTATTGCTGCCAAACGCGGTTACCGGTGGGGCATTGGCCGGCGTATTTCCACTGGTCCGGGGTGAACAGCGTCTCCGGTTTGAGCCCCTGGGCGGCGTGCGCGCGCGGTTGTTCAGGACTCGGCGGCGTGGCGACGAACCATTCGGGCGCGGCGCTGAATTGTGTGGGATCGATTTGCAAAAGGTCGGCCTGGCTCCACGGCCCCCAGGGCTGCTTGAGCGCCCACCATTGCGCCACCGGGCCGAGCCAGATGAGGTGCTGCTCGGGTGTGAACACGGGCCAGATGCGTTGCTGGATGCGCGCGTCCTGGAACGGAAACTGCCGCGTTGGGCCGGCAGGCGGCAGTTGCTGGCGGCCCAGCCGCACCAGGTGCGCGGCGATGTCCTTTGCGTCCGCCTGCGCGAACAACACGGCGCAGAACTTTTGCGCCGCCAAGCGCTGTTGCGTGGCAAGCCATGCCCCGGCGAGCCCGATGGAAAGGTCGTCCAGATTCAGCGCATCGGGCTGGGGCGCTTCAGCGGGAGGCTCCGTGAGCTCCGGGGACGCGGGGGGCGCAGGGGATGTTTCGGGCACGGTTTTTTCCGCCTCCCTGCGCGCCCACGGGGGCGGGTAGGGGTCGCTCCATTTGCGTGGCGGCGGCGCTTCGAGCGCGCGCTTCGCGGTGCTGGAGGCCGGTGTTCCAGTGGGGCGAGGCGGCGGCTTCTGGTCCCAGTTCGCGGGCAGTTCGATCAGGCAAGGCCCTTTGTCCTCGCGGTACTCGAACTGCGGCGTGACCACCGCGACCCGCGCCTGGGCGGCGTTGGGAGCAAGTTCTTCGAGCGCCTGGGCATAGGGGTTGTCGTCCCAGCCGTTAAGCAGCAGGTAGGCCCTGGGCGGGCGCTGCGCCGATGTCGCGGCGGCACTCTCCTGAAACTGCCGCCAGCCCTGCGCCAACGAGTCGGCCAATGGGCCGAAGCGAAGGGCGATGGGGCTGGGTTCGTCTGAGGACATGGGGTCGGTCGAGGGGGTGGTGCGGTCAGTCATGGGGATCAGGCTCCGTCCAACGATCCATCCGAATCGGCGCTTTCCTTCGTCTGGCACCCCGAGGGGTTGAAGGGCACCACCGGCAAACTGTCCGCCCCCATCAGCGAATGACTGCCCGCATGTTCACGCCAGAGCCCCGGTGTGCCGCTGACGATGCCCGAGGCGTTCCATTTCGTGTAGCTCGTGCCGCCGTTGATGACAACCTCCTCCTTGGCGGTGATCGTGATCCGGTTGGCCTCGGCTTTGATATCCAGCTTGGCCAGAATGTTGATGTTGTTCCTGAGCGCCTCGATGTCAATATCCGAGTTCGCCGCAATCAGCCGCATGCCCTCCTCAAAGGCCGCCAGGCGCACCGCTTTCCTGGCCGACACCAGCAAGCTTTGCCCTGCCGAGACACTGGTGTGGCCCCCGCTGGTCAGGGCGTTGTGCTCCTGGCTGGCGATGTGCGTGCTCTCGGGCGTGCTGGTCTCGATGCCCGCCGCGCTGGCGAGCACCAGATGGGGTTCTTGCAGTTCAGGAAACTCGCCCTGTTCCGGATTGCCGCCTGAACCTTTGATCTGATCGTTCTGGCGTTTGATCTCTTGGGCCACTTGGTCTTGATC
>JAITWT010000167.1 GCA_031285125.1 Burkholderiaceae bacterium | reverse complement strand
CGGTCTGCGGCGTTGCAACGCTGGCCCATAGCGCTGGCTATGGGCTGCGCGCCGCGCCTTGCATCCCCTCCCGAAAAGGCCTCTGCGTGAGCCATTTGAGATCGTAAACAGGTTCTAAGGCGCGCGCGCTGCCGGCGGTTTTTGTGCCGTTCCGGCCATCGCCGTTACCGGCCACGGGCGGCGCACTGGAGCAGGTATAAGAACCTGTTTCGCGGCAACAACTGCCTGTCCCCGTGATGCGCAGGGGGCTTTGCCGGGCTCGCGCATCGGCGGTGCCACAGCCGAAATAAAGAACCCGTATAAGAATACGCGCTGGAACCCTTTTCAAAAACCGCGCCTCGCACGCCCAACGTGAACTTCATCTACCTCGCCTCGCAAAGCCCACGCCGTGCGCAATTGCTCGACCAACTGGGCGTCCCGCACCGGTTGTTGCTGCCCGATTCCGGCGAGGATCCCGAGGCGCTCGAAGCCGCCTTGGCGCGTGAAAGCCCGCTCGCCTATGTGCAGCGCGTCACGGCGCTCAAGCTCGATAGAGCGGTGCAGCAGCTGGCGCGGCGCGATCTGCCGCGTGCGCCGGTTTTGTGTGCCGACACCACCGTCGCGCTGGGCCGCACGATCCTGGGCAAACCCGAGGACCCGGCGCATGCGCGCCGTATGCTGGCTTCGCTTTCAGGAACGGCGCATCGCGTGCTGACGGCGGTTGCGTTGCATTGGGGGCGCTGGAGCGCCCAGGCGTTGAGCATTTCGCGCGTGCGCTTTGCCCCCCTCACGCGCGCGCAGATTGCCGCCTATGTCGCCAGCGGGGAACCGATGGGCAAGGCCGGCGCCTATGCAGTGCAGGGCCGCGCGGCGGCGTTCATCGAACATATCAGCGGCAGCTATTCAGGCATCATGGGGCTGCCGATGTTCGAGACGGCCGCCTTGCTGCGGCGCGCCAACTTCCATTCGTTTTAAGAACCTGTTTACGATCTCAAATGGCTCACGCAGATGCTTTTTCGGGAGGAGATGCAAGGCGCAGCGCGCAGCCCATAGCCCGTGCTATGGGCCAGCGTTGCAACGCGGCAGACCGCCCGAAAAGGCATCTGCCCTTCGGGTTGGGCCGAAATCGGGCGATTGGGCGGCCAAGTCGCTTGCATGGGCACCAGCCCATGCGGCGCGCCATGGGCCGCCCACTCATCCCGATTGCGGCCCAACGTGAGCCATTTGAGATCGTAAACAGGTTCTAAGAGGCACCATTCATGCAGGAAATTCTGATCAACTGGTCGCCGCAGGAAACGCGCGTTGCCGTCATTGAAGAGGGTACGGTGCAGGAATTGCACATGGAACGTACCTTTGAACGCACGCTGGTGGGCAATATCTATCTGGGCAAGGTTCTGCATGTGCTGCCGGGGATGCAATCGGCCTTCATCGACATCGGGCTGGAGCGCACGGCCTTCCTGCATGTGGCCGACCTGATCGCGCCCATCGCACCGGGTTCGTCCAACGTCGCGTTCGCGCCCGAGCGCGGCGAGGGCGATGGCGTACCGATCGAGAAGCGCATCTTTGAGGGCCAGTCGCTGCTGGTTCAGGTCATTAAAGACCCGATTGGCGGCAAGGGGGCGCGGCTGTCCACGCAAATCAGCGTGGCCGGGCGGCTGCTGGTGTTTTTGCCGCAGGACACACGCATTGGGATCTCGCAAAAAATTCCCTTTGAACTGCGCGAAGCGCTGCGCCAGCGCGTGCAGGCGCTCAACGAAGGGGCGCTCGCCACAGGGGGCGCGGCTACGGCGAACACCGGCGGCGAGCCCGTGCCGGGGGGCGGCTATATCCTGCGCACCAATGGCGAAGACGCCAGCGATGCCGAATTGGCCGAAGATATTGCCTATCTGCGCAGAATCTGGTCGTGCATTCGCGGGCTCGCCTGGCATCTCCCGCCGGTTTCCCTGGTGCACCAGGATCTGAATTTGTTGCAGCGCGTGTTGCGCGATTTTGCAGGAGAGCAAGTCCAGACCATTCGCATCGACTCGCGCGAGCAATACGAGCGGTTGCTGAAATTCGGACGCGAGTTCATGCCCGCCGCCGCCGCGAAATTAGAACTTTACCGTGGCAAGCGGCCCATCTTCGACTTGTGCGCGGTCGATGAGGAAATCGTGCGTGCGCTCGGACGCCGGGTGGAGCTCAAGTCCGGTGGGTACCTGGTGGTGGACCAGACCGAGGCGCTGACCACCATCGACGTGAATACCGGTGCTTTCGTGGGCGCGCGCAACTTCGACGATACCGTCTTCAAAACCAATCTGGAGGCCGCGCAAACCATCGCCCGCCAATTACGGCTGCGTAATTTGGGCGGCATCATCATCGTTGACTTCATTGATATGGCGCGCCCGGAGCATCGTGAGCAAGTGCTCGCGGAATTGCGCAAGCAGCTTGCGCGCGACCGGGTCAAGACCAGCGCCAGCGGATTTTCGCAGCTCGGTTTGGTTGAGATGACGCGCAAGCGCACCCGTGAATCGCTCGCGCACATGCTGTGTGAGCCGTGCGTGGCTTGCGGCGGGCAAGGCATCGTCAAGACCGCGCGTAGCGTGGTCTACGACATCCTGCGTGAAATTCTGCGTGAGGCGCGCCAATTCACGCCGCGCGAGTTCCGCATTGTCTCGACGCAGAAGGTGATCGACTTGTTTCTGGACGAAGAAAGCGCTCACTTAGCCGGCTTATCAGCCTTCATCGGCAAGCCGATCTCATTGCAAGTCGAGCCGATGCTGGGGCAAGGGCAATATGACATTGTTCTGATTTGAATTTTCTGTGGGCATGGCTTCCGCGGCGCCGAATAATTTCTGTTATACTTGAGTTAATTACTCAACAAACTATGCGAAAGAAAATGCATAGTTTTTCATCCATATCAAAGAGCGAGGGTGACATGAGTGGAATATCCGCTTATATACGCCGCGATCTTGTGAAACCGTTGGCACCCGTAAGGAGTTCATGATGCGTCTGACCACCAAAGGCCGTTTTGCCGTTACTGCGATGATCGATCTGGCCTTGCACCAGACCGATGGTCCGGTGACCTTGGCCGCAATCAGCCAGCGCCAGCAAATTTCGCTGTCTTATCTGGAGCAGTTGTTCAGCAAACTGCGCCGTAATGACATGGTCGAATCCACCCGCGGTCCAGGCGGCGGGTATTCGCTGGCGCGCAAGGCGCCGGAGATCACAGTGGCCGACATCATTGCCTCCGTCGATGAGCCGATGGATGCGACGCAATGCGCCGGCAAGGGCGATTGCCTGGGCGATGGTCGCCAATGCATGACGCACGAGTTGTGGACCTCGTTGAACCAGCGCATGGTCGAGTTTCTTGCTTCGATCACGCTGCAAAAACTGGTCGATGACCAGATCACCAGCGGCGTCACAGTCAAGGATGGCAAGCACGCGGCCAAGCGTGCGGTGGCCAGCCGGTCGCCGGTCAAGCCGATTCGCGTGAACGCGCCCAACTCGGTGTTTGCGCTGGGCAGCGCTTTTTCCAAATCTTGAGGGTCTGCGCTCTCCCGTTTCGTTTGCCTTTTTGCGTGAGTTGGTCATGAACGCCGCCACTACACCCCATTTCCCTATTTACTTCGACTATGGCGCGACCACGCCGGTCGATCCGCGCGTCGTTGATGTCATGATTCCCTGGCTGCACGACCACTTCGGCAACCCCGCTTCGCGCAGTCATGCCTGGGGCTGGGAGGCTGAAGAGGCGGTGGAAACTGCGCGCGGCCATGTCGCGGCGCTGATCGGCGCCGATCCGCGCGAGATCGTTTGGACCTCGGGCGCGACCGAGTCGGATAACCTCGCGCTCAAAGGCGCCGCCCACTTCTACCAGGGCAAGGGCAAGCACTTGGTTACGGTGAAAACCGAGCACAAGGCCGTGCTCGACACCCTGCGCGAACTCGAGCGTCAGGGCTTTGAGGTGACCTATCTGGACGTGCTGCCCAACGGCCTGCTTGATCTGGATGTCTTTAAAGCCGCGATTCGGCCCGACACCATTCTTGCCAGTGTGATGGCCGTCAACAACGAAATCGGCGTCATTCAGGATCTGCGCGCGCTGGGCACGATCTGTCGCGAGCGCGGCGTGATCTTTCATGTCGATGCGGCGCAAGCCAGCGGCAAGATGGATATCGACCTGGCCCGGCTGCCTGTCGATCTGATGAGCTTGGCTTCGCACAAAACCTATGGCCCCAAGGGCATCGGTGCGCTGTACGTGCGCCGCAAGCCGCGCGTGCGCATCGAACCGCAGATGCACGGCGGCGGTCATGAGCGCGGGATGCGCTCGGGTACGCTGCCCACGCATCAGATTGTGGGTATGGGCGAGGCGTTCCGTCTGGCCAAGCTGGAAATGGCGCAGGACAACGCCAGGGTCTGGGGACTGCATCGGCGTTTGCTTGCGGGGTTGACGCAAATCGATCAGGTGTTCGTCAACGGCGACCTCGAACATCGCGTGCCGCACAACCTGAACATCAGCTTCAACTATGTCGAGGGCGAATCGCTGATGATGGGGATCAAGGGCTTGGCGGTGTCCAGCGGCTCGGCCTGCACCTCGGCGAGCCTGGAGCCCAGCTATGTGCTGCGCGCACTGGGCCGTAGCGACGAACTGGCGCACAGCAGCTTGCGCATGACGATTGGGCGTTTCACCACCGAGGAAGAAATTGACTACGCGATTGCCGCCATCGGCGACAACGTGGCCCGCTTGCGCGAACTCAGCCCGCTGTGGGAGATGCACCAGGAGGGCGTGGATGTCAGCCGCGTCGAATGGGCCGCGCATTGAGATAAAACCGCTCCCCGGCTTCGCCCAGGATCGCTGATATGTATTGAATTTGGAGAAATCTCAAATGCCTTATTCGGACAAGGTCATTGACCACTATGAAAACCCGCGCAACGTCGGTTCTTTTGACAAGGGCGACGAGACGGTGGGCACCGGCATGGTCGGCGCGCCGGCTTGCGGTGACGTCATGAAGCTGCAAATCAAGGTCGATCCGGCAACTGGGGTGATCCAGGACGCGCGCTTCAAAACTTACGGCTGCGGTTCGGCCATTGCCTCCTCTTCGCTCGTGACCGAATGGGTCAAGGGCAAAACGCTGGAGGAAGCCGCCGCGCTGAAGAACTCACAGATCGCCGAGGAGTTGGCGTTGCCCCCGGTGAAGATCCATTGTTCGATTCTGGCCGAAGACGCCATCAAGGCGGCAGTCAACGATTACAAAAACAAGCATGTTGCTGCGCTCTGCGAACTTGAGGCAGCTGATGCGGTGAAGACGTACTGACGATGGCCGTTACCTTGACTGAAGCGGCCGCACGGCACGTTAGCCGTTACTTGGCCAAACGCGGCAAAGGCGTTGGCGTGCGCCTGGGTGTCAAAACTTCCGGATGTTCGGGGCTGGCCTACAAGCTCGAATACGCGGATGCGTCGCAGCCCGATGACCTCGTCTTTGAAGCGCACGGTGTCAAGGTTCTTGTCGACCCCAAGAGCATGGCCTACATCGACGGGACCGAACTTGATTTCGTCAGAGAGGGGCTCAACGAGGGCTTCAGGTTCAATAACCCCAATGAGCGCGATCGCTGCGGGTGCGGCGAAAGTTTCCGGATTTAGTGCGGGGCGACCCGGATGGGCTTGCAATGGGATCAGTTGGACATGAGCGGGTGCGGCAATGTGCTTGGGGCCTTGGTTTTTGCGCTGGGTGATTTTTTCTGATGAATCTGGACGCTAACGATTTCGAGCTGTTCGATCTGCCGCAGACCTTCGCGCAAGACAGCGCGGGTATTGATGCGCGCCGCAAAGCCCTGTTGCGCGAGGCCCATCCGGATCGGTTTATCGCACAGGGCGCCGCCGCGCAGCGCGTGGCGATGCAGTGGTCGGTACGTATCAACGAGGCGTATCAGCGCCTGCGTGATCCGTTGCGGCGTGCGGCCTATCTGTGCACGCTGCATGGCGTATCGGTCGATGCCGAGACGAACACCGCCATGCCGGCGGATTTCCTCACGCAGCAAATGCAGTGGCGCGAGGCTTTGGAGGAAATGTCCGGCGAGGCCGCGTTTACTGCTTTGCGTGGCGAAGTGGATGCCGCGCGGCGGCGCGCGCTGTCTGCTCTGGGGCTGCTCATCGACGAACAGGCCGACTATGCGCAGGCCGCAGCGCAGGTGCGTGCGCTGATGTTCATCGAACGCTTCGCGCAGAATTTCCAAGCGCGCATCAATGCATAGTGCGCGCCAGCCCATGATTTACTGGCAAGGACAATAGCGGCATGGCATTGCTGCAAATCTCAGAACCCGGCCAAACGCCTGATCCGCATCAGCGGCGCATCGCGGTGGGCATCGACTTGGGCACCACCCATTCGCTGGTCGCGGTGGTTCGCCACGGCGCCGCTGAGTGTCTGGGTGATCTACAGGGGCGTGTGCTGCTGCCTTCATCGGTGCGCTACCTCGAAGGCGCTCGCCGCCAGATCGGCTATGAGGCGCTCGCCGCGCGGGCGCAGGACCCGTTGAACACCATCACTTCGGTCAAACGCCTGATGGGGCGCGGACTGGCCGATATCGCCGACCGCGACACGCTTTCGTACCGGCTCACAGGCGAGGGCGGGATGGTGCAGGTGCATACGCGTGCGGGCCTCAAGTCGCCGGTTCAAATCAGCGCCGAGATCCTGGCGACCTTGCGCGCGCGCGCCGAGGACAGCCTGGATAGCGCGCTGTATGGGGCGGTGATTACCGTCCCCGCGTATTTCGATGAAGGCCAACGCCAGGCCACCAAGGATGCCGCGCAACTGGCGGGTCTGAACGTACTGCGTCTGATCAGTGAGCCGACCGCCGCTGCCATTGCCTACGGGCTGGACAACGCCGCCGAGGGCTTGTATGCGGTGTACGACTTGGGCGGTGGCACGTTCGACATTTCGATCCTGCGCTTGACGCAGGGCGTGTTCGAGGTGATCGCCACCGGCGGTGATTCGGCGCTGGGCGGCGACGATTACGACCGCGCGCTCGCCGCGCTCGTGATTGAGCGCACGGGCTGCGCGCCCGCGCATGAGGCCGGCCGCGCTGCGCTGATGATCGCCGCGCGTGCCGCCAAGGAAGCGCTGTCCAGCGCGGACAGCACCGTTTTCCAGGCGCAATGGGGCAGTCATTCATCGGCCCATCAAAACGTGCGCATGGAATTGACGCGCGCGCAATTCGAGGCCGCGACCACCGCGCTCACCGAACGCACGCTGACCGCGGTGCGCAAGGCGATGGACGATGCCAAGCTCGGGATCGACGCGCTCAATGGCATCGTGCTTGTCGGTGGCGCGACCCGGATGCCGCAGATCCGCGCGGCAGTGGGGCGCTTTTTTGGGCGCGAACCGCTGGTCAACCTTGATCCGGATGAAGTGGTGGCGCTGGGTGCGGCCATCCAGGCCAATCAGCTCGCCGGTAACCGCGGCGGCCGCGACGGCGATTTGGATTTGCTGCTGCTCGATGTCATCCCGCTGTCGCTGGGCATTGAGATGATGGGCGGTCTGGTCGAGCGCATCGTGCCGCGCAACCAGACCATTCCGATCGCCATGGCACAGAATTTCACCACCTACCAGGACGGCCAAACGGCGCTCGCGCTGCACGTCGTGCAAGGTGAACGCGATCTGGCCGCGGATTGCCGCAGCCTGGCGCGCTTTGAACTGCGCGGCATCCCGCCGATGGCCGCGGGCGCGGCGCGCATCCGCGTCAGCTTCGTCGTCGATGCCGACGGGCTGTTGAGCGTGAGTGCGCGCGAACAAAGCAGTGGCGTGGAAGCGCACGTCACCGTCAAACCTTCCTACGGTTTGTCTGATGACCAAATCGCCGCCATGCTGCACGAGAGCATCGCCACGGCCGAGCAGGACGTGCACATGCGCGCGCTGGTGGAGGCGCGCGTTGATGGCCAGCGCCTGCTCGCGGCCACGCGCAGCGCATTGCAAGCCGACGGCAATTTGCTCAATGGGCCGGAGCGCGCGCATATCGAGGCACTGATGCGCTCGCTCGACGCTGCAATAAACGCATCGACCGCGAACGCATCGACCGCGGCCTCGGCCTCTGGCGCCGCTGCCGCCGTTACCACGACCACCCCCTCTATCGATGCGGCCACCCTCGAAGCCGCGACCCAAGCGCTGGCCGATGGCACCGAAGCTTTCGCCGCGCGCCGCATGAACCAGGGCATCGCGCGCGCGCTCGCCGGGCGCTCGATCGAAAGCCTCTGAATCCATTTGCGCCTGATGCCGATCATCAAAATTCTTCCCCACGCCACGTATTGCCCCCAAGGTACCGAAATCAGCGCGCCCGCCGGGACCTCGATTTGCGAGGCCTTGCTGGACAACAAAATCCCGATCGAGCACGCCTGCGAAATGAGCTGTGCCTGCACCACCTGTCACGTGATCGTGCGCCAGGGCGACGGCTCGCTCAATGCGCCTGATGAAAGCGAAGAAGATCTGCTCGATCGTGCCTGGGGCCTTCAGCCGCAATCGCGTCTGAGCTGTCAGGCTATCCTTGGGCGCGAGGATGTCACCATCGAGATTCCCAAATACACGATCAATCACGCCAAGGAAAATCAGTCATGAACGTGCATCGGCAGATCGTTCTGGACACCGAAACCACGGGCCTGTCCGCTGAAAACGGCGACCGCATCATCGAACTGGGCTGCATCGAACTGGTCAACCGCAAGCTCACGGGCAACGACCTGCACCGGTATTTCAACCCCGAGCGTGAAAGCCATGAGGATGCGCTCAGGGTGCATGGTCTGACCAACGATCGTTTGCGCAACGAACCCAAGTTCGAGGTATTGGCCGCTGAAATCATCGAGTACCTGCGTGATGCCGAACTGATCATTCACAACGCTGCCTTCGACGAGGGCTTTCTCGACGCCGAGTTTGCGCGTTTGGGACTGGGCCCATTGCGCAGTTTCGTGGCTGACATTACCGACACACTCGCGATGGCCAAATCGGTCTATCCGGGCAAACGCAATTCCTTGGATGCGCTGTGTGACCGCTTCGGCATCGATCGGTCCAACCGCAGCTTTCACGGCGCCAAGCTCGATGCGCAACTGCTTGCCGATGTCTACATTCACCTCACGCGCGGCCAGGAGAACTTGCTGATCGATGCCGCCGGTGGTGAGCCGCAGCCCGGCGCGAGCGCGACCGTTGAGCTGCGTGCATTGACCTTGCCGGTACTCAGGGCCTCGCAACAGGAGCTGGCCGCGCACGAAGCGGTGCTCAAGCAACTCGATACAGCCAGCGGGGGGCATGCGCTTTTTCGTGCGGTGAGCGCCGTTCCTATGGCATAATCATCGGCTTCGCATCGCGCGGTGCGAAGCGCTACCTGCTGTCGAGGCGCACGGCCCGGCGGCAAGGCGGCAAGGGCGGTTAGCTCAGGGGTAGAGCACAGCATTCACACTGCTGGGGTCGCAGGTTCGAAACCTGCACCGCCCACCATCGGCGAAACATTCGTTTTGGCGAAACATTCGTTTTCGGCGCCGATCAAAATCCCTTCCGGTCCTCATGCGAGGGCAACAAAGCGGCCCGCACACGGCGGGCTGGACTGGGGCGGGTGGCGGGTATTTTTGGGCCCTATTTCACCATCTTGTTGGCAAACTTATCGATGAGTTTGTCCACCAAGCTCATGAGCTTGGTTCCGATCAAGGCGTGAAGAGAATCGGCCTGCGCATCTTTGGTCGCAAAGCTGGTGCTGCGAAGCACGGCCAACACCAGGACCGTGGGAACGGTAAAAAGTGCCACGAAAGCAGCGATAACCGTATGCCAGTTGGGCGCTTGCACATTCACCGGCGTGGGCCCGACGGACTGAAGTACCAAGCAAATACCCACGCAGTACAAAATTCCCGCAACCACGAGAGCGCCGTAGCCGGCAACCCGCCGCAGGTTTCGATCAAGTTGTCTGCCGCTTTTGTCGAAGGCTTGCTGCTCGGCAAGAACCTTCTCATCCGCATCATGGATCAATGCAACATCAACTGCCGGAATGGATGCCGGATCAGTTGGCATGGACGAGCTGGGGTTTGTAGAAATCGATGATTGATTGATTCGGGATCTCTGACAATCCATTTCTGCGCGCCTGCATCCAGGGCCCGCCCTCGGTGTGCGACAGCGACGAGAGCTGAGCGGCGGTGAGGCCGCCATACCGATCCCAGACCTGATCGGCCAGGGCCCAGAATTTTTTGTCCTTTAGGCTGGGGATTAGCGCAACCTCGCGGCCGGACTGGGGCTCAATCTCTTTGATGTAACGCTCTATCGGCTTTGAGCCGAATCCCTTGAGATCTTGGTAGAGCGTGCTGAACACCGGCCCATAGGGCCACGCCTGGGGTTGCTCGTTGATGAGCGGCGTGTCGTCAAGCGCGAGGTTCCAAGCATGCATGAAAAAAGCAAGCTTCTGAAGCTTCAGGTGGGTGAGCTCAACCCTGCTGCTCGCAGCCTTTTTCAGCAGCGCGTTTGCTACGACACGGGGGCTATACATATCAGTCAACCCTCAGACGGAAAAATGGAACTCGACTACGTTAGTCGAATATTTCACCGGTAAGTATAGGTGAAATCCCTGTCTACGCCAGGGGGTGTGACAGCACGGCGCTCTGGGTGGGCCGGCACCGGTTCCGGAGGGCCTTGTTCATGGGCATGGGCGAATCATGAAAATGACTTAATTGACATACTTATGTCAATATCATGGGGAAGCTTGACGGCCATGATGGCCCAAAGTTGACTCCAGATGGTTCGATTGCCCGAGGAAGTTCTTTGATTTCACTGCGCTCCAGTTCTTCCCTCCAGCCCCTTTCCCGTGTGCGAGAGGGGGGATTGAGATGGGCCCTTGCGTTTGCGGCTATGGCGTTGTGTGCGGTACTGGCGGGGTGTGCGGTGGGGCCAAGCTATGTACGGCCGGCGCCGCCGCCGGGTGCTGATGCACCGGCCTTCAAAGAAAGCCGGATGTGGGTGCCTGCACACCCTGGTGTCGCGGCGGCCGATGGCGCTTGGTGGAGGGCGTATGGCGATCCGCAGCTTGATGCGCTGGTGGCACAGGCCAATCAAGCCAACCAGACATTGGCGCAAGCCCAGGCGCAATACCGGCAGGCGCAGGCGCTGCTGCAAAGTGCGCGCGCGGCCTATTTCACAACCGTGGGGTTGAGCGCTTTGGGCGGCCGGTCGCGTTCGATCACCGATGGCGTGGTATCGCTCGGTAACGCCCATGCATGGTCGCTGCAAGCCGCGTGGGAGCTGGATTTGTGGGGCGCGGTACGCCGCGGCGTGGAAGCGGCAGGCGATAACGCGCAGGTCAGCGCCGCCAACCTCGCGGCGGCACGGCTGACGGTGCAGGCTTCGGTGGTCAATAACTATCTACAACTGCGCTTGCTCGATCAGCAAAAAGAGGTGTATGCACGCACTCTCGAGGGTTATCGTAAGTCGCTCGCGCTGACCGCGGCGCGGCACCGCGTGGGGGTGGCCACCGGTTCGGATGTGGCGCTGGCGCGCAACACGCTGGCCACGGCGCAAGCCCAGGCGGTGGCGGTGGATTTGACGCGGCGGCAGTTGGAGCACGCGCTGGCTGTGCTGGTGGGGCAGGCGCCTGCCGCCTTCACGCTGGCCGCGCAGCCGCCAGAAATGCCGTTGACGGCGCTGTTACCGCCTACGCCGGCGGGGCTACCGGCGCAGTTGTTGCAGCGCCGGCCCGATATTGCGGCGGCCGAGCGCCAAGTGGCGGCGGCCAATGCCCAGATTGGCGTGGCGAGGGCGGCGTGGTTTCCGAACCTGACGCTCAGCGCCAGCGGGGGTTATCAGGGACCGAATTTCGGTCCCTGGTTCCTGGCGCCGGGACGTGTCTGGGCGCTGGGTGCGGCATTGGCCGGGACACTGTTCGACGGCGGCGCGCGCAGCGCCCAGGTGCAGCAGGCGCGCGCCAGCTTTGATGCGGCGGCGGCGCACTATCGCCAAACGGTGCTCAATGGTTTTCAGGAAGTCGAAGACAACCTTGCGGCCTTGGGCGATTTGGCGCGCCAGCGTGCCGCGCAGGAAGAAGCCGCGCGCGCCGCGCACCAATCGGCCGAGGTATTTCTGGCGCAGTATCGCGCCGGGACCACGCCGTACCTGTCGGTCATTACCGCGCAAGCGCAGGCGCTGGCGGCCGATCAGGCGGTGTTGCAGTTGCAGGCCAGCCAGTTTGCTGCCAGCGTGGCGCTGATCAAGGCCATCGGCGGCGGTTGGGATGCGAGCCAATTGGCCAGCGTGGCCCATGCCTCGCCGCTGGATGGGGATGCTGCGGCCAGCGCTACGGGCGGTTCTTCCGGCAAATAAGAAGCGGTCAAACGATCAAGAGAGCAAAGCGATGGATGCGAAAGATAGCAAGCAAGACGGCAAGCCAGGCAGATCGGCTCTGAATTCGGCACCTTCGCCGCGCGGTCATGGTCATGGTCGTGGTCATGGGTTGGGCTGGGTCATCGCCATCGCGCTGCTGGCGCTGCTGCTTGGGCTGCTCTGGCGCGCGTTTTTCGTGACGCCGGTGCGGCCCCAAGCCCCTGCGCCAGTGGTGCCCGTGCGCACGGCGCGGGTGCAACAGCAGACGGTACCGATGACGCGCACTGGGGTGGGTACTGTCGTGCCGGTGATGTCGGTGACGGTCCATACGCGCGTCGATGGGCAGCTCGACAGTGTGGCCTTCAAAGAAGGGCAGGATGTCAAGGCCGGACAGGTTCTGGTGCGCATCGATGCGCGCATCTACAAAGCGCAACTCAATCAAAGCGTGGCGCAAAAGGCCAAGGACGCGGCCGCGCTGGCCAATGCAAATGTCGATTTGAAGCGCTATGAGGAACTGATCAAGGCAGACGCCACGACGCGGCAAACGCTCGATACCCAGCGATCGCTGGTGAATCAATTGCGCGCGGCGCTACAAAACGATCAGGCGCAGATCGAATTGGCGCGCGTGAATTTGGGCTACACCACGATCACGGCGCCGATCACGGGCCGGGTTGGGGCGCGGCTGGTCGATCCGGGCAACATCGTGCACGCGGCCGATCCGAACGGGCTGCTGGTGATTAACCAGATCGACCCGATCGCGGTGCAGTTCACACTGCCGGAAAGCGCCTTTCAAGCGATCAACGCGGCCTTGCACGCCAGCGCCGCGCCGCTGGCGGTGCAGGCGATTGATCGCAGCACGCACCAGGTGCTGGCCAGCGGCCCACTGGTGTTGCTCAACAATCAGATCGATGCCAGCACCGGCACCATCATGCTCAAAGCCCAGTTCCCCAACCCGCAGTACAGGCTGTGGCCGGGCCAGTCGGTGGATGCGCGCATCGTGCTGGGCCAGCGCGTACAGGCGCTGACGGCGCCCTCAGCAGTGGTGCAGCGCGGCCCGGACGGGCTGTACGCCTACGTGATCGACGAAAGCGGCCAGGCGCGCGTGCAGCCGATCCAGGTCGATGACGACGACAGCCAGGGCGGCATCGCGGTGATCACGCAAGGCCTGTCGGCGGGCCAGCGCGTGGTGGTCCAGGGGCAGTACCGGCTGACGCCCGGTGCGCGCACCGTCGAAATGCAGACCGCCAATACGCCTCTCTCCTCGGGGGGGAGCCAAACCCAGGGCGACGATAAAAGTGACGGTAAAGGCGGAGGTCAGGGCGGAGGTCAGGGGCGCGCGCAATGAACATTTCCGCCGGCTTCATCAAGCGTCCCATTGGCACCACGCTGCTGGCGGCGGCGGTGCTGCTGATCGGGCTGGTGGCTTGGCCGCTGCTGCCGGTAGCGGCGCTGCCGCAGGTGGATTACCCGACCATTCAAGTGTCGGCCAATCTGCCTGGGGCCAGCCCGGAGATGATGGCCGCCAATGTGGCACAGCCGCTGGAGCGCCAGTTCTCGCTGATTCCAGGGCTTGCGCAGATGACGTCGACCAATTCGCTCGGGCAAACCCAGATCGCGCTGCAATTTGACTTGAACCGCAACATCGACGGCGCCGCGCTGGATGTGCAAACCGCCATTAACGCGGCCTCGGGCCAGTTGCCCAAGAACCTGCCGAGCCCGCCGAATTTTCGCAAGACCAATCCGGCCGATGCACCGATCCTGATTCTGAACGTGCAATCGAAGACGTTGCCGCTGATCGAGGCGAGCGACTACGCGGACACCGTGCTGGCACAGCAGATTTCGCGCATCGGCGGCGTTGGTCTGGTCAACATCTTCGGCAAGCAAAAGCCGGCGGTGCGCATCCAAGTGGACCCGGCCCGCATCAAGGCGCTGGGCCTGTCGCTGGAAGACATTCGCGGCGTGATTGCCAACACCACCGTGAGCGCGCCCACCGGCACGATCAGCGGCGAGCACCAGGCGTTCAACGTCTATACCAACGACCAGTTGCTCAAAGCCGCGCCGTGGAACGACGCCGTGCTGGCCTGGCGCAATGGCGCGCCGATCCGGGTGCGCGATGTGGGCGTCGCCGTCGATGGGCCGGAGAACACCCGGCTCGCCGCCTGGGCCGGCAATGGCGCGGCGGCGCCGCCCGGCTCCACCATCAGCGATGGGCGCGCGGTGATGCTGGCTATTTTCAAGATGCCCGGCGCGAACGTGATCGAAACCGTCGATCGCATCAAGGCGGCGCTGCCCAGCCTGGAAGCGGCGATTCCGCCCAGCGTCACGGTGTCGGTGGCGATGGACCGCACGCAGACGATCCGCGCCTCGGTCAAGGACGTGGAGCACACGCTGATCCTCTCGGTCTGCTTGGTGGTGGCGGTGATCTTCATTTTTCTGCGCAACATCACGGCCACCCTGATTCCCAGCGTCACCGTGCCGCTGGCGATTTTTGGCACGGCGGCGTTGATGTACGTGCTCGGCTACAGCCTGGACAACCTCTCGCTGATGGCGCTGACCATCGCGGTCGGCTTCGTGGTCGATGACGCCATCGTGATGCTGGAGAACATCTACCGCCACGTCGAGGGCGGCATGAAGCCGATGCAGGCCGCGCTGCAGGGCGCGCGCGAGATCAGCTTCACCATCATCTCGATCTCGGTCTCGCTGGTGGCGGTGTTTATCCCGCTGTTGTTGATGGGCGGCATGGTCGGGCGGCTGCTGCGCGAATTCGCGGTCACGGTCACGCTCACCGTCGCGGTTTCGGTGCTGCTCACGCTCACGCTCACGCCCATGCTGTGCGCCAAATTCCTCAAGGAACGGCGCCAGCAGCACGGCAAGCTGTTTCAGTGGTTCGAGCGCGGCTTTGACGCCATGCTGGAGGCCTACCGGCGTGGCCTGACGGTGGTGTTGCGCCATTCCTTCAAGACGCTGCTGGTTTTTCTGGCGACTGTGGCGGCGACCGTGATTCTCTACGTGGTGATTCCCAAGGGGATTTTTCCGCAGCAGGATACGGGCTTTATTTTCGGCTCCGCGGCGGCGGGGCAGGATTCTTCTTTTGACGCGATGCGCTCGCGTCAACTGGCGCTGGCCGACATTGTGCGCAAGGATCCGGACGTGCAGGCGTTTAGCTTCAACCTCGGCAATTCAACTTTCAACACGGGCAATTTTTTCATCGCCCTCAAGCCGATTAACGAAGGCCGCAAAGTCAGCGCCGATCAGGTCATCGCGCGCCTGCGCCCGCAACTGGCGCAAGTCGGCGGCGTCAATCTGTACTTGCAGGCGCTGCAAGATACCAACGTGGCCGGGGGGCGGCTGGCGCGCACCCAGTACCAATACACCCTGGTGGACTCGAACCTGAACGAACTGAACACCTGGGCGCCCAAACTGGTGCAGCGTTTTCGCACGCTGCCCATGCTGGTGGATGTCACCTCCGACCAGCAGAACGCCGCGCCCACGGTCAGCATCACCATCGACCGCGAGCGCGCCGCCAGTTACGGCATTACCCCGGCGCTGATCGATGCCACCCTCAACGACGCGATCGGCCAGCGCCAGGTGGCGCAGTACTTCACGCAGCTCAACAGCTACAACGTGATCCTCGAAGTCACGCCCGAGCTGCAGAAAGACCCGGCGCTGTTCGAGCGCCTGTACCTGACATCGCCCGCCACCGGGCAACAGGTTCCGCTGTCAACTTTCGTCAAGGTCGATACATCGGGCACCGGCTTTCTGAGCGTGAACCACCAAGGCCAGTTTCCGAGCGTGACGATCTCCTTCAACCTCGCGCCCGGCGCCGCGCTGGGGCAGGCGGTGAACGCGATCCAGAAGGCGCAGGCGCAAATGAACACGCCCGCCACGCTCAGCGGCTCCTTCCAGGGCACCGCCCAGGTGTTCCAGAATTCGCTGCGCACGCAGCCCTACCTGATCCTGGCGGCGCTGGTATCGGTCTATATCGTGCTCGGGCTGCTGTACGAGAGCTACATCCATCCGCTGACCATTCTCTCCACCTTGCCTTCGGCGGGCGTGGGCGCGCTGCTGATCCTGATGGCCGGCGGCTACGAGCTGACAGTGATCGCGCTGATTGGTATCATTTTGCTGATCGGCATCGTCAAGAAAAACGGCATCATGATGGTGGACTTCGCGCTCACCGCCGAGCGCGAGCAGGGCCTGTCCTCGCGCGACGCCATCTTCCAGGCCTGCCTGCTGCGCTTTCGCCCGATCATGATGACCACCCTGTGCGCGCTGCTCGCGGGCCTGCCGCTCATGCTCGGTCATGGGGCGGGTTCTGAGCTGCGTCGCCCGCTGGGTTACGCGATGGTCGGCGGGCTGATTCTGTCGCAGATGCTCACCTTGTTCACCACGCCGGTGATCTATCTCTATCTGGACCGCCTGCACCACGGGTACGTCAACCGCAAAGCCGCGCGCCGGGGCATGGCGGCTGATGATGCGCACCGCGCTGCGGCCGCTGTACTGTCTAAAAAGGTAGACCCATCATGAAAGTACTGATCATTGAAGACGAACGCAAAACGGCAGATTACCTCCGTCAAGGACTGACTGAGCAAGGCGATACCGTGACACTGGCCTACCACGGTATCGACGGCCAGCATTTGGCGCTGCACTACGACTTCGACGTGATCGTGCTCGACGTCATGCTGCCGGGCATGGACGGTTTCGAGATATTGAAATCGCTGCGCGCGCTCAAGAGCACACCGGTCATCATGCTGACGGCGCGCGATGGTGTGGAAGACCGTGTTAAAGGCTTGCGCGCCGGCGCCGACGATTACCTGGTCAAACCTTTCTCATTCATGGAACTGGCCGCGCGTTTGCAAGCGCTCACCCGGCGCGGACAGGCGCGGGAGTTGACGCTGCTGCGCGTCGGCGATTTGAGCATCGACCTGATCAGCCGCAAGGCGATGCGCGCGCGCCAGCGCATCGACCTGACCGCCAAGGAGTTCGCGCTGCTGGCGCTGCTGATGCGGCGCCAGGGAGAAATTCTGTCCAAGACCACGATTGCTGAGGCGGTATGGGGGATGAGCTTCGACAGCAACACGAACGTGGTCGAGGTGGCGATCAAGCGCCTGCGTGCCAAGATCGACGTACCCTTCGGCTACAACCTGCTGCTGCACACCGTACGCGGCATGGGCTACGTGTTGGAAGATCGTCATCCCAAACCCGAGACGGAGCTTCCGCCTCAACATCGTTGAGATCGTAAACAGGTTCTTATCACTGTTGCCGTGCTCGGCGTGGTTGTCTTGCTGGCTCTGGCCGCAGTGCAGCGTGCCTGGAGCACAACGCTTGCGTGTGCGTGTTGATTGACGGGGTCGAACGCGAGGTCTCCGACCTCTCGACGCATCGCCAGAATTTCACTGCCCCTGACCGATCTGCTAAAAACAGTGTTTTCCGCAACCTGACCGAGCCAGGTTGCGCGCCAACCATCAGAACAACCACCGGGCCGAGCGCCCAGACACGGAGGGAGTAATCACCATGACCCCAGTGGAAGCCTACGACCACCTGCGCCGCCTGAGCCAAACCAAACGGTTGTTGCGCCTGACCTTTCCCTACGACGACGCCCCTCAAATCGCCCAACACTCCCAACTCGTCATCAACCGCCTGGAGGCCCAAGAAGGCCTCGGCCTCGCTTTCCAATACACCCTCGAACTCCTCAGCGCGCACCAGTTCAACGCACAGCATCTTGCCCATGAAGTCCTTGAGGGCGAGATGGGCGTTGTCGCTGAGCAGTTCGAGGGTGTATTGAAAGTCCAGGCCGAGACCTTCTTGGGCCTCCAGGCGGTTGATGACGAGTTCGGAGTGTTGGGCGGTTTGAGGGGCGTCGTCGTAGGG
>JAITWT010000004.1 GCA_031285125.1 Burkholderiaceae bacterium | reverse complement strand
TTTTGTGAACAACTTTGGGGACAAGTACCTGAACAGTCTTCTGCGAGCCGCAAAACCTGGGCCCGGCAACAGATCGATCATATTTTGAGCAGGTCTTGGTTCAACCTAGGGAACCTCTGCACAACTCCATCGCGGCGGGCGCATCCCGCATTCGGGCGGTCTGCTTCGTTGCAAATGCTCGCGATACCGCCGGGTATCGCTGCGCTTTGCGCCTTGCATCCCATCCCGAATCCGGGCGCGCCCACTCGCGGGGAGTTGTTCAGAGGTTCCCTTGCATTTCTGGCGCCGGCGTTGCCGCCGCCGGTTGAGGTTCAACTCAACTGTGCGGCTGTTGCAGGAAATGGGTCAGTGTGTTGAGCAGATCGCTTTGTGCGCCTGCGCCTTGCGCGGGAACTTCGCCGTTGGGCGTGAGTTTGTTGACGACCGCCGGTAACGCGGAAGCCAGGAGGGGCAATAGGGATTGCGCGTTGATGCCGAGTTGACCGGCCAACTGGGTCACGGTGTCGGGGCCAAGCGCTTGACTGACTTGGTCTGGAGACACGGGCTCATTTTGTCCATTGCCGACCCATGAGTTAACGACATCGCCCAGGCCCGCCTGCTGGAACTTGCTGACCAAGCCGCCCAGCCCGCCGTGGCCGCCATCGTTGCTCAACAAACCGCCGAGCGTGCCAGCCAGCGGACCCAACAAGCCACTCAGTGCGCCGCCACCCTGGTTCTGCGCGCTGTTGCCGAACACTTGGCCCACTTGGCCGAGCAAGGAATCAAGAAGTCCCATGATAGAGGTCTCCAAAAAAGAATTGCATTCTCAGCATTTTTTGGAGGGAAAAGCAAGGGAGTATGCGTAAGTTCGCTTTTCTTTTATTTCCCGGGGGCCGCCCTCCCTGCGTGGCCCTCTTCTCCAGCGGGAAAGCGCAGCGAATCGAGCGCAGGGGGATATTAGAAATAATTCTTATAACGCCATGCGTGCCAGCGCCGCCAGCGCAGCGGTTTCGGCGCGCAGGACGCGCGCGCCCAACGAAACGGGGACAAATCCTGCGGTCAATGCCAGGGTTTCTTCGGCGGCGCTCAGGCCGCCTTCGGGGCCGCTGAGCAACAGGACGGGCGCGTGATCAGCGCGATCGGTCATCAGCGGCGCACAGTGCGGCGCCACGCTCAGCAGCAGGCGTTGTTGGGGTGTGTGCTGCGCTTGGGCCTCGGCGCAGACGGCGATCCAGCGCGAGAAATCGGCCACCGGATGAATTTGCGGCAGCCGATTGCGCCCGCATTGTTCGCAAGCCGCGGCGGCGATGGCGTGCCAGCGGGCCAGCTTTTTTTGCAGGCGCTCGCCCTCCCCTAGACGCACCACGGCGCGCGTGCTCACCAAGGGCTGAATACTGGCCGCGCCCAGTTCCGTGGCTTTTTCAACCAGCCAGTCCATGCGCTCGTTGGCGGGCACGCCCAGCGCCAGATGGACGGCGCGCTGGGTTTCGCGCTCGATGGCATGGTGCGCGCCGATGACCGCCTTGACTTCGCTGCGGCCCATGTGCGCGATGACGGCGGCATATTCACCGCCGCAGCCATCAAACAGCGTGATGGGATCCCCAGGCTGCAACCGTAACACTTGCACATGGCGCGCCGCGCTTGCGGGCAGGCACAGGGTCTGTCCGCTGACAAGCGCCACAGGGCAATACAGGCGCGGCATGGCGGGGAGGTCGGAAAGGTTGAACCTAAAAAGGGTTACATGCGCCCGAAGGCGTAGCCGTTGACTTCGGGCGTGCCCTCGATCTGGTCAATCAGCCGCAGCAGCGGCGTAAGCTCGCGGTAACGCGCTGCGGTGGTGCGGATGTAGGTGATGAAACGCGGGGCGTCGGCCAGATATTTGGGTTTGCCATCGCGCAGCGTGATGCGCGCGAAGATGCCCGCCACTTTGATGTGGCGTTGCAGGCCCATCCACTCGACCGCGCGATAAAACGCGCCAAAATCCTGATCCACCGGCAACCCCGCCTTGCGCGCGGCTTGCCAGTAACGCACGGTCATGTCGATCACGAATTCTTCGTCCCAACTGATGAAAGCGTCGCGCATCAGGCAAGCGATGTCGTAGGTGATCGGGCCATAGACGGCATCCTGAAAATCGAGCACGCCCAGCGCCGTGCCGCCGTCCTCGGGAACCATGAGGTTGCGCGGCATGTAGTCGCGGTGCACATAGACGTTGGCGCTGGCCAGGTTATGGCGCACGATCAGGTCAAAGGCCTGTTCGAGGGTCTGCCGCTGGGCCGCATTGAGCGCAAGACCCCGGTGGCAAGGGATGTACCAATCGGGGAACAGCGCCAGCTCACGCCGCAGCAGCGCGTCGTTGTAAGGCGGCAGTTCTTGCGGACGCGAGATGAGCTGCCAGCGCACCAGCGCATCAATGGCTTGGAGAAACAGCGGCTGCGCCGCCTCCGGGCGGGCGGGGTCGACGATGTCCAACAAGGTCTGCCGGCCCAGGTCGGTCAGCAACATAAAACCGTGCTCGCGGTCCCAATCAAGCACCTGCGGCGCGCGCACGTCCGCTTGTGCCATGAGCGCGGCCACGTGCACGAAGGGCGCGCAATCTTCCTTGTCGGGCGGGGCGTCCATGATGATGCGCGTGACCGGCGGTTGGGCCGTACCGGAAGGTTGCGCAATACCGGCGGTGCTGGGAGCATCGGTGTCGATACGGAAATAGCGCCGGAAGCTCGCATCCGCCGAGGCCGCGCGTACGCTCTCGGGCCGCAACCGGTGCATGGGCGCAATACGTTCGAGCCAATGCGCGAAATCGGCGGCGCGCCCAGGGATGTCCCAACGGATGACCGGGGGCTGGGAATCTGTGGATACCGGGGATACGGGGGGGGAAGAAGCAGTCATGGATAATCCGAATTTTAGGGAATATGCCCTGCGCGACGAATCGTTGCCGGCTTTGTGTTTTCTCTGATCCCGGACGCGTCGAGCGCCGTGAGTTACTCCACCCCTCCCGATCGCTGTCGTTTCTTGTCGATGACTGAATTCATCCGACGCGCCACTGGGCGCCGTCTGCTACTGCCGCTCACCCTGTCGGCGGCACTGTTACGCGCGTACCCGGGGTGGGCCCAAACGGCCCCGGGATCTGCTGGCGCGCCCCAGTCGGACGATCGAAGCTCCGCCCTGTGGGTCAGTCCGCTGATGCTGCGGACCACGTCGCTGCTGCCCGAAACACTGCCCGGATCACAGCGATCGGAGTTGGCCAGCTTGATCGAGGGAGACCTCATCACCGGACAGCCTGATCTGCAGACCGTCATCCAGGGCAATGCCAGCTTGCGTCGGGGCGATACCCGCATCCGCGCCGACCGGCTGGAGTATTACCCGCCCGACGACCGCGCGCGCGCCACGGGGAAGGTGCACCTGAATCAGGCGGGCAATACCTATGACGGCTCTGAGCTTGAACTCAAGCTCGAAACTGCGCAGGGCTTCTTCAACCAGGTGCAGTACGAATTTCTCACCAGCGGCGGGCATGGTCAGGCAAAGCGGGTTGACTTTGTGGACAGCAGCCGTTCGATCCTGCACGATGTCTCTTACACCACGTGCAAGCGCGAAGATTTGCCCAATTGGGCCCCGGCGTGGCTGCTGACGGCGGTGTCGATCGAAACCGACACCGATGAAAACACCGGTGTGGCCAAGGATGCCCAATTGAGCTTTCTGGGCATCACGACGCCGCCCCTGCCTTCCCTGAGCTTCCCGCTCAATAGTGATCGTAAAAGCGGCCTGCTGCCTCCCATCTTCGGGATGAGCAGTATCAGCGGCTTCCTGTACGAGCAGCCGTATTACTGGAACATTGCTCCGAACCGCGACCTCACCGTCACCCCGACGTTGATGACCAAGCGCGGCATGGACCTCAACGCGGATTTCCGCTACCTCGAAGACGCCTACCGCGGCGAGATGCAACTCGATGTCTTGCCCGATGACAAGCTGCGCAACGGAGCGACCCGCTGGGGCCTCTGGACACACCACCAGCAGACCTTTGATGCGCGCGCATTGGGGCTCGACGCCCTCACCGGCGATCTGACGATCAACCGCGTCAGCGATGGCAACTACTGGCGGGACTTCACCCAATCGCCGTTGCAAGCCAACCGCTTGCTGCAAAGTGGCGCCACCCTCAATTGGAGCAAGGGGGACTGGAGCGGTCAGCTGCTTTGGATGCGCTATCAGGCCCTACAAGACCCCTTGGACCCCAGCCTGAATTTCTTGCCGCCGTACAACCGCGAGCCCGAGCTGAACGCCCGTTACAGCAAGTACGATTGGCACGGGCTGGACATTTCCTTTGCCGCCGACTACACCCGTTTCCAAGCGGACTCGGCCGTACAAAAGCAGCCCAATGCCGATCGTCTGGTCGGCAACCTGCAAATCAGTCTGCCTTGGCAGACGCCCGCCTGGTACGTGATTCCGAAAGTGCAGCTGCATACGGCGCAATACCAGTTCGATGCGCCCTTGTCCAACGGCGCCAGCAGCGCCAACAGCACGGTCCCCACCTTCAGCGTGGACAGCGGCATGACCTTTGAACGCAGTACGGCGCTGTTTGGCCGCCAGTTCACACAAACGCTGGAACCGCGTCTGTTTCTGGCCTATACGCCTTACGTTGACCAGAGCGTATTGCCGATCTACGACACAGCGCTTAACGATTTGAGTCCGGCCACCATCTTCACCGAGAACGCTTTTTCGGGGGATGACCGCATCTCTGATGCCCAGACAGCGACGGTGGGCGGAACTTCGCGCCTGATCGATCCCAACACCGGGGCCGAAGCGGTACGCTTTGACGTCGCGCAGCGCTTTCGCTTCAAAAACCAGAATGTCACCATGCCGGGCCAGGCGCCCATTACCGACCGTGCCAGCGATTTGCTGTTTGGCATGCAAATTAACTGGTCGCCCAAATGGAGCTTGAGCAGCGCCGTGCAGTACAACTTGGATCTGCACCACTCCGACCGTACCGTGTTCATGGTCAAGTTCATGCCTCGCCCCTACCACACATTCTCGGTGGCATACCGCTATCAGGGCGATTCGATGCCCATCCTCAGAGATGGCAGCAAATCGATTGATGTGGGCTGGCAATGGCCGCTGAATGATCTGTGGGGTGACAAGGGCCACTACCGCCCTGGCCGGGGCGAAGGCGGCGGGCGCTGGTACGCGATTGGGCGGCTCAATTACAGCCTGCTCGACCGTAGGCTGGTCGATGGCGTCGTCGGGTTTGAATACGATGCCTGTTGCTGGATTGGCCGCGTTGTTCTCCAGCGTCTGACCACGGGGCAGGTTGTCAGCAGCGCCAATGCACCCGAGACGCGGCTGCTGTTCCAAATCGAGTTCAACGGTTTCGCCAACATCGGCTCCAGCGGAATGGGCTCCGTGCAGCGTTACATTCCCGGCTACACCCCTTTGCGCGGCCCGGGCATCAGGCCGAGCCGCTTCACTAATTACGATTGAGATGGAAGTTTCGGAAGTTTCAAAAGGTTCCACAGGTTTGACTATGCATCAATTGCGATTTTTCCCCGTGCTCATTTTGGTCGCCGCTCTGGGCTGCACCGGCGCTGTCTTGGCGCAGGAGGCCACCGGCAGCGCATCCTCTACAACCGCAAGCGCAGCCGAGCGTGCCAGTGCGCGCAAAAGCGCGGGCAAGATGGCGTCGAAAAAAGCGCAGACCAAGAGGACGCGCCGCACCCCTGACGCGCCCATCGCCGCCACCACTACCGCCGCCGCCGCCAGTAGCGACAGCGACCAAAACCAGGACGTCAGAGATGACGCCGCCGACTTGGCCCGTCATTCCTCTGCCGATTACATCGTCGCGGTGGTCAACTCCGAGCCGATCACCAATACCGAAGTGCGGATCAATATGCAGCGCGCGCTTGCAAACCCGACCAATACAGAGGTCCGGGGGATGTCACGCGCCCAGCTCCAAAAAGCCGCATTGGAGCATCTGATTTTCCAGAAGGCGCAATTGGAGCAGGCCAAGGAAAACGGCATCACGGTCGATGACTTGGCGGTTGACCAAGCCGAGCGGATGGTCGCGCTTCAAAACAACATCAGCCTCGAAGAAATGCACCAGCGGCTGGCGGCTGACAACATCGCGTTGAAAGATTTCCGCAGAGACTTGCGCAATCAGATCACGATTCAACGTTTGCGCGATGCTGAAGTCGCGCCGCGTGTGAAGGTGACCGACCTGGAAGTCGAACAATACCTGCAAAGCCCGCAGGGGCAGCAAATCGCCAACACGGTGGTGCCGCAAACGCACGTGCGCCACATCTTGCTGCTGGTCAACGACAAGCGCAGTACCCAGCAAAGCGTGGCGCTGCTCAATGATTTCAAAAAACGCCTTCAAGCCGGTACGGCCGACTTCGACAATCTGGCGCGCGACTACTCGCAAGACCCCACCAGCGCCGCGAAAGGCGGCGATCTGGGCTGGTCGCGCCCGGGCATGTTCGTGCCCGAGTTCGAGCAAGTCATGAACCAGTTGCAGGATGACCAGATCAGTGAGCCGATCATCACGCGCTATGGCGTACACCTCATCCAGGTGCTTGACCGCCGCGAATCCACGCTCTCATCCGAGGAAGTGCGCGAGGGGATACGCGCGCAATTGCATGAAAAGCAATTAGAGGAAGCCTACAACACCTGGGCGCGTGAGCTGCGTGACAGCGCTTACGTCGAGTATCGCGATCCGCCGCAGTAGTGCAGCCATTTTCGTTCCGGCGTTGAAGCACATCCCCCGCAAGCGTTTCGGTCAACACTTTCTGGTTGACGAGGCCATCATCGACGCGATCGTGCGCGAGATTGCGCCGCGCGCGGGCCAGGCCATGGTTGAAATCGGCCCCGGCTTGGCCGCGCTCACACAACCGCTGGTCGAGCGTCTGGGGCGGCTGACGGTGATCGAGTTCGACCGCGATCTCGCTGCCCGGCTGCGTACGCACCCAAGCTTGGAGGTGATCGAATCGGATGTGTTGCGTGTCGATTTCGCCGATCTTGCGCAACGGTGCACGGCGGGCGTGCCCGCTACCGGAGAAACGGCACAGGGCGGGCGCTTGCGTGTGGTGGGCAACCTGCCCTACAACATTTCCACGCCGATCCTGTTTCACCTGCTCGGCTTCGCGGAGGTTATTGCCGATCAGCATTTCATGCTGCAAAAAGAGGTCGTCGAGCGCATGGTGGCGGCCCCCGCGACGGGCGATTACGGACGGCTCAGCGTCATGCTGCAGTGGCGTTATGAAATGGAAAACCTGCTGGCGGTCCCCCCGGCGAGCTTTCATCCGCCGCCGCGCGTGGACAGCGCGGTGGTGCGCATGCGGCCGCGCCCGGTGCCGGCACCGGTCGATCCCGCGCGCTTGAGCGCGCTGGTCCAGGTGGCCTTCAGCCAGCGGCGCAAGCTCTTGCGCCATACGCTTGGGCCGTGGCTCCAAGCGCACGCCATCGGCCACGGTTTTGACCTGCAACGCCGCGCCGAGGAGGTGCCGGTCGAGCAATATCTGGCGCTGGCCGGTGAAGCTGGAACGGTACGGCCTGTATCGCCCCCCTCTCTTTGAGCGCAATGATGGCCGTGCGCCATACGGCGCCGCAGGCACGCTGACAAAATGCAGCCTTTGCATTCGCCCCTTTGTTCGTTTGGCTGCTATGTGTCAATTGCTCGGAATGAACTGCAATACGCCCACCGATGTGCGTTTCAGCTTCGCTGGTTTTTCGCAGCGCGGCGGCTACACCGACCACCATGCGGACGGTTGGGGCATCGCATTTTTCGAGGGTCAGGGGCTGCGCCACTTTGTTGATCACCAGCGCGCCTGTGATTCGCCGGTCGCGCGGCTGATCCGCGAGTGGCCGATCCGTAGCCACAACGTCATCGCGCATATCCGCAAGGCCACACAGGGCGCGGTCACATTACAAAATTGCCACCCTTTTGTGCGCGAACTGTGGGGGCGCTATTGGGTGTTTGCGCACAACGGCGATCTGAAAGACTTTGCCCCCCGGCTGCATGGCAGTTTTCACCCGGTCGGCGATACCGACAGCGAACGCGCCTTCTGCTGGCTGATGCAGGAATTGACGAAGTCGCATGCCGGGACGCCGGGCCTCGAGGAGCTCACGCGCACCCTGCGCGAACTCGCCGCGCGCGTGGCACGGCACGGCACCTTCAATTTTTTGCTCTCCAATGGCCAAGCGCTGTGGGCGCATGCCTCAACCAAGCTGTGCTATGTGGTGCGTCAGCATCCGTTCTCCCGGGCCCATTTGGCGGATGAGGACCTCGCCGTCAACTTCGCCGAACACACGACGCCCAGCGACTGCGTGGCCGTGGTGGCCACCACGGCGCTGACCACGGACGAACAGTGGACGCCCTTTGCGCCGGGCGAGTTGAAACTGTTTGTCGACGGAGCGGCCGATGGGGTGAGGCCTTGCATGAGCCATAAGCCATGAGCCAGAAAATCACCTGGCCACGGCTTTTTCCAACGCATCGATAAAAAGCGCCGGCACGTCGCAGCCGGTCTGGTCATGGATTTCCTGAAAGCAGGTGGGGCTGGTGACGTTGATTTCGGTCAGGCACTCGCCAATCACGTCCAGCCCGACGAGCAATAGGCCGCGCGCAAACAGCGTGGGGCCGAGCGCCTGCGCGATTTCACGGTCGCGCGCGCTCAACGCTTGGGCCACGCCCTTCCCTCCGGCCGCGAGATTGCCGCGCACTTCGCCGCCTTGCGGAATGCGCGCGAGCGCGTAAGGCACGGGCTGCCCGGCGATGACCAGTACACGTTTATCGCCGCGCGCGATTTCGGGTAAGAAGCGTTGCACCATCAGCGTGGCCGCGCCGTCGCGGTTCAGCGTTTCGATGATGGCGCCCAGATTCAGCCCATCCTCGCGCACGCGGAAGATGCCCATGCCGCCCATGCCATCGAGCGGCTTGAGGATGATGTCCCGGTGCTCGGCGTGAAAAGCGCGCACCGCCTCGGCGCGGCGCGTCACCAGCGTCGGCGCGATGAACTCGGGGAATTCAAGGATGGCGAGTTTTTCCGGGTGATCACGCAGCGCACGTGGGCGGTTGAATACGCGCGCGCCTTCGCTTTCGGCGCGTTCGAGCAAATGCGTGGCGTAGGTGTATTCAGCATCGAAAGGCGGATCCTTGCGCATCAGCACGGCGTCCCACTCGGCCAGCGGGCGCAGCGACCTCCTCTGGACGTGGAACCAGGGGCGGCTGCTGTGGGCGCCGTCGCTAGGGCCGTCTTGATCGCCGCCTGGGTTGTCGTCTTGATCATTCAGGCCAGTGAGCGCGATTTCGCGCACCTGCGCGCACACCCGGCCGCCGCGCTGCCACAGCAGATCGCCCGGCTCGCAAGCGGCGATAAGGTGCCCGCGGCGCTGCGCTTCGCGCATCATGGCGTAGGTGCTGTCCTTGTAAGGTTTGAAGTGTTCAAGCGGATCGGCGACGAAGAGGAGATTCATATCTAAGAACCTGTTTACGATCTCGAATGGCTCACGCAGAACCCTTTTCGGGAGGAGATGCAAAGCGCAGCGCCCAGCCCATAGCGCGCGCTATGGGCAAGCGTTGCAACGCGCCGGGGGCTGCCCGAAAAGGCATCTGCCCTTCGGGTGGGGCCGAAATCGGGTCATTGTGCCGAAGACGCATGGGCTGCGCAGGACGCCTTTGGGATCTGGGGCCTGTTCACACTATTTCCGCGACTGTGGAAATAGTGTGAACAGGCCCTAATTCAATCCCATATCAAGCGATGACCCTGTCGGCTTCTCTCACCGTGCTACAGCACCGTGAGGGCGACGCCATCGCGTACGGGCTTGATCTGAAAATGGAATAAAACGGCCGTTGAGCGCGCGCCACGGTCGTTTTGCGTTGGGGGCGTAAACAGGTTCTAAATTTCGACCTTGGAGCCGAGTTCGACCACCGCGTTGTTCGGCAGATTTAAAAAGTCCGCTACGCCGCTGGCCTCGTGGTGCATTTTGGCGAACAATTTTTCGCGCCACAGCGCCATGCCGCCGCCGGGCATGGGCGTGACCAGATCACGCGAAATGAAGTAGCTGGTGGTCATTGGATCGAGCTGGCACTCGCGCATCTGAGGCTGGGCAAGCATGAGCGCGCGCGGCAGGTCGACATCGTTCTTGAAGCCATAGTGCACGATGACGTTCCAACAACTGCGTCCGCGCGGTTCGACATGGATGCGTTTGTCCATCGGAATCCACGGCACCTCGTGGTTGCGGACGGTCACGAAAATGTTCTGCGCGTGCAATACTTTGTTGTGCTTGAGGTTATGCAGCAGCGCGCTGGGGACGATATCGGGCTGGGCGGTCAGAAATACCGCGGTGCCATCGACGCGCGCGGGCGGATTGGTAAACACCGAATCGAGAAAACTGCGCAGATCGATGGCATCGGCACGCTGGCTTTGCGCCATCAGGGCGCGGCCTTTTTTCCAGGTCACCATCAACAGGAACACGCAGGCGGCAATCAGCAGCGGAAACCAGCCGCCTTCAGGCAGCTTGAGCAGGTTCGCGGCGAAGAAAGTCGCGTCCACGACAAAGAAAAAGGCCGTCGCTGCCAGACACAACGCCAGCGGAAGTTTCCATGCAAAACGAATCACGAAAAAAGTCAGCAAGGTGGTAATCACCATGTCGCTCGTGACCGCAACGCCGTAGGCTGCCGCCAGATTGTCGGAAGTCTTGAACATCATCACCGCCAGCACGATCGCCACGAACAGCCCCCAATTGATCAAGGGGATGTAGATCTGCCCGGCGGTGCGCACATTGGTGTAGTTGATGCGCAGGCGCGGCAGATAGCCCAGTTGGATGATCTGGCGCGTTACGCTGTACGCGCCGGTGATCAACGCTTGTGAGGCAATCACCGTCGCCAGTGTGGCCAGCACCACCATCGGCGCCATCGCCCACTGCGGTGCCAGGAGATAAAAAGGGTTGGCCCGGGCCGCGGGATTGGTCAGCAGTAACGCGCCCTGGCCGAAGTAGTTGAGCGTGAGCGCGGGCATCACGATCGAAAACCAGGCCAGCCGGATCGGGCTCTTGCCGAAGTGCCCCATGTCGGCATAGAGCGCTTCGACACCGGTCACGCACAGGACCACCGCGCCCAGAACCATGAAAGCAGCGCCGGGGTTCTGGACGATAAAGTGCAGCGCGTACCATGGGAGCAACGCCTTGAGAATGCCGGGGTGCTGCACGATCTGCGCCGCGCCCAGGACAGCGATGGCCACGAACCACAGGAACATGATCGGCCCGAAATAGCGGCCGATGCCGGCGGTGCCGCGTTTTTGCATCGCGAACAGCGCAAACAGGACCAGCAGCGTGACGGGAATCACGTAATGGGCCAACCCGGGCGATACGATTTCCAATCCTTCGACCGCTGAAAGCACCGAAATTGCCGGCGTGATGACGCCGTCGCCATAAAAAAGCGCGGTGCCGAAGATACCCACCAGCAGCAGCGGCGCACGCAGTTTGCGGCGCCGTGCTACGGCCCGCGAGGCCAGCGTGAGCATGGCGATCAAACCGCCCTCGCCCTTGTTGTCAGCGCGCATC
Source organism: Burkholderiaceae bacterium (assembly GCA_031285125.1). Lineage (GTDB taxonomy): Bacteria > Pseudomonadota > Gammaproteobacteria > Burkholderiales > Burkholderiaceae_C > JAITWT01. The sequence goes on along the minus strand of JAITWT010000004.1, from coordinate 7,096 downwards.
ACAAGCGTGATGTACTTGATCGAGACAATGATTGTCAGAGTCCAGAAGAACACCGACAAAATGCCATAGACATTGGGGACGCTGAACGTGACCCAGTCGTGACGGAAAACTTCCTTGACCGAGTACAGCACACTGGTGCCGAGATCGCCATAAACGACGCCGATAGCACCGAGAACCAGTCCCGGCGACATGCGCAGACCGGCAGAAGAGGATTGAGCAGACACGAAATTTGTGAGACCAGACGCGCGCCGGATCGCCCGACGCGCACCCCTATGGCGCTCCGTTATCTTGGAAGCTTGATTGTGCCGTTGAAATGACCTTCGTCATCAATGGCCTTTTCTTTGACAAGGCTCATGCGTAAGTCTCGGCGTCGGGATCGGTCGCCTCAAGCTCGTAGCTGACCGCCACCATCGCCAACCGGGCCAGCACGCCGTACATGTAAAAACGATTGGGCACGCTCGCCCCCGGCTTGGCGCCTGGCTGCGGCAGGTGGGGGCGTTCGGAAAAGGCCAAGGGCACGAAATGTGCGCCGTCCTTCCTGCCAGCCGGCGCGCTGAGGCCAGAGCGCTTGTCGCTGGCCGGCTGCTGCTGCTGCGCATGGATACGGTAGAGGCCGCCGACCACGTAGCGATCCATCATGTAAACCACCGGCTCGGCCACGTTGTCGTGAATGCGCTCGCCGTTCGGTACGCCTTCCTGCACCACGAAACTGGGGATTTCTTCATGGTCCTGTGGGCCGTCATCTTCGCCATCGATGCTGCTCATAGGGCGTGCGCTCAGGCGGGCGCGGGTTTGGCGATCGAGCGCGGCAATCTCGCGCGCGTCGTGCAGCGTCAACACCGTACCCTCTTTGCCGCTGCCGTCGGCCTGAATGGTAACGAAGGGCTTTTCGCGGATGCGGTATTCCTTGTACTTGCGGCGGATTTTGGCCAGCACGGCGTCACATGACTGGGCCAGCGCATCCAGCGCACCGGCTTGCGTCAAGTCCCCGGTTTTGGCGTGCATGTTCTGGCGGTCGATCAGCCAGGGGTCGATGCCCAGCAGCTTCCCGAAGCGCTTGGTCAGTTCGTCATAGCAACGTAAGTAGTTGCTCTTGCGGCGAACCACGCTACTGGCATGTAACGGCGGCAGCAGGTACTGCTCATTGAGTTCCTCGAGGATGCCGGGAATGCCCGAGGCCAAATCGTTATTTAGCACGATCGTGCAGGGGTCAAAGTGCTTGAGCTCAAGCCGGCGTTTGCTACGGATCACCGGATCGAGTTGAACCACCTGGCCATCGGGCAACTTGATTTTCTTGGCTGTGCGCAGCGCCGGATCAATCGAGCCCAGGCGCACATTCAAGCCGGCATTCTGAAAAATGCGCATCAATTGCACGAGGTTGCGCAGATAGAAGTTGTCGGTGTGCGCGCGGTTTCTGGGCACCAGCAACAGGTTGCGCGCCTCGGGGCAGATTTTTTCAATCGCCGCTTGCGCCGCCTGCACGGCCAGGGGCAGCATGTCTTCGCTCAAGTGGTCCCAGCCCTCCGGGTACAACTCGATATCGACCGGGGCCAGCTTGAAGCCCGCGTTACGTAGATCGGCCGCGCAGTAAAACGGCGGCGTATGTTCCATCCATTCGAGGCGAAACCAGCGCTCAATCGCGGGCATCGCATCGAGGACGTGTTGTTCGAGCTCGTTGATCGGGCCGTTCAGCGCGGTGACAAGGTGAGGAACCATGCGTAAGCAATCCGGGTTAGATGATGAAAGTACATTTTAAAAGTGGATTTTCTTCTTTTCTGGCGCCTTTTCCCCGTCACGCCTGGCGCACTTGGCCTTGCCCAAGCACCACGTACTTCAGCGAAGTCAGCCCTTCAATGCCCACCGGCCCGCGCGCATGGAACTTGTCGGTGCTGATTCCGATCTCCGCGCCCAGTCCGTATTCGAAGCCATCGGCAAAACGCGTGCTGGTGTTGACCATGACGCTGGCCGAGTCGACCTCGCGCAGAAAACGCTGCGCGTTCATGTGGTCGCGCGTCAGAATGGCATCCGTGTGGTGACTCGAATAGTGGTTGATATGTGCGATCGCCTCATCCACGTCAGACACTACCTTGATACTGATGATGGGCGCCAGGTACTCCTCGAACCAATCGGCCGGCACCGCCTCAACGATCTTTGCCTGGGCGATGCGCGCATCGCGCAGGATGGCGCCTGCCGCCGCGTCGCAGCGCATCTGCACCCCCTTGGCCGCGAATACAGCGCCCATGCGCGGCAGAAATTCGGCTGCGATGGCGTGCGCCACCAGCAGGCTCTCGGCGGCGTTGCAGGGGCTGTATTTTTGCGTTTTGGCGTTGTCGGTCACTTGCACCGCCAGCGCCAAGTCGGCGCTTTCGTCGACATAAACGTGGCAATTGCCGTCCAGGTGCTTGATCACCGGCACTTTGGCCTCGCCGCTGATGCGCTCGATCAGCCCCTTGCCGCCGCGCGGAATGATCAAGTCCACCCACTCGGGCATGGCGATCAGTTTCCCGACCGCCTCGCGCGCGGTGGTTTGCACCAGTTGCACTGTTGCGCGCGGCAGGCCGGCTTCTTCCAGCGCATTGCCCACCAGTTGCGCCAGCGCCTTATTGGATTCGATCGCCTCTGAGCCGCCGCGCAGAATCACCGCGTTGCCGCTCTTGATCGCCAAGCTGGCGGCCTCGATGGTCACGTTGGGACGGCTTTCGTAAATCATGCCGAATACCCCAATGGGCACACGCATCTGCCCAACGCGAATCCCGCTGGGTTGCTGGCGCAGACCGGTCACCTCGCCAATCACATCAGGCATGGCGGCCAGTTGCTCGCAGCCTTGCGCGACCGTTTCGATCACTGCGGGCGTGAGTTTGAGCCGGTCGAGCAGCGGCGGCGCCAAGCCGGCCGCGGCCGCGCGTTCCAAATCCTTGGCATTGGCCGCCGCCAGCGTGTTGCCCGCCGTTCGCAGCTGCCGCGCCAGCGCCCGCAGCGCCGCGCTCTTGGCCGCCGCATCGGCGCGCGCTATGCACGCCGCCGCCGCGCGTGCCTGCACACCCAAGGTGCGCATGTATTCGTCGATATCTGAAATATTCTTGCTCATGCGCACAATTTTGGCAGAGCTTGCCAAGCCCGGGATCAGGCCGCCATCGTTGTCGATCAGCGCTGTCCGCGCCAACCCTATGGCTGCCGCGCGCGTGGCGCTGTTGCACAGGAAGGCAAGAGGGCTGCAGTTTTGCGCAAGCCGCGCACCAGATTTCCATCCACGCCCTGGGCACGGATTGATCCTCTGGGCCCGTGGAAGGCTAAGAACCTGTTTACGATCCCAAATGGCTCACGTTGGGCCGCCCAATCGCCCGATTTCGGCCCAACCCGAAGGGCAGAGGCCTTTTCGGGCGGTCTGCGGCGTTGCAACGCTGGCCCATAGCCGTGCTATGGGCTGCGCGCTGCGCCTTGCATCCCCTCCCGAAAAGGCCTCTGCGTGAGCCATTTGAGATCGTAAACAGGTTCTAAGGAACCTCTGAACAACGCCCTCGCGGCGGGCGCATCCCGCATTCGGGCGGTCTGCTTCGTTGCAAATGCTCGCGATACCGCCGGGTATCGCTGCGCTTTGCGCCGTGCATCCCATCCCGAATCCGGGCGCGCCCGCTCGCGGGGAGTTGTTCAGAGGTTCCCTAAAAAATCGGGATGAAAAACATCAGGCATTTCAGTTTAATTCGTTAACTGTTTTCGCTGCAGCGGGGCTTGTTTTGATTTTATGCTGTTCTATTAAATATAAGTATCTGTCGTATATTTCGTTGAGCCGTTCCGGCCATGTTTTATATAAATTGTTGAACACATTCTCACAGACTTGTGCATAGGTCTTGGGGTCGGTCAAGATCTCTTTTATTTTTTGCGCAAAATCTTCTGCTGTCGGCTTCGAAACGTATCCGTTGACCCCGTCCTCTATGTCTATCGCCGCCGTTATTCCCTCTATCAGCACAGTGGGCGTGTGCTGCGAAGCGCCCTCGTACTTAACAATGCCGTCAGTGTCGTAAATGGAAGGGAAAAGGGTAAGTGCGGCCGCTGCGTAATACTTAGACAGTAAAACACGATCCATAATCTTACCCGCTAGAATGACGTTGTCCTGTAGATCTAGCTTTTTTATGTGAGCGGCAAGGCTGTCGGTGTCCTGCCCGCTGCCAATGTAGATCATTTTATAGTCGAAGCCCCGGTCCTTTAATATTTTTAGTGCATCGGCTATAAATAGAATATTTTTCATCAGGTTTATTCGACCCACAAACAATAGCATTGGGGTCTGGTGGTCGATTCCATGCGTCTCGTAAATCTTTTTCTTGGAGGCGGCCTTGTCTTGGGGCAGCATATCGGTGCCTGAGCGCATGACGTAAGCGGGTTTTTTGTAGCCGTAATCCTTTAAGATCTCCTGGGTGCCTTCGTTAACGGCCCAGACTTCATCGCACGCGTTAAATGTTTTTATGATGCTGTGGGTAAGAATATTTGCCAGCCAGCTGGATTTAACAGCTCTTTTGAAGTCTTGTTTGAACTGACTGTGCATGGTCGCGACCACGGGGATGTTTTTCTCGTGTGCGATTTTTATGCCCATTTTCCCAATAAAAAATGGGGAGTGTATGTGGATAATGTCGATGTCTGCTTCTTTTAAGAATTTTTTAAATCTTCGGTCTGCGTTAGGGCGAGGACAATGGTAATCAATAAAGAATAATTTAAATGACTTACAGCGTATGATTTTGTAAGGATGCTGATTGTCGTCGTAGCCTTTTTTTACGCGTGGAACAGCAACAAACACGTTTGCTTTTTGTGATAACATTTTTGCATACTGATCGGTAATCATTATGACGCCGTCGATCATTGGCAAATAACTGTCGCAGAGCAAGGCTATGTTTAGTTTTTTGGAGCTCAATGCGCCGCCGCCTGTGGAGGCGCCCTGTGGTCTTAATGCTGTGCTTATTGATGCGTTCATTGAGACGGGGAGATTGGTTTTTTCATTGCCTGCCATATTCAACACCATTTCGTCTATTCTCCGTATTTTATAATTTTTGGCGGACTCAAATCAAAAGGGCCAGAAGGGCGGTGCTTGCAGTTTGGGTTGCATCGTCCTTTTGCGTGAGGCCGGCGCCATCCTGTATGACGATGCCTTCGCCTTCCACCTTCTGCCTTCCGCTTCCGGATACGCGGCCATATCCAGCCGTTGGCCGGGGGGGCGACGCCGATGCCGCACGCGCCGACCCCCAGCGCATGCCGCGTCTGCCCTGGTGCCCGCGCGGCCGGACAAGCTCTTGACGCCGCCGAAGTTCCTGTTACAGGGATTGGGGTTGTGGGCGCGTTTGCAGCCGCATTCCATTTCCAGCGGTTCGACCGACAACAAGGGCTCGGCTCGCTGCAATCGCCGCAGCCTTCGCACGCCCGGCGATGTGCACGCGCTGCGGCTCGATCAGGACGCTGACGCCGGATTCGACAATCTCCTGAATCGTCTTCAGCACCGCCGCGGCGCCGCAAAGCGGCGCAACGCGATGGCGTGCGGGCCCGGATCCCCAATGTTCTGCGCGTTCCGCTGGAAAGAACGCGGACGTGCCGCAGGCGATGAACAGCGGATCGCTCGGGGGCGTGGCGGTCGAACGCTGGGTCATGTGATCACCGTGCGCCCGCGCGATTCCGTCACCCGCGCGGCGGCGTGCCCCGACCCCTGGCTGGGGCCCAACCTCGAACATGTCGTCGAAGCCGTTCGATCCCGGCGGCACGAAGCCGAGTGTCTGCGTGCCTCACAAGGCGGTAGCAGCCGGCTCCTCTTTGACGCCGGGGGTGAAACACACGATGCGTTGCCTCGCGAGGAAATTTGCCGCGCGCCACGGTGCTCGGTCATCGCCACCCAGCGACGAGCGGCGATAGCCGCGGATAGATCCCATGGGGGTTTTGCCAGACAGCGTTTTGAAAGCACGCATAAATGCGCGACCGTGGCGGCGATGGAGACGTCGGCAAGCGGGTGATTTTTTCAACGTTTCAAGCAACGGAGTAGACCTATGACACATAATTTTGTTGTTATGTATGGTAAAGTCGTACTCGTTTCTTTATTATAGCCTAAAAGTTGTATTCCGTGCAATACTATTGATCTAGTTCAACAGTTTATATTGTCGGGTAGATTGGTGTCCTGCCGCGCGAGAGGCTCCGCGAGAACCGTTGCAGGCATTACAAAAAAGGTAGTAAATATTATGTTATTTCAGCAAACAAATCAGATCAAAAAGGTCGAAAAATTCGGAGTCCGACGTTCGCTTCTGGCCTACGTGTTATCGGAGTCATGGAAAAGGTCGCCCCATGCGGGGGGTAATTATGAGCCGGATGTTACGGAGTTCTGGAATGCGTACCAGGCTTTGCGTAAAAAAGATCCAAAATGGGCTGATATTACTGCTAATTCATTGCTGCTTTATGTGATTACGCAAGGAATTATTGCCTGTCCTATACTGAATTCGCATGTCTCTCATAGCCCTAAATTAGCCACCGGGAAGGTGAAGCAGTTTAGCAATATCGATATCAATATGCCTATGGTGTTGCCCACGGGCGGCATGATGGCGGCGCATTTGCATAACTGTGAAAGCAAAAACCTGCGGCAGTTGGCGGATGCGGTTCAAGATTTTCGCCGCCGCCTGGACAACACCATTCTGGATCGGCCGATGTTCAGCGCGGCTATGGACGACACCATGCAGCATACGGTGCGGGGCCGATTGGATATCGTGCTGCCGCGGCTGATTGGCACGGCCGCAACAGGAAAAATACCGATTCTTCTCGGCAAGGCCAGGAAGGCCTACCATGCCATCCCCAAGCGGGACCGCCTAAGCAAGCGAGATATTGACGCGGGGACCATCACGGTGTCGAACTGGGGCTCGGTCTACAAGGGGGCCTATGCGCCGCCTTCGATCGCGGTTTTTACCCCTCCGCAGGTCTGCTTCATTGCCATTGGTGGAATGACGGAGCGCCCCGGCGTTGTGACCAAGCCGGATGGTTCAAAAACCATTGAGCCGCGTAAATTTATTTCCTTTCTGATCATGTTTGATCACCGCGCGCTGGATTACGCAGACACCGTGCCCTTCATGCGGCGGCT
>JAITWT010000003.1 GCA_031285125.1 Burkholderiaceae bacterium | reverse complement strand
GCGGTCTGCGGCGTTGCAACGCTGGCCCATAGCGCTGGCTATGGGCTGCGCGCCGCGCCTTGCATCCCCTCCCGAAAAGGTCTCTGCGTGAGCCATTTGAGATCGTAAACAGGTTCTTAAAACCTGTTGACGATCGCAAATGGCTCACATTGGGCCGCCAAATGGCTCGATTTCGGCCCAGCCCGACGGGCGGATGCCTTTGGGGGCGGTCTGCGGCGTTGCGTCTTGCCTCCCCTCCCGAAAAGGGTTCTGCGCGAGCCCTTTGCGATCGTCAACGCGTTATTGCCTCCAATCCTGGCCCGGACGCCTGCGCGCTTTGATTTGTGCATACACTCTCTGATCACTTTTTTAAGTGAAAAAAACTCTCTAACACAATGATATTGTGAGGTTTCTTGTTTTTGTTAGACTCTGTCCTATGTCTATGCCGCTGGAGTGTTTCGAAATGCCTAAAACCCTTATGCGCTGCGTTTCCTGTCAGCGGTTGGGGCGTGTCTTGCGCCTAATTGCCTTGGCTCTGTGCACTATGGCCTTGCTATTTCCGGCGACCTATGCAATCAACGCTCAAGCCAAGGGACATCATGCGGCGGTCAAGAAAACCACGGTGAAACGCGAGCGGCACGCCGCCGCGCCCAGGAAGTCGGCTAGGAATGCCAAAAACGTCAGTCAAGCGCGCACCAGGGTCAGTCAAGCGCGCGCCAGATCCTCCAAGCATTCCCGCCATGCTTTGACGGCTCACAGAAGTAGAACCAAAGAGTTTGACAGTCTTGCCGATGACGCTAGGGCGCACTATTCGATGCAGCGCGTCGCTCAGGTGCGGGACAGCCGCAAGACATGGACGTTTGAATCGTCACACCGGCGCCCGGTCACCCAGTTTTCCGATGAAGTGCCGCGCCGTCACTTGCACATGCTGGTTGACGACGAGTTGGGCAATGGCGATGGCGCCTCGTTATATTTACGCGCAAACTCCGTTTTGGTGATGGATCAGGATACGCATCAGGTTCTGTACAGCAAGAACGCCAACGAGGTCTTGCCCATTGCATCGATCACCAAGTTGATGACAGGCCTGCTCGTCAGCGAAGCCCATTTGCCTTTCGATGAGATGATTACCATCACGCAGGACGATGTGGATACGCTAAAAGGCACCGGTTCCCGTCTGCGCGTCGGTGCCACCTTGACACGCGGCGAATTGATGCACCTGGCCCTGATGGCCAGTGAAAACCGCGCGGCCCATGCGCTGGCCAGAACCTATCCGGGCGGCTCGGATGCCTTTGTCGATCTGATGAATGCCAAGGCGCGCGCGCTGGGCATGGTGTCTACACACTATGCCGAACCGACGGGGCTATCGAGTCAGAACCACTCCACTGCGGAAGATTTGGCGCGCTTGGTCAGCTTCGCGTACAACGATCAGACGCTGCGCAGCCTGACCACTTCGCCAGACTACTATGCCGACGTGGACAACCGCATGCTTCGGTTCAACACGACCAACCGGTTGCTCAAAAATCCGGAATGGAATATCGGCCTGCAAAAAACCGGTTTCATCAATGAAGCGGGGCAGTGCATGGTGATGCAAACGCGTATCGCCGGGCGTAATCTGATTATGGTGTTGCTCGATTCAAGTGGACATCAGGGCCGCATTAGAGATGCCGAGCATGTGCGCCGTTGGATCGAGACGACGCAACTGACCGGGGCGGGCTTTAAGCGTACGATGGCGAGCATTCAGCCGTCGAGCTAAGCCCTTTTTCCCTGGCATCGACGAATTTTCTGAAAAATCCGCGCGAGCGTGCACAGGCAAGCTGGCGCGGCGACAGGCGGCCCGGGATGGGCCGCCGGTTCGGCTTTTCAGTTGGGCGCGCTGGCGGGCTGGAACCCTAGCGCGCTCGAAATTTCATTGGCGGTGGTTTGCAGCTTCGGCAGCCAGGACTCGTCGAGCCGGTCGGCGGGCGCCGAAATCGACAAGCCCGCCACCAGCTTGCCTTGGTCGTCGTAAATGCCGGCGGCGATGCAGCGTACGCCCAGTTCCAGCTCCTCATTGTCGCGCGCCGTTCTCTGCAGACGGGCTTTGGCGAGTTCGCGTTCCAGTATGGGAAGTTGCGTGATGCTATTGCGCGTATGGCCAGCCAAGCCCGTGCGGGTGGCATAGCTGCGTACCCGCTGCGGTTCGTCGGCCGACAGGAAAAGCTTGCCGGTGGACGTTAAATGCAGCGGCGCGCGCGCGCCGATCGCGCGCACCACTTGCATGCCTGAGCGTTCGCTGAAGGCGCGCTCAATGTACACAATCTCGTCACCTTGGCGCACGGCCAGATTGACCGGCTGCTGGATGATTTTGTACAACTCGCGCATCGGAGCCAGCGCGGCATCGTGCACGTTCAAGCGGCTCTTGACCAGATTACCCAGTTCCAGCAGACGCATACCAAGCCGGTAACTGCCCGCTTCGGGCCGGTCGATGAAGCGGCCAATCGCCAGATCGTTGAGGATACGGTGCGCGGTCGAAGGGTTGAGCCCGGTTTTTTCACTGATTTCTTTGAGCGAGACCGTATCCTCGCGCGCTGCCAGTACATCGATTAGCGCGAATACACGCCCGATAACCTGGATCACAGGGGCAGCAGGGATACTGGGAGCGCGTTTTTTCATGATGTCCGATTGATGTGCAGAAGGGCGCCGCTAGGTGCGCGATTCTATTGGGTGATATTTTCACCAGGCAGCCAGTGCCCGTTTTGTCGCAATTGGTGGGGGCGAAAGCGCGTCTTATAGGTCATCTTGGCGCTGTTCTCGATCCAGTAACCCAGATAGACGTAAGGCAGATGCAGCCGCCGCGCCTGCTCGATTTGCCAGAGCACACCGTAGGTGCCGTAGGCCGTGCCGGGTTCGGGTTCGTAGAAGGTATAGACGGCGGACAGACCGTTGTTGAGGACATCCAGGATGGACACCATCTTGAGCGCGCCGCGCTGGCCATGGCCGTCAGGGACGCTGGAGCGAAACTCGATCAGACGCGAATCGATCCTGCTTTGCAGCAGAAACTGCGTGTATTGCTCAACACTGTCGTGGTCCATGCCGCCGTTGGGATGACGGCCATGTTGATAGCGCAGATACAGCCGGTAGTGCTCGGGCACAAAGTCCAGGCGCAGGATGCGCGCTTGCAGGTTGGCGTGTTGCCGCCAAGCCCGCCGCTGGCTGCGGCTGGGCTGGAACGCGTTGGCTTGCACGCGCAGTGGGGTACAAGCGTGGCATCCTTCGCAGTAAGGCCGGTAAATAAAAGCGCCGCTGCGGCGGAACCCCTGGCCAATTAGCGTGGAATAGATGCTGCTGTCTCTCAGGCTGCCGGGTAAGAGCACTTGCGAGCGGGCCGTGCGTTCGGGGAGATAACTGCACGCAAAGGGCGCCGTGGCGTAGAACTGAGGGTCTTGGGGGGGGAGATCTTTGGAGTGCATCACGGCGCTTCTTCGGTCTGGACGGCGGACCCAAGCAGAAGTTCATTCCAGTATAGGGGCTCGAAGCTCCAGATCGGCGCGGGCCGGGCACAAGCATGGTCTAAGCCCTCGATGAAGTCCGCGCGCGCCATTTCGGTCGCGCCCAGCGAGGCCAGGTGTGCGGTGTTCTGCTGGCAGTCGATGCGCTCGATGCCTTGTGCGCGGCAGAAAGCCGCCAGCGCGGCCAGTGCGATCTTGGAGGCGTCGGTTTGGCGCGTAAACATCGATTCGCCAAAGACCGCATGCCCGATAGCCGTGCAATACAAACCGCCGGCCAGCTGTCCGTCGATCCAGGTCTCCACGCTGTGGGCAAAGCCCGCGTGGTGCAAAGCGGTATAGGCTTCGACCATGTCCGGGACGATCCAGGTGCCCGATTGCCCCGTACGCGGTGTTTGGGCGCAGGTGTGGATCACCGTATTGAAAGCGTTGTCGAAGCGAATTTGACAGTGGGTATCGGCACGAAACTGCTGCAAACGCCGGCGTAGCGAGCGATGCAGTGTGAAGCGTTGGGTTTCCAGCACCATGCGCGGGTCAGGGCTCCACCACAAAATCGGTTGCCCTTGGCTGAACCACGGGAAGATGCCTTTGCGGTAGGCGGCGAGCAGAGAAAGCACATCGAGCGCGCCGCCAGCGGCCAATAAACCTGCAATGGGGTCGTCAGGCCCCCAGGAGAGAGCTGGGTCAGGGAAATCCTGCCCCGGCGCCAGCCAAGGCAGGGCTTTCGATGTTGAGAAAGCTGCCGAAGTCATAAAGGTGGGTTGGGGGATGGCACAAAAACGGATGCGGCTGCCGCGCGGTTGTACTTTTATTTGAGAGGTTTGGATTGGCGCAGGGGAATGAGTGCAGGGGAACGATCCATTTTCCGCGCTTCCTCGGATGAACGTCGCGTCTGTCTGTATAACCCCGCAACCCCGGCACACTGTGTCCGGGCCCATTTTTGCGCACCGCGTCCACACAGAAAAGGCAAGCGCGCGGGGGCCGATACGGGAGGCCGTCAGACGCCAGGGGCGGGGTAACTGACCGCCAGAATTTCAATGTCTCGCATCCCGCTGGGCGTCACCAGCCGCACCACATCCCCTTCGTGCGCTTTAAGCAGCGCACGCGCAATCGGGGAAATCCAACTGACCTGCCGGTGTGCGCTGTCAGCTTCATCAATGCCCAAAATCGTCACATCACGTTCGCCATCGTGCGCATCGGCGTAGCGCACGGTGGCGCCAAAAAATATCTGATCGCTGCCGTAGTGCACCGATGGATCGGTGACCTCGGCCGCCTCCAGCCGCTGGGTCAGGAAACGAATCCGGCGGTCGATTTCGCGCAGGCGTTTTTTGCCGTACAAATAGTCGCCATTTTCCGATCGATCCCCGTTCTTGGCGGCCCAGTGCACCGCTTCGACCACCTTGGGCCGTTCCTCGTCCATCAGTTGCAGCAGCTCCGCGCGCAGACGCGCGAAGCCTTGCGGCGTGATGTAGTTGCGCACCCCCGCCGGCAGCGCGCTGGCGGGGCTTTCGCTGCCATCGTCGTCGTCGTCGGCGTCCGCGTCGCTTTCCTTGGTGAAGGCCTTGTTCATCTCGCGGCGATTTTATGGGTCGATCCGGCCTATCCTCAATCCGGCCCCGGCTCGGGTTTTCGGCCGGAGTGCGTTTGGCGAAAGCGTGCTGCGCGCATCAGAAATATGGTGGTGACCGGGGCGCTGATGGCAACGAACAGCACGACCAGCGTGGTATGCAGAAACAGGAGCAGGCCCTGGGCGGAGAAGAACAGCAGGGTGCCGATCGTCATGCACCAGACGCCCAGTGTTGCGCCCAACGTGGGCGCATGGATGCGGCGAAAGAAAGTCGGCAGGCGCACCAAGCCGAAGGAGCCGATGGCGGCGAAAGCGGCGCCGGCAACGACGAATACCGCAGTCGGCAGTTCGACCCACCAGGGCAGGACGTGCAGTGTGTCAATGGGGGTCATTCGATCACCTCGCCGCGCAGCAGGAATTTGGCCAGCGCCGTCGAGCCGACGAAGCCGAACAGTGCGATCAGCAGCGCCGCTTCCAGATAGGCGCTGCTGGCTTGCACGATGCCCAGCACCAGCATCATCAGCAAGCCGTTGATGTACAGCGCGTCCAGCGCCATCACGCGGTCGTGCGCGCGCGGGCCGATCAGCAGCCGCGCGAGCGCGCACAGCATGGCGATCGACAGCAGAAAAAGCGCGAATTTCACGGGCCACAGCAGCAGGGGGGACATGAGGGGCATCATGATTCGAAGATCTCCATGAGTGGGCGTTCGTAGCGTTGCTTGATGAACGCGATGAAGGCGTCGTCATCGTCGTGGTCAAACACGTGGATCAGCAGGCGCGAGCGGTCCAGCGTGATTTCGGCCCAGGCAGTACCGGGCGTTAGGCACAGGATGACGGCGAGTACCGCCAGCGCGTTCGGATCGCGCAACTCCAGCGGCACCAGCACAAAGTGTGAACGGATTTGGCGCGTGCGGCGGGTCAGCAGCAGGCGCGCAACATCGAGGGCGGATTTCACCAGATCGATCAGCACGTGCGCGGCCAGCCGTAATGCCACGCCGGGCCGGCGCACGCGCACCGGCGCCGGGCGCAGACGGCGTGTGAGCAGCGGCACCGCGATCGCGAGGAACAGACCCAGCAGCACGGTGGCCGGGTCCAGCGACTGGTTCAGCAGCAGCCACGCGGCCAGTAGCAGCAGCGAGAGCGTGGGCGAGGGCAGCCAGCGTTTCATGGCTTGGCGCCCTCCATTTGCGGCACAGAGGCCGGCGCAGAGGAATTCGGTCCAGGCTTGGGCCGCGCCTGCATCACCGCCGCGCGGTAGACGGCGGGATGACGCAAATCCTGCGCCGTGGCCTGGGTGTAGCGCAGCACCGGCCCCGCGGCCACCGTGAGCGTGATACAGATCAGCAGCAACAGCGCCACCGGTAGCGCCTCGACCGCGCGCAGCGCTGGCGTGGCGTGGTGCTCGAGCGTCCAGAGGTGGCGGATGCCGGCGCGGCTGAAAGCGATCAGCGCGCACAGGCCCGAAACCAGCAGCAGCGCCAGAAAGACGGCGCCCGCGCGTGTGACGTGCGGCGCGCCCAGCAGCCCATGCAGCATGGCCACCTTGCCGATGAAACCGGCCAGCGGCGGCATCCCGGCCAGCAACAGCGCGCAGCCCAGAAAACTTAAGCCCAGGAAAACGGCGCCGGCGGGAATCGCCCGGCCATAGAGCGCTTGGCGTTCGTCGTCCAGATTCACATCGTGGCGTGGGCGCAGGTCTTCGGTCAGAAAAGGCGCGGCGGCTTCATGCGCGGCGATGCTTGAGCCCGCGTTGCGCCAGCGTTCGATCATGTCGGTCAGCAAAAACAGCGCGGCGACCGCCAGCGTGGACGCCAGCAAGTAATACAGCGCACCGGCCCAGACAGCAGCAGTGCGGGCCCCCAGGCCCACGGCGGCCAGCAGCGTACCCGCCGAAATCAGCACCGCATAGCTGGCGAGCCTGGACAGCCGCTGTGTGCCCAGCATGCCCAGCGCCGCCAGGGCCAGCGTGACCAGGCCCAGACCGATGAGCACGTTCTGGCCGAACAGCGCTGAAGGGCCCGCCTCCAGCCCGAACAGCAGCGGCCACAGCCGCAACAGCGTATACAGGCCCAGCTTGGTCAGCAGGGCGAACACCGCGCCCACCGGCGGCACCGCCGCGCTGTAGGCGGGGACGAGCCAGAAGTTGAGCGGCCAGGCGCCGGCCTTGGCAAAGAACGCGGAGGCCAGAAGGGCCGCCGCCGCGTGCGCCAGCGCGAGGTCGTGCGCTGAAAGCTGCGTCATGCGTGCGCTCAGGTCAGCCATGTTGAGCGTGCCCGTGACGCCATACAGCAGCGCCGCGCCGACCACGAACAGCGTCGATGCGGCCAGATTGATGACGATGTAATGCAGCCCCGCGCCCACGCGCGCGCGCCCCGAGCCGTGCAGCAGCAGGCCGTAGGAGGCGGCCAGCATCACTTCAAAAAAGACAAACAGGTTGAACAGATCGCCGGTGAGAAAGGCGCCATTGAGCCCCATCAGTTGCAGTTGCAGCAGCGGGTGGAAATGCACGCCTGCGCGGTCCCAGCGCGAGGTGGCGTAGATCGAGACCGCGAAGGCGATCACGCCGGTGAGCATCACCATCATCGACGACAGCCGGTCGGCCACCAGCGCGATGCCGAACGGCGCGCTCCAGTTGCCCGGCAAATAAACGCCGATGGAGCCGGAACCGCCGCCGGTGCCGGGCGCGTTGACCCAGTACAGCAACGCCAGCGCGGCAGTCAGGCCCACCGCGCCAGAAATCACCGCCAGCAACGCGCGCGTGCGGCGGCGGCGCTCTTCGAGCAGCAGCATCAAGCCGGCGGTCAGCAGCGGCGCCAGGATCGGTACCGCCACCAGATGCGGCATCGCCCCTTGCATCAGGTGATCGAGCAATGGCGCGATGCCGCTCATGGGGTACGCCTTTGCTTGCCGGCATCGCCCGTATCGGGTTGGCCGCTTTCATCGTCGGTGTCGCGCGCGCCATCGACATGGTCGGCGCCGCTGAGTCCGCGCGAGGCCAGCAGTACGACCAGAAACAACGCCGTCATCGCAAAGCCGATCACGATCGCGGTCAGCGCCAGGGATTGCGGCATCGGGTCGGCGGTGTTGGCCAGCGTGGCCGTCACGCCCGGATGCAGTACCGGATCGCCGTTGAGCTTGAGCCGCCCCATGCTGAAGATGAACAGGTTGGCCGCGTAGGACAGCAGTGTCAGCCCCATGAGCACCTGAAAAGTGCGCGGGCGCAGCAGCAGATAAACGCCCGATCCGGTCAGCACGCCGATGGCGATGGCCAGGACAGCTTCCATTTCAGAGCGCCTCCGTCGTGGCGTTGGGTGCGGCTGCTGGGACGGCAGCGGCGGCGGTATCCGGCGATGGCAGGCTCAGCGCCGCCTCTTCTTCCTCCCCTTCCATCCAGCGGTGGCTGCGTATCGACTGGTGCGCCAGCGCGGTGAGGATCAGCATCGTCGCGCCCAGCACCAGGGTGTATACGCCCAGATCGAAGAAGGTCGCGCTGGGCAGATGCACCGGGCCGATCAGCGGCAGCGTGAAGTGCACGGTGTGCGTGGTTAGAAAAGGGTAGCCCAGCAGCATGGCTGCGCCGCCGGTGACCAGGGCAAACAGCAGGCCGGTCCCAATCCAGCGGCGCGGGTAAATGCGCAGGTGCGCTTCTACCCACTCGGTGCCCGAGACGATGTATTGCAGCAGCAGCGCCACGGCCATCACCAGTCCGGCAACGAAGCCGCCGCCGGGGTTGTTGTGCCCGCGCAGAAAGAAATAGACCGCCGCAAGCATCGCTAACGGCAGCAGCAGGCGGATCAGCACCGCCGGCACCATCAGGTAACCGATGGCCGTATCGGCGGCGCGGCGCGGGTTGATCAGGTCGGGCGCTTCGTGGTCGGGCCAGCGTTGCTGCGGCGGCGGGGCCATCGATTCGATCGCGGGGCGGAAGCGCCGCAGCAGGGCATAGACGGTCAGTGCGATCAGGCCCAGTACGGTGATTTCGCCGAGGGTGTCGAAGCCGCGAAAGTCCACCAGCATCACGTTGACCACGTTGGTGCCGCCGCCTTCGCTGAGCGCGCGTTCGAGGAAGAAGGGGGAGATGCTGCTGGGAAAGCGTGGCAGGGGGCGCGTCATCATGGTCCACGCGAGCCACGCCAGGCCAGCGCCAGCCGCCCCGGAAACCGCCAGATCGCGCATGTGCCGGCCCCATACGCGCAGCTGCGTACCGGCGGCCAGGCGCCCTGGGTTGCGCGGAGGCAGCCAGCGCAGGCCGAGCAGGGCCAGCACGGTGGTGACCACTTCGACCACCAGTTGCGTGAGCGCCAGGTCGGGCGCGGACAGCCACAGGAAGGTGATGCAGCACACCAGCCCGGTCGCGGCCGCCAGCATCAGCGCTGCGAGCCGGTGGAATTTGGCTTGGCGCACGGCGGCCAGCGCGCTGACGCCACCGATCAACCAGAGCATGGCGAACATCGGCGAAAAGGGCAGTGTCGCAGGCGGGGGTGCGGAGGGCGACACCATTGCCGACGTCATAGCGGATGCCATCGCGGCGGGCATGTTCGCGCCGCCCTGTGTTGGCGCGAAGTGCAGCGCGGCGGCCGCGCCCGCGATCGCCGCCAGCGCCAGCGCCAGCAATTGCGTTTGCAGGCGCCGCGTGCCCAGAATGCGCTGGCTGGCGCGCCCGGCGGCGCTCAGGTATGCGAGCAGGTGTTCGAAGGCATGCTGGCCATTGAGGTGGTGCATCAGCGGCGTTCGCGCCAGATGGCCGCGCGCGCGCAGCGCGCGTTGCGCCGCATACAGTAGCGCCCCGCCTGCGAGCGCGAGCGTACTCATCAGCAGCGGCGCGTTGAAACCATGCCAGAGCGCCAAGCTGTAGTCGGGCAGATCGCCGCCCACCACCGGGCGCGCCGCCGTCGCCAGCAGGGCGTTGACGGCCCACGCGGGCGCGATGCCGACCACCAGGCAGATCAACACCAGCAATTCGATCGGCGCACGCATCCAGCGCGGCGGCTCGTGCGGTGTTCGCGGCACCTGCGGCGATTGGCAAGGGGCGCCGAAAAGCACATCGACCACGAAACGCAACGAATAGGCCACGCTGAACGCGCCCGCCAGCGTGGCCGTGATCGGCAGCGCGGCCTCGATCCACGGCGTGTGCTCGATGAACACCGTCTCGGCAAAAAACATCTCCTTGGACAGGAAACCATTGAGCAGCGGCACGCCCGCCATCGCGGCACAGGCGATGATGGCCAGCGTGCTTGTGATCGGCATCAGCTTGAACAAACCGCTGAGTTTGTTGATGTTGCGCGTGCCGCTTTCGTGGTCGATGATCCCGGCGGTCATGAACAGGGAGGCCTTGAAAGTCGCGTGGTTGACCACGTGGAAGACGGCCGCCACCGCGGCCAGCGTGCTGTTGAGCCCAAGCAGCAGCACGATCAGCCCGAGGTGCGACAGCGTTGAATAGGCCAGCAGTGCTTTCAGATCACGCTGGAACATGGCCGCGAAGCCGCCCAGCAGCAGCGTCGCCGCGCCCGCGCCGCTGACCAGCCAGAACCATTCGGATGATCCAGAAAGCACCGGCCACAGCCGCGCCAGCAGAAACACGCCGAGCTTGACCATCGTCGCTGAATGCAGATAGGCCGACACCGGCGTGGGTGCGGCCATGGCGCGCGGCAGCCAGAAGTGGAAGGGAAATTGCGCGCTCTTGGTGAAAGCGCCCAGCAGGACCAGCGCCAGCGTCAGCGGATACAGCGCATGCGCCCGGATGGTTGCGCCCGAGGCGAGTACCGCATCGAGCTCATAACTGCCCACGATGCGTCCGAGCAGCAATACCGCGGCCAGCAGGCACAGCCCGCCCGCGCCAGTGACCACCAGCGCCATGCGCGCGCCACGCCGTGCATCGCGGCGGTGGTGCCAGTAGCCGATCAGCAGGAAGGAAAACAGGCTGGTCAACTCCCAGAACAGCGCCATCTGCACCAGATTGCCCGCCAGCACCACGCCCAGCATGGAGCCCATGAAGGCCAGGAAAAAGCCGTAAAAGCGCGGCGCCGGATCGGAGGCCGACAGGTAATAGCGCGCGTACAGCACGACCAGTGCGCCGATGCCCAGCACCAGCATCGCAAACAGCCATGCGAAACCGTCCAGCCGCAGGCTCAGGTTCAGGCCCAGCGCGGGGATCCACGCGATCGAGGCGTGCAGTACCTGCCCCGCGGCGATGCGCGGAAAGAGGGTGCCCAGCCCGATCGCCCCGCCCAGCGCGACCAGACCCGCCAGCGTCGATTCGAGGTTGCGCGAATGGGTCGGCATCGCTGCCGCAATCACGCTGGCAACGAAGGGCAGGATGATGAGCAACCACAAAGAAAAGACAGGCGCGGACATCGCGGGGCATTCTACGAAGTGGGGCCCAGGAGGGGGGCGAATAAAACACCCGCACGCGGGTTCATGCGCGCATGCTTTGATGCCGTCCGTGTGAGGCAGACGTAAGGGAAGCTTTGAACCACTCCCCCGCGGCGGTCGCATCCCGTATTCGGGCGGTCTGCTTCGTTGCAAATGCTCGCGATACCCCCGGGTATCGCTGCGCTTTGCGCCTTGCATCCCATCCCGAATCCGGGCGCGCCCACGCGCGGGGAGTTGTTCAGAGGTTCC
>JAITWT010000038.1 GCA_031285125.1 Burkholderiaceae bacterium | reverse complement strand
GGCGACCAGGGCCTGATGTTCGGCTACGCCTGCGACGAAACGCCCGAGCTGATGCCCGCGCCGATCTACTACGCGCACCGCCTGGTCGAGCGCCAGGCGCAACTGCGCAAAGACGGCCGCCTGCCCTTCCTGCGCCCCGACGCCAAAAGCCAGGTGACGATGCGCTACGTCGACGGCAAACCGCACGGCATTGACACGGTGGTGCTCTCAACGCAGCATGACCCCGACCAGAGCGAAACGCCCACGAAGATGAAGGACTCGTTCATTGAAGCCGTGATCGAGGAAATCATCAAGCCCGTGCTGCCCAAGGAATTGATCAAGGGCATGCAGAAGAAGGACTACCTGATCAACCCGACCGGTCGTTTCGTCGTCGGCGGCCCGCAGGGCGACTGCGGCCTGACCGGGCGCAAGATCATCGTCGATACCTATGGCGGCTCTTGCCCGCATGGCGGCGGTGCGTTCTCCGGCAAGGACCCGAGCAAGGTGGACCGCTCGGCGGCCTATGCCGCGCGCTATGTGGCCAAGAACATCGTCGCCGCCGGGCTGGCGCGGCAGTGCCAGATTCAGGTCGCCTACGCGATCGGCGTCGCGCGCCCGATGAACATCACCGTCAACACTGCGGGCACGGGCGCCATTGCGGACGAAAAAATCGCCGCGCTGGTGCAACAGCATTTCGACCTGCGTCCCAAAGGCATCATCCAGATGCTCGATCTATTGCGCCCGATCTATGCCAAAACCGCCGCCTATGGTCATTTCGGCCGCGAAGAGCCCGAATTCACCTGGGAACGCACCGACAAAGCCGCGTTACTGCGCGCAGCGGCGGGGCTATAAAACCCTGTTGACGGGCTCCCCACGGCTCACGCCCGGACTTTTCGGGCAATCTGGAACCGCAAACAGAGCCCGAGAGCCGCGCTTGCTTAATTGCAGCGCGACGCACGATAGCCCACAATTGCGCAGGCGTATTCAAGGAACATTTACACGAATTGGAACGAACAAGGCGCGCCTGGATCCAGGACGGAATGCGAAACACAAAGCGCCGCGATACCCGGCGGTATCGCGGGCATTGACAACGAAACAGTCCACCCAAACCAAGATGCGCCGATCACGGCTGATTCGTGTCGAGCTTTCCCGGGGTAGTTTTCCGTTTCAAGGAGTTTTTTATGTCTCTATACCAACGCATTCTGGTTCCTGTTGACGGCAGCGATACTTCCAACAAAGGCCTGGAAGAAGCCATTGAGGTTGCAGCCTTGACCAAGGGGCAGATTCGGGTGATGACCATCATCGATGAACTGTCCTTTGCGCTGG
This sequence comes from Burkholderiaceae bacterium, assembly GCA_031285125.1. Taxonomy (GTDB): domain Bacteria; phylum Pseudomonadota; class Gammaproteobacteria; order Burkholderiales; family Burkholderiaceae_C; genus JAITWT01. Next base: position 25,221 of record JAITWT010000038.1, on the reverse strand, counting down.
CGATGGACGCCTACGCGGGCCAGATGGACGACTGGACGCAATCGATGCGGGGTAATGCCGAGAAAGTGCTCACTGAAGCGCAGGACAAAGCACAGGCCGCCGGCGTGCCGTCGAGCACAACGTTGCGTGAAAGCGCTGGCGCGCGCGTCAGTGAGCACGTGCTCGCCGAAGCGCAAAGCTGGGAGGCCGATCTGATCGTACTGGGCACCCACGGGCGACGCGGTTTGGGCCGCCTGTTGCTGGGCAGCGACGCCGAAGCCGTGCTGCGCCAGTCCACTGTGCCGGTATTGCTGGTGCGCCACGTTGAAATGGAAAGCGCAAGCAAGAAGTAAGCGCCATCACGCTCCTTTTTTGTTTCTTATTTCCATCGCTCTGCCGGCCTGAAAAGCCCTTTTTGCCGTTTCGGCGAGAGGGGCTTTTTTTCTTCATAGGAACGGCTGATCCAAGCAGCGCATTGAATATGCCGTCAGCCCCGGCGAAACACCGGGGGGACGCCGCCTGCCCATCACAGCTTGGCCGCTGGGCGCAAGCGCGTATAACCGTACGATGTCTTTCTCTGCCGGAAAGACACCGCTGGCGTTGCGCATGATTTTCCGATCTTTTCCCCATCAGCCAGGAGACTTTCGATGATCACTGAGGTTCAAACGGGCATCCACCCCAATAACCAAGTGCCCGAATTGTTCGGCTACAACCTGTACACCAGCGATCCGATACTGCGCGCCGCGCTCGCCCGTGCCGGGGCAAGCTGGGGCGATGCGCAATTGTTGCGCCAGGGCGCCGAGTACGGCAGCGAAGCGGCGCTGCGCATGGGCGAGGACGCCGAGGTGTACGCGCCCGAACTGCGCACGCACTCCCCCACGGGCGAGCGCATCGACTTCGTGAAGTTCCACCCCGCATGGCACGAGGCGATGGCGATGGCACGCCGCAATGGCATCACCAACCGTCCTTATATCGATACGCGCGCGTCGGCGTGGACCGTCTACGGCGCCTCGCTGTACATGCACAGCCAGATCGAGCCGGGTTCGTGCTGCCCGAGCGTGATGACCAAGGCCAGTATTCCCGTGCTACAGCGCAATCCGGCGCTATTGCACGACCTGTGGCCCAAACTGGCGGACACCGTTCATGACCCGCGCGACATCCCGCTGACACACAAGCGCTCCATCACCGTGGGCATGGGCCTGACCGAGAAACAGGGCGGCAGCGATTTGCGCAGCAACGTGACACGCGCCGAACGGGTCGGCCACGCGGGCCCCTGGGGGGATGAGTTCCTCATCACCGGCCATAAATGGTTCCTGTCCGCCCCCATGTGCGATGCGCACCTGGTGCTGGCCCAGACCGAAGCAGGCACGCTGTCATGCTTCTACGTGCCGCGCTGGCAACCGGACGGCCGCAAGAACGCCATCCATTTGCAACGCTTGAAGGACAAGGTCGGCAACCGCTCCAATTCAAGCAGCGAGGCCGAATTCCATAGCGCCTGGGGCGTGATGGTGGGCGAGCCGGGGCGCGGTATTCCGATCCTCGTGGAAATGGCCGCCTACACCCGGCTGGACAACGTGCTGGCCAGCGCCGGCTTCATCCGCCGCGCGTTTGCGCAGGCGCTGCACTACGCGCGCCACCGTTACGCTTTCGGCAAGGCATTGGTGGATCAACCGTCGATGACGGAGCTGCTCGCCGACATCGCGCTCGAAACCCAAGGCGCCACCTTGCTGGGCATGGATCTGGCGGCGCGCTTCGGCACGTCCGATCCGCTCGATGCCGCATGGCGCAGGCTGATCACGCCCGCGGCCAAGTTCTGGGTCTGCAAACGCGCGGTCACCGTGGTGGCGGAGGCCATGGAGGTGTTCGGCGGTAACGGCTACGTCGAAATCGGCGCCATGGGACGCTTGTTCCGCGAGGCGCCTGTGAGTTCGATCTGGGAAGGCGCGGGCAACGTGATGTGCCTGGATGTGCTGCGTGCCGTCGCGCGCGACCCCGAAGGCACTGCGCGTGTGCTGGACTGGCTCGACGCTGCGACAGCCGGCGAAGCACGTGTGCGTGCCCAGGTGCGGCGGGTGCGCGAGGCGTTGCAGCGCCCGGCCGCCGAACAGGAGCGCCAGGCGCGCTGCACGGCACAACGCCTGGCTTTGTGCGCGCAAGCGGCTTTGCTGCTCAAGCATGGCAGCGCGACGATTGCGCAGGCATTCATTGCCAGCCGCTTCGATCCGGATTGGGGCGCGCTGGTCGGTGTCAGGTCCGGCAGCAGCCATCCGGCAACGTTGCTGCGCGAATCGTGGATTGAAGACGCTGCCGGGCAGGCCACGGCTGCCGAAACGATCCAGCAAACAGCTTGAGAAAAACGGTTTGAGAAGCAGGCGCCTCCGCCCCAAGGAGCGGGGGCCAGGTCACAGAACCCCTCCACGTGCGCCGCAAACGGCAGGGCAACGCAGCCCCGAAAAGATTGAGAAGATTGAAAACAGGCGCTGCAAGCGCGGCCCTTCAGCCCCTGCGTTGCGCCACCCCGATATGCCGCGCGCCCCAGCACACTATCCACGAGACGACGCTGCCCAGCACGAAACCGCCCGCGACATCCATCGGAAAGTGCACGCCCAGGAACGGACGGCTCCAAGCCACCAGCACGGCAGCCACCAGCGAGGGCAGCGCCAGCGGCCAGCAGCGCCCCCAAACCAGCGCCATGGCCGCAGCGAACATGCACGAGGCGTGCATGCTCGGGAAGCCCGGCGAAAGGGCATGTTCAATCCACTGATGGCCCATCCCCAATTGCCCGGGTCGCGGCATGGGCATGCCCCAGCGCACCAGCGTCGCTCCCGCCCACGTCAGTACCATGCTCAGTGCAACCAGCAACACCGGCCTGCGCCATGCCGGATTCAATACCGCCGCGAGCGCCAGCACCACCACAGTCAGAGCCGGAAGCCCGTGGGTGATGAGGGTCGCGATGCTGATGAGCGCGTGCGGCGTCGCCGGGGTGGCGTTGATCCAGTTGAACAACGCGAAATCAAGGGAACGCATGAGAACCAATCTTCCTTCAGTTTTGTACTAGAGCGCGCAGCCTGTCTGGCAACGCGAGCGCTTTTTGCTGGACACCATCAACCCAGAGCATGGTTGCGCCGCCGCCGGCGCAGATCGCCTGGTGGGCTGGGTGCCGCACCATTGTGACCCCACGATGCGAAAGTGGGATGACCCGGATCGCTGACGTACATGCGTGGCACCACCTTTTTCTGCGGCGGCCGCGATTATGACGGGGTGCGGCGCATGTGTGGAAAACAACCCCCGTGCAGACATCAAGCAAGCTATTTGGCGATGGTGCCGAATAAAATGGTTAAGCCCTGCTGTCAGCGTTTACCATTTCGTTTACACCTGCCGCGACTCTAACCTCTATCACGATCAGACCTTCTTGTAACCATGACCTCTGAAGAAATCCTTGCCAAGTACGGCCCTCGGGAAACCATGGAGTACGACGTAGCCATCGTCGGTGCTGGCCCGGCGGGGCTATCGACTGCGATCCGACTCAAGCAGCTTGCCGCGCAACACGGCAAGGACATTTCGGTGGTCATACTCGAAAAAGGCTCCGAGCCTGGTGCGCATACGCTGTCGGGCGCGGTCATGGACCCGCGCTCGCTCAACGAGCTGCTGCCCGATTGGCGCGAACGCGGGGCGCCGGTCAATCAGCCGGTCACGCAAGACGTGCTTTTGTTTCTGCGCGAGCACGGGGCATCGTCCATACCCAAGTTTTTGATGCCCCCCAATTTCCACAACGAGGGCAACTACATCGTCCGCCTGGGTTACCTTGTACGTTGGCTCGCGCAACAGGCTGAGGCACTGGGCGTGGAGATTTTTCCGGGCTTTCCCGCCGCCGAAGTGCTCTATGACGAGAACGGGGCAGTCAAGGGCGTGGCCACCGGCAACATGGGCATCGGCAAGAACGGCGAGCCGGCTGAGACCTTCCAGCTGGGCATGGAGCTGCACGCCAAATACACCATCTTCGCCGAGGGCGCGCGCGGCCATCTGGGCCGCCAATTGCTGGCCAAGTACAAGCTCGATGAAGGCAAGGATCCGACCTCCTTTGCCGTCGGTGTCAAGGAGCTGTGGGAGATCGACCCGGCGCGCCACCGGCCCGGTTTGGTGCTGCACTCGGCGGGCTGGCCGCTCAAGCCCGATACCTACGGCGGCGCCTTCATGTACCACCTCGAAAATAACCTGGTGGCGATCGGCTACGTGATTGGCCTGGATTACAAGAACCCGCATCTGAGCCCCTTCGAGGAGTTCCAACGCTTCAAGACGCACCCCAGCATCCGTTGGTATTTCGAGGGCGAGGGCGACTTCAAGGCGCCCAAGCGCTTGTCCTACGGCGCGCGCGCCATCAACGCCAGCGGCCCGCTCGCGCTGCCCAAGACGGTATTTCCTGGCGGCGCGCTGGTGGGCTGCGATGCGGGCTACCTGAACGCCAGCCGCATCAAAGGCATCCATGCCGCGATCAAGACCGGCATGTTAGCGGCCGAAGCTACCTACGAGGCCGTGACGGCCGGTCGCCAACGCGACGAGTTGAGCGCCTATCCGGAGGCGTTCAAGCAAAGCTGGCTGTGCGCCGAACTGCACAAAGACCGCAATTTCAAGACTTGGTTCAAGAAGGGCTTTTATGTCGGCTCCTTCATGACGGGGATCGAACAGTGGCTGCTGCGTGGCCATATCCCATGGACGGTTCACCGCAACAAGTTCGATTACGCGGGGCTCAAGCCCGCCGAGCAGTGCCCGAAGATCGATTACGCCAAGCCCGATGGCAAGCTCACCTTCGACCGTCTCTCGTCGGTATTCATCAGCAACACCAACCACGAGGAAAACCAGCCCTCGCACCTCACGCTCAAAGACCCGACGGTGCCGACGCGCATCAACCTGCCGATCTACGCCGGCCCCGAAGCGCGCTACTGCCCTGCGGGTGTTTATGAATTCGTCCCCGACGAAGCCCGTGCCGGTCAGACGCGCCTGCAAATCAACGCCGCGAACTGCCTGCACTGCAAAACCTGCGATATCAAAGACCCGACACAAAATATCGTCTGGATCACTCCCGAGGGCGGGGGCGGACCGAGTTACGAGGGGATGTAATCCTGCGCGCATTCCATGCAGCGGCGATGAAACGGGCGCAGGCCCTCAAGGAACCGCACTGCGCCCCGGAAGTGCCCGTGTGACATAACCATCGCGCCTTCCCCCTGGCGCTGGCGGTATTGCAAACCCTCGTCATCACCGCACTATGGCGAGGTTTTTTGCTTTGCTTGGCACACCGGTTACGGCACTGACGGACCGGCCCTCATTGTTCTTATTCCATTTTTCGTTCAAAACGATAGAAATGACCCTGATTCCATCGTTCCCGCAAAACGCCGACTTGGCGCGCTGGCCTGACTCCCTCCCCCGCATGGGGGGGTGGGGTGGGGGCCGCGCGCCGTTGAGCATGGGCGCTGTCTGTATTTCCAAGCGCCGCAAGCCCCCATCCCTGCCTTCCCCCAAAGGGGGAAGGAGAAAAGCCAGCGCGCCAAGTCTGTTCTTGCTGTTTTGAACGAGAAATCGAATTAGGGCCTGTTCACACTATTTCCGCAGTCGCGGAAATAGTGTGAACAGGCCCTAGGTTGGAAGTCCCGCATCCCGATCAAACACCGCGATGGACTCCACATGCGCTGTATGCGGAAACATATTGATGACACCCGCCGCTGTGCAACGGTAACCCGCTTGATGCACCAGCAACCCCGCGTCGCGCGCCAGCGTAGCCGGGTTACAGCTCACATAGACGATGCGCTGCGGCGGTGCCCAGCCCCCCGGCACCTGCAATGCTTGCAATGGCTGTAGCCGCTGCCGCTGGTGCAAATCGGCCAGCGCCTTGACCAGCGCGAAGGCGCCTTCGCGCGGCGGATCGATCAGCCAGCGATCGGCGCGGCCATCGCGCTCGAGCATTTCCGGTGTCATCTCGAACAAATTGCGCGCGACGAAGTGCGCGGGCGCCAGTGCCCGGCGACTCGCGCACGCCGGGCGGTTGCGCGCATAGTTTTCATTCGCCCGCGCCACCAGCTCGGGGCTGCCTTCGATGCCAAGGACTTCGCCCGCACGCGTGGCCAACGGCAGTGTGAAGTTACCCAGGCCGCAGAACCAATCGATCACCCGGTCACTGCTTTGCACATCGAGCAACTGCAGCGCCCGCGCGAGCAGCGCACGGTTGATGTGTGGATTGACCTGCGTAAAGTCAGTGGGCCGAAACGGCATGGTGAGCCCAAAATCGGGCAACTCGTAGGCCAGCAGCACCCCGGCTGGATTCAGCGCACCCGGTGCGGCGCCGGGGGGGATATCGAGCAGGTGCACGCTATCGGGCCCCTGCGGCTGTAACCACCATTGAACACCGGGATGCGCGAGGGCAAAGGCGTGCAAACGCGCCCGGTCGGCTTCAGATAACGGTTGCAGATGGCGCAGCACCAGGGCCATCGTCCCCAACGCAGCCGCCCCCGGTGCATCACCGCAAGCCAACTCGATTTGCGGACAACGCTCACGCGCGTCAAGCGAACCAATCAATTCCCGCAAGGGCACAAGCATCCGGCTGACCGGATCGGGCAATACCGGGCAGACCGTCATATCGGCGATGTAGCGGCTCTTGCGTTCATGAAAACCGATCAGAACCACACCCTTCCTGGGGACGTAGCGCACTGATAGACGCGCACGGTAGCGATAGTGCCACGCCGGGCCCTGCAAGGCGCGCAGCACGGTCTGCGGGCGGACCTTGCCCAAGTGCCAAAGCTGGTCTTCCAATGCGCGTTGTTTGACCGCGACCTGTGCGGCAGCGTCCAGATGTTGCACTTTGCAGCCGCCGCAAGCCCCCGTATGCAGCCCAAAATGCGGGCAGCGCGGACGCACGCGCTGCGACGATTCGTGCCGCAGTTCGGTCATCACGCCCTGCTCCCAATTGTTCTTGCTGCGCAAGCATTGATAGCGCACGTCCTCGAAAGGCAAGGCACCTTCGATGAACACAACCTTGCCATCGTCTTGATGGGCAACGCCTTGCGCATCAAGGTCGAGCGACTCGACGCGCAGCCATACATCAGCGGCTTGCGGCACGGCGGTTTTACTCAAACCGGTCACCCCGGGTGATTGCTCTACGCGTTGCGCCAACAATCCACCCAAGAGGCCTCATCGCGCAGGCAGGTAGCGTGCCGGATCGACCGGTTCGTTGTTGCGGCGGATTTCAAAATGGAGTTTGACCGTCGTCCCATCCGTACTGCTACCAATTTCAGCGATCTTTTGGCCTCGGGTGACGACTTCTTTTTCCTGAACTTGGAATTTCTGCACATGCGTGTACGCGCTCAGATAGCCCCCATTGTGCTGAATCAGGATCACGTTGCCATAGCCAGTCAACGGCGTTATAGCAATCACACGGCCGCTGGCGGCAGCGTACACCGGGTCGCCTGCGCTTCCGCCGATATCGATCCCTTTGTCGTTCTTCGCCGGATTAAAGTTGGCCAGTACCGAGCCTTGGGCAGGCCACATCCAACTGATCTCCCCGTCGGTCGACGCGGCACTGGCGCGCTGGCTTGATCCAGCGGCTTGCGAAGCGTTCTGGGCCGTGGCGGATACACCCGCTCCCCCCGTACCCGAGGGCGTGGATGCAGATTGAGATTGCGACGAACCTGGCTCTGGCGAAGCGACACGCAACACCTGGCCGACTGCGATCATATCGGCGTTTCCAAGGTCGTTCCAACGCACAACGTCGCGCCAATTCTGCCCCGTCTGGGTGGCGATATGCCGCACCGTATCACCGGGACGCACGGTGTAATAGCCGGGCTTACCCTGGTTTTCGATGCCCGGCGGCGGTAATGCCGATGGATTGGAGGAGGGCAGAGAAGACGTCGAGACGGCAGAGTCGCTCATCGTGCCGCGGTCGATGACCGGCGCAGGCATATGTGCCGGACAGCCGGTCAGTATGACAGTCGACAGCACGATCGCACCCGTGATGAGCGCTTGGCGGGCAAAACCTTGCATGTATTCTCCTTTAGGCGATACCGGATTTTAGGGGGACAAAACGCACGGCATCCAGTATGCATTGTTGTACGCCGGTGATATTTTTATCGATAACGACGAGCGCTTGATTGTCCTGGGCGGAGCCGAACGGCGCCACAATGCGTCCGCCCACTGCAAGCTGCTCGATCCACGCCATGGGTGCCGACGATCCACTGGCCGCCACGATAATGCCCGCATAAGGCGCGCCCTTGGGGTAGCCGGCCATGCCATCGCCGTGCAGCAAATGCAGGTTGGCCAGTCGAAAGGGCCGTAAGTTGATGCGCGCGCGTTCGTGCAAAACACGCAACCGTTCGATGCTATAGACCTCGTGCGCCACACAAGCCAGCACAGCAGCTTGATAGCCGCAGCCGGTACCAATGTCGAGCACACGCCCGAGAGACTCTCCAGACGGGTGCATCAGCGCAGGCGCCTGCAGCAGCAGTTCGATCATGCGCGCGACCACGCTGGGCTTGGAAATGGTTTGCCCCAGGCCGATAGGCAGACTGATGTCTTCATAAGCCTGGCTGACCCATGCGCTGTCAACGAAGCGATGGCGCTCGACCGTATCGAATGCACGCAGTACGCGCGCATCGGCAATCCCCTGCTTGGCCAGTCTTTGCACCATGCGCGAGCGCGCCGCCTGAGAGGCCGTCGACCGGCCCATCGGCGGCATGGCGGCGCTGCGCTCGCGCACGGAGACGGGCGACGCGTCCGTTGGCGAATTCAGCCGCACCGGAAAGCGCACGCGAGGGACGGGCTGTTGCACGTTGTTCACCCTTGACTGCGTGAGAGCGGATCGAGCCGCATCGCCGCCGCATGCCAGTACCCCAAGCGGGCGTGGTCCGTCAGATCGACCTGTAAAGGAGTCAGCGCCACATGCCCCTGCGCGATGGCGTGAAAGTCGGTCCCCTCACCGGCGTCTTTGGCACTGCCCGATCCGGCGATCCAGTACATCGTCTCGCCGCGCGGGCTGGTTTGTGTGATGACGCGGTCAGCAACATGCCGCCGGCCAAGGCGGCAGACCTTTAACGGCTTGAGTTGATCGAGCGGGCGGTTTGGAATGTTCACGTTCAGCAACCAAGGCTCTCCTACCAGCATACGCTCGCGGACAACCTGCTCAACCAAACGGCGCGCCACCTGGGCGGCGGCCTCAATATGGGCCCAGCCTTTCTCGATTTGCGAAAACGCAATCGCTGGGATTCCAAACAAATACGCCTCCATTGCTGCGCCCACTGTGCCTGAATAAATCGTGTCATCCCCCATGTTGGCACCGTTGTTGATCCCTGAGATGACCAGATCGGGACGCTTGTCAAGCAAGCCCTTGAGGGCAACATGCACGCAATCGGCGGGTGTGCCGGTCACGTAGCGAAAACCATTGTGCGCATCATGCACGTACAGCGGCGCATTCAGCGTCAACGCATTTGATTTAGCACTGTTGTTGTGCTCAGGGGCGACCACTTCGATTTCTGTGCCAACCATATCACGTAGCGCCGTATATAACGCGACAATGCCGGGCGCCTGATAGCCGTCGTCGTTGGAGATGAGGATTTTCATGAGGAGATCGCAGCCGCCATTTTAGGCAAGGTTGAATGTCAGGCGTGCCAGCCCGCGTCACCTTGACCCGCACAAACCAGCGCTGTCTTTCATTTCCGGCCCCGGGTCACCGGCCGGGTTGAAACAGCAGGCCACAAGGCGCACACAGTTAAAAATCGCCCCAAAACCGCTGGCGTCATAGGTACCGGCGGTTTTGCGAGGCATCCCACTTATGAACGTCTTTCTTACCCTAGAAGTTTTTTCAAATTGCCCTGCCCAATAAATACGCCATAAACAGGAACATCCGCACCCTTCCTTACTCTTGATGGGCCTGTCGAAATTGTTGATGCGATGTTCCAGAAACGACAAAGCCCGCTTGCGCGGGCTTTGTCCTATAGCACTTAGTATCCAAGCAAGTCCCTTTGGACACTAAAACCGGATTACGACGAAGGGCTATACGTTATCTGTTAAAAATTCCTCTGGTTAGCCAGTCCAGATCTCATTAAAACGCAGAGGCTCAAATCTTGTAACGTGCAATATCTTCGCCACGCGCGAGCGCCTCTTGAATCCAACGCGGCTTGCGACCGCGGCCGCCCGACCAAGTTTCGCCCGTTGCAGGATTACGATATTTAACCACCCTGGCATCCGAGCGGCGGCTCCGGCGCGGGCTCAGTTTCAGATCAGACGCAGAAATCTCGTACTCGGCAATCTTCGCGCGTAACTCCTCGATTACGCCAACACGCTCCTGATTGCGCAGAACCTGCGCTTCCTTGCGCAATTGCTCAATCTTCTCGGCATGTTTTTGGATCTCGGAATCAATCTCAGCATATGTAGCCATTGCAGTACTCCTAAGTAAAACGGTGCGCGAATTCTAACTGAAATTTAAATTTCTAAAAGAAAATGCAAGCCAACTAATACCGGCTTTGATCGAACACCGAGATGGGGTGGCTGATGGGACTCGAACCCACGACGACAGGAATCACAATCCTGGACTCTACCAACTGAGCTACAGCCACCGTGAAAACGAGAGATTGTACTGGAAAATCATACAAATTTCTCAACGCGCCCTTGCGCGACGGGTGTAAATCGGTTCAGACCCGTACTCAAGGCCCCTGCCCTACTGGGCGCCCTCTTCGGGGCCTTTTGCCGTTGCACCGTCATTAACATTAGTCGGACGCGGCACCAGAATCTTGGCGCGCAAACGCTCTTTGAGCACAGTCAAATAGGCGTCTGCCTCGACAGAGGCCATGATTCCTTGAACAATCCCGGCTTGTTCAAACTGTGCTTGCTCGGGTGTTGTTCGGTCACGCGGGATCGATTTATTCACGCGCAGCACCGCATAGCCCTGATCGCCCAAATCGGCGCCAACCCAGGCGGGCGTCTTTGCCAGATCAGCGCGCAGCGCCGCACTGACGATACCGACCGGTTGTGATTGCAACGCTTGGTACGAAACCACCAAAGGCGCACCCACTTTAGCACTCCCGGGCGCCGCCTGCCACGCCAGCAGTTGGGCCTGGCCTTCCTTGCGCGCCATGTCGGCAGCGCGCTCGGTCATCAGCAAAGCACGCACCTGATTCTTGGCTTCTTCCAAAGATAGCGCGCGCGCCGGCAAATATTGTTTGACCAGCCCCACCGCAACCTGGTTGGAACCAAGATTGATGGCCTCCGTGTTGAGCTTGCGATCCAGCGAATCCGGCGCAAATACCGCGGACAGAAAATCACGATTGGCCAGCGCACCGGTAGCGCCCGGCACCGGCGTACGCTGCACACCATTGGCATGCTCGATAGTCAGGCCCAACTGACTGGCTGCCGGTTGCAGACTGTCGGGCTGCTGATTGACGATGTTGCCCAAGGTATCGGCATCTTTGTCGAATTGCTGCTGCGCCGCCCTTACGCGGAATTGCGTTTCGATCTGCGTGCGCACTTTCTCAAAAGAGAGTGTCTGCGCTGGCTCGATATCGTCCAAGCGGATGATGTTGTAGCCTTGATCGGTTTGTATGACATTGCTGATGGCGCCTTTTTTAAGCGAGAACAATGCATCGTCAAAGGACTTGGGCATCGCACCGCGCGTGACCAAATCCAGCTGTCCCCCCTTCGCGGCCGAGGGCGCATCTTGCGAGTTCTTATGCGCGAGTTCGGCAAAGCGGTTGGGTTTAGCACGCAATTGCGTCAAAATTTCCTCGGCCTTGGCCTTGGCCTTGGCCCGATCGGCGGGGCTCGCCGAAGACGCTACGGCAATCAAGATATGGCTGGCGCGGCGTTGCTCGGGATTGCTAAAACGATCGCGGTTCTGCTCATAGTAGGTCTTCACATCCGCTTCGTTGATGGTGACGCGCTTTCTGGACGCATTCAGATCCAGCACCAGGTAATCGATGTTGACCTGCTCAGGAATGAAAAACTGGGCCAGGTGTTCTTTGTAATAGCGCTGGATGTCAGCGTCGGAGACTTGTACCTTGTCTTTGAAGGACGCCGGATCGAAACGCGCGATCTGCACCTCGCGCTGGTCAAACAATGCATCCAGAATGATTTGAGCTTGCGTTGGCGCCGCAACCGCGCTATTGGCAATAGCGGTCAGCACTTCCTGCATCGCCAGCGCTGTACTGACTCGATTTTCATATTGCTGGGGCGTCTGTCCGGTGGCGCGCTTGAACGCGACTGCGTCGAATTTGCCATCGGGGGTACGGAAATACGCCAGATTCTGATCCTGCTTAAGCATATCGAGCAAGCGATGGTCAGCAATGAGAATGTGTTCTTTGTCGACTTCCACAGCAAGCGTACGCTCGGTAACCATCGCCTCCAGCGATTTGTAGCGATAGGCATCGGAATCCAGTGATGCGGTATCGATACTGGGATTGCGTGCACGCTCAGCGTCAGCATCCCGGCGATGTCGCGTATCCCATTCGGCACGGGTGATTTCATGTCCATCGACCTGCGCGACATGTTCGCTCTTTCCATTGTCCTCAAAAAACCGCTCCGCAACGCCGAACAGCACGAAGGACGGGAAGACCAGCAGAAACAGCACAATATTGATGAGCTTGGTGTGCCGACGGACAAATTCAAGCATGCTCTCTCACTCTTTGCATCAGTTACCACGAACTATAGTGTGCTGCATCACAAAAATATCTTCATCGATGAAATCGCGCCTTTGCATTCATCACGGTCTTGCAAAGGGAGTGCTTTGCGCCCGACTATGAACACGAATCCATCGCTACATCTATTTGTGAGACAACACGCCTGCCGCGAATTGCATAAGAAAAAGGCGAACATCACGTTCGCCTTCGTTTGATGGTGGGTGCTGAGGGGTTCGAACCCCCGACCTACGCCTTGTAAGGGCGCCGCTCTACCAACTGAGCTAAGCACCCGGTAGCGCTAATGCCCGTGCCGCCTCAGTTAAGCGCATCCTTGAGCGCCTTGCCGGGACGGAACTTCGGAACCTTGGCGGCCTTGATTTTAATCGGCATACCGGTGCGCGGATTGCGACCCTTGCGAGCAGCACGCTTGCTGACGGCAAAAGTACCGAAACCAATCAGTGACACGGAACCACCTTTTTTCAGCGTGGTGCGAACCGCACCGATGATGGAGTCCAGCGCGCGCGCGGCTGCAGCCTTGGAAATGTCCGCATTGGTTGCAATGTGCTCAATGAGCTCGGCCTTGTTCACTAGTTACCTCTCTTGTCGAAAAATGTTTGGATCACGCCGGTCTTGGCGCGTTTGGGTTCACGCCGGTTTCGGCGCCACAGGCAGATCAAGGCCCCTCGTGGAGAACCTTAACCGCAAGCGAGAAGGGGCGACTGGCGCCCCGGCGGCAGCACAACCGGTGCTACCCGCAGGATTAGAGCCATTGTTCCTGGCAATGTCAATACACAGCCGGGCTCCTGGCCGCAAAACACGCGCATTTCCTGACTTTAGTGCTGACTTTCTGGCACGAGTCCCGGCAATGAATGCTCTTGGACAGGCGCGCAGGACCGTCTCTGCGCATACGCTTGCCCAGCGCTTGCTCAAAGTACCTGCGCGATGGCGCGCCCAAGATCACGGGTGCCCGCATGCCCGCCGATATCCGGTGTGCGCGGCGCGCCGCTGCCCAACGCAAGCGTGCGCTCGATGGCCGCCAGGATGGCGTCGTGCGCTTGTTTGTGGCCGAGGAATTCGAGCATCATCGCGCCGCACCAGATCTGGCCGATCGGGTTGGCGATGCCTTTGCCCGCGATATCGGGGGCCGAGCCGTGCACCGGCTCGAACAGTGAAGGCGCCGTGCGCTGCGGATTGAGGTTGGCGCTGGGCGCAATGCCGATGGTGCCCGTACACGCCGGGCCAAGATCGGAGAGGATGTCGCCGAACAGATTGCTGGCGACCACGACATCGAAAAATTCCGGGCGCTGCACGAAGTGCGCGCACAGAATGTCGATATGGAACCTGTCCAGCCGCACCTCGGGGTAGCGCCGCGCCATCTCGGCCACACGCTCATCCCAGTACGGCATGGTGATCGAGATTCCATTGGATTTGGTCGCACTCGTGAGGTGCTTTTTAGGCCGCGAGCGCGCCAGCTCGAAGGCGAATTCGAGCACGCGATCCACGCCAACGCGCGACATCACCGTCTCCTGCATCACGATCTCACGGGCGGTGCCGCCATACATCCGCCCGCCGATGCTCGAATACTCCCCCTCGGTGTTTTCGCGCACGATGTACATATCGATCTCGCCGGGCACGCGCGCACTGCCGTCACGGCGCACCACCGGCGCAACGATGCCGGGCATCAGCCGCGCCGGGCGCAGGTTGATGTACTGGTCGAACTCGCGCCTGAACAACAGCAACGAGCCCCACAGCGAAAGGTGATCCGGGATTTTCTCGGGCCAGCCAACGGCGCCAAAATAAATCGCGTCGTGCCCGCCGATCCGGTCCTGCCAATTGGCGGGCAACATCTGGCCATGCTTCTCGTAATAATCCCAACTCGCAAAATCGAAGTGGTCGAAGGTCAGATCGATACCGAACTTGCGCGCCGCCGCATCCAGCACGCGCAGGCCCTCGGGAACGACTTCTTTGCCGATGCCGTCACCGGCGATGACGGCGATATGGTGCTTGCTTTTGCTCATAGCGTGTCACGCTTGTTCAATAAAACCCAAGGCAACGCCCGTTGATATGCGCCCTGCGCGCTTCAATAGATAAAAAACAAGCGCACGCAATACTCATCAATACCCACGCGCAAAACCCACGCGCAATACCCACACCCAATACCCGCGCGCAAAGCCAAGCTGAGAGCCGATTGCGGGAATGGGTCTCATGGGGATTTGGAAGCCCATCCCCACCTGCACAGGATCGGGTTTAGCGCGCGCGCGCGCGGATCTCGGGCGCGGCCTTGCGCAAGTAATAAACCATCGACCACACGGTCAACACGGCCGCAACCCAAATCAGTCCGCGCCCCCACCAAAGCGTGTCAATCAGACCGAACAGACGGCCGCCGTACAGCAGGAAGGGGATCGCCACCATCTGAACGGCCGTCTTGATCTTGCCGATCATGTGCACCGCGACGCTGGCGCTCGCGCCGATTTGCGCCATCCACTCACGCAAGGCGGAAATGGCAATTTCGCGGCCTATGATGATGAGCGCCACAAACACATCGGTGCGCCCCAGATGCACCAGGACCAGCAGGCTTGCACAAACCAGGAGTTTGTCAGCCACCGGGTCGAGGAAAGCGCCAAAAGCGGACGTTTGATTGAATCTGCGCGCCAAAAAGCCATCGAGCCAATCCGTGACGGCAAAGCCAATGAACATCAGCCCGGCAATCAGGCTGCGCGTCGGCTCGGCGATGGGCAAATAGAACACGCAGACGATCAACGGGATCGCGACAATGCGCGCCCAAGTCATGATCGTTGGTATGGTCCAGAACATATTTTTTGATTGTAGTTACCCGCCTCGCATACGCTGGGGGCTGCGAGAAGTTTTCAAGGTTTTGCGCAAACTATTTGCGAAGATCAACAAGCACGCTCAGAACCTGTTGACGATTTCGGCGTGAGGTGTGCGGGATGCGGATGGAGATGGGTTGCAACGCCACAGACCGCCCAAACCCTCGCCCGCACGCCCGCGCCAAGATCGTAAACAGGTTCTCAGAACCTGTTCAAAGTCCCCCCGAAGTATGAGAAGCTCAATGGATGAGAGAAACCTACCCAAGCGACATCAGTCGAGAGCAATTTGAAGTCATCAGGCCGCTGCTGGAGAGCGCGCGCAGAAAGACCAGCCCGCGCAAGATCGATCTGTACGAGGCATTTTGCGCGGTGCTGTACCTGCTCAGAAGCGGCTGCCAGTGGCGCATGCTGCCCGAGGGGTTTCCCAAGTGGCGCACGGTACATGCGTACTTCCAAATCTGGAGTGAGCCGCGTGAGGGAGGAACTCTGCTGCAGCAGGCTTTAAAAAAATCAGCTTGGCGCGGCCCGCGAGAGACTGGGGCGCAACGCATGCAGCACGCTCTTGATTGTGGACGCGCAAAGCGTGAAGAACACCGACACGGCAGCCCGCAAGGGCTATGACGCGGGCAAGAAAGTCTCGGGCATCAAGCGCCACATCGCGGTGGATACGCTGGGACTGCCGCACGCGGTTGCGGTCACCACGGCCGAGGTCACCGACCGCCAAGGGGCGCTACAGGCACTGGGTCGGTGCAAACCCGCACTGCACCGACTGCAAAGCCTGCTGTGCGACAGCGGCTACATGGGCCAGCCCTTCGCGCAAGGCGTCAAGGCGATTGTGGGCGAACACCTGACGGTGCAGATTGCCAAGAGGAGCGAGCTGCACACTTTCAAAGTCATGCCCAAACGCTGGATTGTTGAGCGCAGCTTCGCCTGGCTGGAAAAGAATCGGCGGCTATGGAAGAACTGCGAGCGACTGCTCAATACCAGCTTGCAGTTCATTCATCTGGCCTTCCTGGCTCTCTTGCTTCGGAGACTTTGAACAGGTTCTCAGTGCAATGCGCGATAGATTTCCTCGGCCAACTCCTGCGCAATGCCCTCGACCGAGGCCAAGTCTTCCACGCTGGCGGCCGCGACGCCGCGCACGCCGCCGAAGCGTTGCAGCAAACGTGCGCGCCGTTTAGGCCCGATGCCTGGAATATCTTCGAGCCGGCCCCCCCCGACGCGCACCTTGGCGCGCTTGGCGCGCATCCCGGTGATGGCGAAACGGTGGGCCTCATCACGAATTTGCGCGACCAGCATCAGCGCGGCCGAGTCGTGGCCCAGATAGACTTTCTCACGTCCATCGGCGAAAACCAGCTCTTCCAGACCGACCTTGCGCCCCTGACCTTTTTCCACGCCGACGATCAGCGACAGCGGCAAGCCCAGTTCCGAAAACACCTCGCGCGCCATCGCCACTTGCCCGCGCCCGCCATCGACGAGCACCAGATCCGGCCAACGCGCTTGCGGCGTATCTTGCGTCGCCGGCACAGCCGCCGCCGTCTGCCCGCGCGCGTCCGGCTCATCCTGACGTAGCGGCCCGGCGGTCGCAGCGACGGCCTCGGCCCGCTTGCTGTAGCGGCGCATCAGAACCTGCCGCATCGCCGCGTAATCATCGCCCGGCGTGATGTCTTCAATGTTGTAGCGACGGTACTCGCGGTGCTGCATCGCGTGATGCTCGAACACCACGCACGAAGCTTGTGTGGCCTCACCCGCAGTGTGCGAGATATCAAAGCACTCGATGCGCAAGCGCTCCAGATCGTCGGGCGCGAGTTCGAGTGCATCGGCCAGCGCGCGGGTGCGCGCCTGCTGTGAGCCTTCTTCGGCCAACAAACGCGCCAATTGGATGTCGGCGTTTTTCTGCGCCATTTCCAGCCACAGACGGCGCTGTTCGCGCGGCTGAAACACCGCCGTGATGCGCGCGCCCGCATGGGTCGAGATCGCCTCGATCAGCGCGCGGCTGACCTGCTCACCCAGCACCAGCGTGGCCGGCGCTGCGACGTCGATGTAGTGCTGGGCAATGAACGCTTCAAGCACCTGACGCGCGGGTGCGTCGTTTTGCCGCGCCTCTTGCGCTTGACTGTGCGCCAGCGCGGTCGCGTCTTCGACATGCGCGGGGAAATAGGCACGATCGCCCAGATGCCGCCCCCCGCGCACCATCGCCAGGTTGACGCACGCCTTGCCGCCGTGCACCTTGACCGCGAGAATGTCCACGTCCTGATCGGACACCACTTCGACCGACTGCTGGTGCAGCACGCGCGAAAGCGAGCCAATCTGGTCACGCAATCCGGCCGCCTGCTCGAATTCAAGCCGGCCGGAATGCGCCATCATGCGCGCCTCCAACTGTTGCAGCACCTGCTGCGTCTGGCCGCGTAGAAAAGCCTCGGCGTTGAGCACATCCTGCGCGTAATCGTCGCGGCCGATCAAGCCCACGCAAGGCGCGCTGCAGCGTTTGATCTGGTACAGCAAACAAGGGCGCGTGCGATTGCTGTACACCGTGTCCTCGCAAGTGCGCAAACGAAACACCTTTTGCAGCAACTGGATCGACTCCTTCACCGCCCATGCGCTCGGGTACGGCCCGAAGTACCGATGCTTTTTATCGACTGCGCCCCGGTAATACGCCATGCGCGCAAAGGCGTGCGCGCTGATCTTCAGGTACGGGTAGCTCTTGTCATCACGAAACAGAATGTTGTAGCGCGGCTTGAGGGTTTTAATGAGGGTGTTTTCCAGAATCAGCGCCTCGGCCTCGGAGCGCACCACGGTGGTCTCCAAGCGCACGATCTTCGAGACCATATGCCCGATGCGCGTACCCGCATGGTTCTTCTGGAAATAGCTCGATACGCGCTTTTTGAGATTGCGCGCCTTGCCCACGTAAAGCACGCCGCCGACTTCATCGAAATAGCGATACACCCCCGGCAGCGCGGGCAGTGCCGCCACCTGCGCCAACAGTTCCGGGCCGTGACGCGGCGCGCAACCGGAATCAGGCGCGGGCGCGGGCACGGTGGGAACGGTCATGGCAATTCTCAGAACCTGTTGACGATCTCAGAACCTGTTGACGATCTCAAATGGCTCACGTTGGGCCGCAATCGGGATGAGTGGGTGGCCAACGGCGCGCCGCATGGGCTTTGTGCCCATGCAAGCGACTTAGCCGCCCAATCGTCCGCCCAATCGCCCGATTTCGGCCCAACCCGAAGGGCAGAGGCCTTTTCGGGCGGTCTGCCGCGTTGCAACGCTGGCCCATAGCCAGGCTATGGGCTGCGCGCCGCGCCTTGCATCCCCTCCCGAAAAGGTCTCTGCGTGAGCCATTTGAGATCGTAAACAGGTTCTCAGATCAAGCCGCGCTCGCGCAACCCCCTGATCTGCCGGTTCTGCACCCGGCTGAGCAGCGCCAGCGCCACGATAGCGCCCAGCCCGGCGAAGGCCATGTCCGACTGCGTGTCCCACACATCGCCCTGCGTGCCAAGGAACTCGTCCGCGCCCTGCCCCAGCAGCACGGCGGCGGCCCATTCGATCAGTTCATACGTGGCGCTGATCGTCATCACCACGCACAGTGCCAGAAAGGCCAGCATCTTCGGCCCGCGCACATGCGCGCCGCGCCGCAGAATCTCGCGCGCCGCCAGCGCCGGCACGAAGCCCTGCATGAAATGGCCGAGCTTGTCGTAAGGGTTGCGGTGCAGCCCCAGCCAACCCTCCACCCAAAAGCCTGCCGGCACCCTGGCGTAGGTGTACTGCCCGCCCACCATCAGCACAACGGCATGCCAGAAGATGAGCACGTACAGCAGCGTCGTGAGCGGATAGCGCCGCTGCGTGGCCGCCAGTAGCGGCAGCACGATCAGCACTGGAAACACCTCCATCAGCCACGTGCCGCGATCTCCTGTATGCAGTCCCGTCCAGACCAGCCCCCCCACCAGGGCCAATGCGGCAACAATCAGCCAAGGACAACGCGGGTCCGGTGCGCTCAGAGACATAGTTTCAAACCGAAGACGAGGGACCTGTAGAGTATGCCGTGATGCGCTGGGATATTTTCTGCAAGGTCATCGACAACCATGGCGACGTGGGCGTGTGCTGGCGTCTGGCACGGCAACTGGCTGACGAAGGCGGTGATACGGTGCGCTTGTGGATCGACGAGCCTTCGGCATTGCAATGGATGGCGCCGGGCGGCCACCCCGGTGTTTCGGTCATCGCCTGGCAGGAACCGCTCTCCCCGGCACTGCTTGCGCAGGACGCCCCCGACGTTCTGATTGAAGCCTTCGGCTGCACGCCCTCGCCGCAATGGGTGGCCCACTTTGCCCAGGCTGCCGCCGCGCGCGATGCAGATTCACGCCGGTCGCCTGCCCCGGCGCGATCATGGATCAACCTCGAGTACCTGAGCGCGGAGCCCGTGGTCGAGCGTCTGCACGGATTGCCCTCGCCCGTTTTTCACGGCCCCGGCGCAGGACGGATCAAACACTTTTTTTATCCGGGTTTCACACCGTCGACCGGCGGACTGCTGCGCGAGCGCGATTTGCTGACGCAACAAACCGCCTTCACCCCTGCGAGCTGGCTGTATGACCACGGCATCGCCCCCCGCCCTGGCGCGCAGCGCATCACGCTGTTCTGCTACGAGCCCCCGGCACTGCCCGATCTGCTCGCGCAAGCCGCCGCACGCACGCCAGCCGCACGCCTGCTCATCACCCCAGGCCGCGCGGCGGCCGCTGTAAGCGCCGCACGCGCCCGGCTCGATCCCCAGCTTGATCCCCGGCTTGCCATCGACTGGCTGCCTTATCTGCCGCAACCGCAGTTCGACCGGCTGCTGTGGAGCGCCGACCTGAATTTCGTGCGCGGCGAGGATTCGCTGGTACGCGCACTCTGGGCGGGCGCGCCGTTCATCTGGCAGATCTACCCGCAACACGATGCCGCCCACCACGCCAAGCTCGATGCCTTTCTGGACTGGCTCGATGCCCCGCCCTCGCTGCGCGATGCACACCGTGCCTGGAATGGCATCGCGCTTGACCGGCTGCATCTGCCCGATGAGGCCACGCTCGCGCTTTGGCGCGAATGCATCACAGCCGCCCGCGCGCGGCTGCTGGCACAGGACGATTTGGCGACCCGGTTGCGGCGTTTTGTTACTGAAAAAAAGCTATAATGGAAGGCTCGCGAAAACCCTGATGCACGCGCGTATTTATGGCACGTCAGGCACTCGCCCAACCCGCCGCGGGACATGCGCTGCCGGAACCCCTTTTCGGCCTTTGCGCCGAGCGGCATCAGCTCCACTGACTTTATGAAGATCGCTCAAGAAATCCGCGCCGGCAACGTCATCATGTACGGCAAGGACCCGATGGTCGTGCTCAAGACGGAATACAGCCGCGGCGGACGCAATGCCGCCACCGTGCGCATGAAACTCAAAAGCCTGCTCAACAACTTCGGCACCGAAGTCGTGTTCAAAGCCGACGACAAAATGGATCAGATCATCCTCGACAAGAAGGAGTGCACCTACTCCTACTTCGCCGATCCGATGTACGTGTGCATGGACACCGACTACAACCAGTACGAGGTCGAAGCCGAAAACATGGGCGACGCCCTGAACTACCTGGAAGACGGAATGCCGCTGGAGGTGGTGTTCTACGAAGGCAAGGCGATTTCGGTGGAAATGCCCACCAGCGTCGAACGGGAAATCACCTGGACCGAACCCGCCGTCAAGGGCGACACCTCAGGCAAAGTCCTCAAACCCGCCAAGATCGCCACCGGCTTCGAAGTCGGTGTACCGATTTTCATTGCCCAGGGCGACCATATCGAAATCGACACCCGCACCGGCGAATACCGCCGCCGCGTCTGATCCTGCGATTTGCGTATTTCGCGCAATAATTACCAGGTACAAAGGGCTCCACACGGAGCCCTTTTATTTTGCGTATTTTATTTTGCGTATTTGCGAATTCCCGTATTCCCCACTGGAGAGGAGAACTGTGAACAAGAACAATCTGCACGACAAACGCCTGGCCGACGCCTGGGCCACACTGCAAAGCCATGCCGGCAAGGACGTACCGCTTGATCCCGACCCCTCTCGCCTGGCTTTTGCTGACCCCGAATTCCTGCTGCGCCGCGAAACACGCGGCGTGCGCCTGCAACTGGAGCTCCTCAAGCCTGACCTGGAAATGCAGGCGCAGGGCATAGAAAACACCATCGTCGTCTTCGGCAGCGCGCGCCTGCGCAGCGCGCAAGAATCGCAGACGCTGCTGCGGCGCGCCGAACAAGCCGGCGACGCAACCGCACTGGAGCGCTCACAACGCCTGGCGCACAGCGCGCACTATTACGAGAAGGCGCGCGCCTTCGGCCGCGCGGTGGCTGAATACAGCCGCGATAAGCCCCCGCAAGACAAGCTCTTCATCTGCACCGGAGGCGGCCCCGGCATCATGGCCGCAGCCAACCGCGGCGCGCAAGAAGGCGGCGGGCTGAGCGTGGGACTGTCGATTGCCCTGCCGCACGAAGAAAAATCCAATCCTTACGTCACACCGGACCTGCATTTCAAATTCCACTACTTTGCGATCCGCAAGCTGCATTTCATGATGCGAGCCAAGGCGCTGGTCGCCTTTCCCGGCGGCTTCGGTACGCTCGATGAGCTATTCGAAATCATCACGCTGGTACAAACACACAAGGCGCAGCCGGTCCCGATCGTGCTGTTCGGCTCGGCCTACTGGAAGCGCCTGATCGACTTCGATTTTCTGGTCGAACAAGCGCTGGTGTCTCCGCAAGACATCCACTTGTTCCAGTATGTCGATACGCCCGAAGACGCCTGGGCAACGATCCAGACCTTCTACAAGCTCTGAGAACCTGTTTCTAAAGCGCAGGGTTATAGCGCTACAGCGCGCCCTCATGGGTGAGCCAGATGCGGGCACCGCCGCGCTGGTCGAGCTGGTGCAATCGGTCCAGCGTGTCATGGTACGCACGGGCGTCGTCCATGATGGTGTGCGCAAGCCGCGACGGACCGATCCGTTCACGATAGTTGGCAGGCGTCCAGGCGGCGTCTGACGCCAGCAGCACCCAGCCCTGTGCCGTGGCCACGAATGCGCCCAAGTGACCGGCGGCATGACCCGGGAGTTCGACGATCAACAATTCGCCATCCGCGCCGGGCGCCTCGTAAGCCTCGGTAAACGGTGCGAGTTCGGCGGGAAGCGCGATGCGATTGAATCCTTCGACCGCGATCACCGATGACTCGAAATCCGGTGGAATCAACCCCGGCACGAAGGCCTTGCGCAAAGCACGGATGCCGCGCAGCGACCGGGTCGCCGCCCAGCCCGCGCCGGAAAGCCAAGTGGGAACACCCTGCAGATCGCGCAAGCCGGCAATATGGTCCCCATGCAAATGCGACAGGATGACGGCGCTCAGATCTTTTGCCTGCAGCCCGCGCGCGCGCAACTGGGCGGCAACGGCCTCTTTCGCGTCAAAGTGCACAGGCGTCATGCGCCGATACCAAGCGAAAACACCGTCGCGCGTGCTGTCGAGAAAGTGCGATGCGTAGCCGGTGTCCCACAGCCAGCGGCCCTGCGGCGTTTCGATCAGGTACGCGCGCGCGGGAAAACGGCAAGCCTTCAGCCCCGCCCCTGGCAACACCATGCATCCGGGATGCGTGCAATAACCTGCCTCAAAAACCGTAATCGTCGCCATGGGTTTTGATCCATTCAATCGTGGTCGCAATACCCTCGGCAAGCGATGTCACCGGGGCATAACCGAGCCTCGTGCGCGCCTTGTCGATATTGAGCGTCATGTCGTAATACAGGTTTCCCAGGCTCGAGCGCGTTAGCGCAGGTTCGGTCTCCGAGAAAGTGGCGTACACCTCCATCAGCCGCGCCGCAGCATCAAGAATGCGGTACGGCGGCGCGACAATGCGGAAGGGGACGCCCAGCGGAACCAGCAACGCTTCAAGCACGCTGCGCAACGTTGCCGACTCGCCGTTCGTGATGTTGAAGACCTCGCCAGGTGCCAGGCCCTCACAATTTGTGGCCAGATGCATGGCGTGAACCACGTTCGCGACATAGGTCAGATCAAGCCGCACGTTGCCACCGCGCGGCAGCGGCAGGCGTCCATGCCGCGCGCGCAGGACCCGCAGGATGCGCGGCAGCAAAGCACGGTCATGGGGGCCGAAGATGGCGCGCGGCCTCAACATGACGAACCCCGTCGCCCGGTGACGCGCGGCCATCGCACGTATCACGCCCTCCGCTTGTGCCTTGGTGCTCGCATAGTGACTGACATAGCGCGCAGGACGAAAAGTCTCCGCAATACCCAGGCGGTGCTGGTAGTCGGAATAAACCGACGGCGTGGAGATATGGACGAACCGGCGCACACCACGCAACACCGCGGCCTCGGCCAGCCGCGCAGTGGCCTCGACATTCGCTGCGTAAAAGTCACGATAACGCCCCCATGGCGATGACAGCGCGGCGCAATGCCAGACCGTGTCAACGCCATCGAGCAAGCGATCGAAATCGGCCTCCTGTGCGGTTGCGAGATCGGCGGCAACGAACTCGATCCCCTGCGTGCGCAGCGCCGCGCCGACCTTCCGGTCGCGTCCTGTGCCGCGCACAGGTTGCGCAAGTGCAGCCAGATGTTCGACTGCGTTTCTACCCAGGCCGCTGGTGGCGCCGGTAACCAATGTGATCATTCTGTTGAACTTTTCAGTCGTGTCGGGTTAAAAACCGAACGAAATTAATGAATGACCGGCAAGACGTGAATCGATTGGGGAACGATCGGGTTGCAAGGCGCATGAAATATGAAGTTTTCGAAGATTGATGCCAGCAAAATCTATAGACATGTATAGAGCCATGGGAAACACCGCGTAGGCTTGTTTCGTCATTTGAAGAACGGGACCGCCGATGCGCTCACACCGCTGCCAGCACCCAGCGCACCTTCTGTCCTTTATACAGCGGCAACACCTCTCCGGCCTGCACCTGCACCACGCCGAACAGATCGCTTTCCACCAGCCAGCGTCCGGCCACCGGGGCCTTGTCGCCGCTTTCGGCGACCGTGATGTCGCTGGGGCGGTACACCGGCGCGGGCTTCTCGGGCTCCGGGGGTTCGGGGTGCAGAAACACATAACCCTTTTCTTCTTCGGGAATGGTGCCGTCTTGGTAGCGATCGTCTTTCCACAGCAGACGCCATGTGACATCGATGGCAATGTTGTCGGTTGCTGTCTCGACGCAAGCCTGCGGCGCGTTCGAGCCGCCGTGCAGGTAGTTCATGGTTCCCACGATGGGCAGCGGCCCCTCGGGCGGCTCCAGCTTCGTGAACAGTCCCCCGAGTAACTCCCGCAGTTTGGGCTCCGGCGCATCCACCGGTTCCCAGATGCCGCTGAAGGGAATGTTTCTGCCGGTACGCACCAGCGTATACGGTTGCGGGTCAGGCACTTCGGGCAGGGGATGGGGGAAGCTCATCTTCGGCAGCCATTCCTTCAGCCAGTCGCCGTAACAAGTCGGAGCTTCCGCGTTCAGGTCCTGGTCTTCGATGATGTCGGGCCAGCACTCGCCCGCCACCTCGGTGTAGAGGTACAACGCTTCTTTGAATTCGCCAAGCAAGGGGGTCGTCGATTCGAGTTCAATGTCACCGGTTGCCGCTTTCGAGAATGCCTCGAACCAGTATGAGTCGGCCCGCCCAGCCATCACGAACTCGCCATTGGCGTCGTACTTGAACACACGCTTGTCGCCCTTGCCCAAGCGCCGGACACCTTCCTCGAAGTGGGCCAAGCATTGGAGGATGGACAC
>JAITWT010000032.1 GCA_031285125.1 Burkholderiaceae bacterium | reverse complement strand
CAGGTCCAGCACCATCGAACGCGGACTCGACAGCCCCGAGCCGCCCGCCAGCAGCAGGTAGCCCAGGTTCTCGGCCCGGTGCGCCGCGCCGCGCACGAAGAAGCGCCCGTAAGGCCCCGAGAGGCTCACGCGCTCGCCGGCGCGCAGATGCTCGTGCACCCAGCCCGTGCCTGCCCCGCCGGGCACGCGGCGGATGTTGAGTTCGATCTCGCCCGCTTGCGCCGGACTGCTGGCGATGGAAAAAGCGCGCGCCGGGTTCTCGCCCGTCAGCCCCGGAATGCGCAGATTGATGTACTGCCCGGCCTGGAATTGGATCGGCGCGTCGAGCGCGATCCACACGCCCTTGATGGTGGGCGTGAGGTCAACGATGCGCGCGACCGTGCCGCTGAAATCGCGCACTGGCAGGTTGCGCGCATCGGGTTCCTCGTCGATTTCGGCCGCGATCACGGCGTCCGATTCGAGCGTGGCGCAGCAGGCCAGGCATTGGCCTTCTTCACGCTCGTAGTCCATCAGCGCGAACGTGCTGGCCTCGCCGTGCTCGATTTCGCCGTCCGTGACCTGCACCTTGCAGGTGCCGCACAGCCCGTGGCAGCAGGCGTGCGGCAGATAGATGCCGGCGCGCAAGGCGGCGTCGAGCACGGTCTGACCGTCTTCGACCTCGATGACCTGGCCGAGCGGTTCAATGGTGAGTTGATGCGGCATGAAAACCCGGCAGCCTTTCAGAAGCAGGAGCCGCCCAGCCCGGTCAGCCCCGGCGTGCGCAGGCGCAACATGCTTTTATGGCCCAGGCCGTTTTCGGCCATCGTCTTGTTCATATCCGGCTTGAAGGGCTTCCCCGAGGAAAACCATTCGACCCGATTCCAGTCGATGCGCGCGAAGTCCGGGTGCGCGCCGAACATGCCGGGCAGCGCGCTTTGCACCCAGTCGCCGAATCGGGTGGCCGGCGGCACGGGGATGCAAAGCGGCGAACAGAACATCTTGTGGTCATCCCAGCCGATGTAGAGCAGCGGCGCGGGGAATTTATCGACCGTGTCGCGCTGGGGGAAATCGTAGGCGGCAATGGCTTTGGTGCTCATGAACGGTGCTCCCTTTCAGTGACTTCAGTTACCCGTGGCCTGCGCGCGCCAGGCCTCGAAGTTCTTCTTGTCCTGCGAGTCGGCGTAATCCATGTTGTCGCGCCCCATCCCGATGCGGTACCAGCGCAGCACTTCGGCCAGCGGGTTGAAGTCGGGCTGGCTCGGATCGACATCGTCGGGAAAGCAATTGCCCTGGTGGATCTGGTGCACGGGCAGCCAGCTCTGGACGTACTTCTCAGGCTCATCGTCGAAGATGCGCTTGCAGCCGTCGGAGCAAAAGTGGTACTTCATGCCCTTGTAATCGCTCTCGCGGTAGGCGATCTTGGTGGGGTCGTCCGGTTCGGTGAAGAACATTGGAATCTGGCAGGTCTGGCACAACATCGGCAGCGTGGTGTTGTAAAAGCGCCGCCCGGCGGCCTGCTCGCGCACGAAGTGCTCCCACAGCGGGCGGTAGTATTTGTCGAAGGTGTCCGGGTACTTGGCCGAGAGCCACTTCATGTCGCTTTCGCTCGGCGCCCAGGTGTGGAAGTTGGCCGCGATGCCGTAGTTGTAGAACACGTTCCAGGCTTGGTGGCTGAGGTGGTCCTTGTCCTTGCAGGCTTGCTCCCAGCCCTGGGGAATCTTGATGCCGTAGCGCGCCAGGTCGGCGAACAGCGCACCGCCGTTTTGCTCGGCGTAAATCTCCCAGGATTCCTTCCAGCTCATCACGCGCTTGGGCAGCATGTAGTCCATCATCATCGCCACCAGCGTGAGCACGCGGTAGCCGCGCCAGAACCATTTGTCGATCCAGCGCTGCACGATGGGCAGATTGGCCGGGTCTTGTTCGAGGATGAACTTGATGATCTCCAACCCCAGCGTCATGTGGCGCGATTCGTCGGACTGCGCCGAAAAGCCGAAGGCCATCGCGCCCATATCGCCGTTGTAGGCCGCGCCGCTGATGAAGGGCACGAACAGCAGGTTGGTCAGCACGTATTCAAAGGCGAAGCCGATGGCGATGATGTATTCGAAGGGGCCAGCGGTTACCGCATCGTCGAAAAAGCTCTTGGGGACCGACAGGTACCACACGCGATCATGCTGGTGGCGAAAGTTCTGAAAGCCGTTGTAGTGGCGGTTGTAGTTCGACAGGCTGTGAATCTGCGTCTGCGCGTGGCGGATTTCGTCCAGGCTTTGCATCAGGCAGGCCACGCGCGGGCCTGCGCCCGGATACTGGCGGCCCACGTGGGCAAAGCCCCGGTGCGCCATGTATTCGTCGGGGCTGATGCCGCCGATAAAAAGTTTGAGCGCGTTGATGTAGCGCCCATCGCTCACGCTCAGGTGGCCGTTGTTCTGCGTGAAGGCGTCAATGATGGCGTAGAGCTTGCGCTCCTTCTCGGCCTGGTACTTCCAGTAGGCGTCCATCGTCATGCGGAACGGGTCCTCGAACTGGTTCCAGTCGTGAATCTTGATGCCCTCGTACTCCATGTACGGAAAGACATCCTTGAGCGCCTGGTAGGTCGGCGTCCAGGCCAGGTCGCGCGTCATCAGGTTGTAGCGTTCCTTGAGGCCGAGTTTCTTGCCGGCTTTCATATCCATGATCTGTCTCCTTGTTTTCGTGGGCTCATTGATTCCAGGTTAGGCTGAACTCATCGTCGGTCTCGTCGATGTTGCCCGACAGCGTGATCAGGTGGACTTGCATTTCCTGCAAGTCGAACGCGCGCCCGATCTCGCGCTCGATGGTGCTTTTGCGGATCACCAGATGGCCCGGCGCGTCGAGCTTGACCATCGCAGGCTGCTCGTTGACGATCACGCTCGGGTTGTCGGCCACGATGGCGTCCACGATGGCGCGGGTTTCCTCGTTTTTCTGAAAGGCGATGAAGACGTTGGACATGAGGGCGCTCCTTTTCAGACCGACAGGCCGGCTTTGTTCATGCGCGCATCGACGGCGCCGATGCTGCGCTCCAGCGCCTGCGCGCCCGCGTCGCCCAGCGCCAGTTGGGCCACCGGTGTCAGCGCCTCCTGAACCCGGCCACGCCAGTGGGCGACCCACTGATTGAGCAGCGCGCGGTTCGCGTCGCTCTCGGCGGCGGCGGTCTTGATGACCGCATCGACCCACTTGCAGGCATCCTGGAACCACTCGGCCTGGAAGCGCGTGAGCATCGACACCGTCGGCCCGGCTTGTCCGCTGAGCACGGCATCGACTTCCTTGTACGCGAGGCCGAACAGCGCGCCGTCGAGCATGACGTTCTGCGCCACGTACAACTCGAACCAGTCCTTGAGCACCCAGGTGTCTTCGACCAGGCGGCGCAGCGGCTGCCAGGCTGGTGCTTCGAGCCAAGCCTGCTTGCCCGCTTTGAGTTCGTCCTGGTCACCGATCAGCAGGCCCAGGCGCGTGAGGTATTGGGCGATGCCCAACTGGTCCATGCCCGCGTACAGGCAGGGCTGGGTGATGGCGGTGCCGTAGCCGTAGGCGCATTGGTAGGCGCCGTTCATGTTGGCGCCCCAGGCCACGTGGCGCAGCGGCACGTAAAAGTCCAGCGCCTTGCGCCGCGCCGTATCGTCGAGCCGGTCGGCCAGGCCGCGCGATTCGACGAAATCGAAATCCGCCTCGGCCGTCTCCTGCATCCGGGCGCGCGCCTGCGTGTACGTGCCGTAGTAGAGCTGGCGCGGGTCTTTGAGCGCGTACCAGTCCCGCATCACGATGGCGGTGCGCGCCGCGTCATGCAGCTTGTGCCCGGGGTCCCAGGTCGGGCGGTAATGGAAGTTGGCTTGCGCCTGCACGTCCATCGTGGCCTCGATGTAGCGCGAGGCTTGTTTGTCCGCGCCGAGCCGCGCGGCGATGTGGTCGTAGGTCTGGCGCAGCGGCGTGATGCTGACGGTGCGCAAATCGATCTGCATGGTGTGATGTCTCCTTGTGGTTTGTGTTTCGGGGGAAGAAAAAAGGGGGGTGAATCGAGACATGAAAACCGAGACCAGAATGCCGCGATAAATCGGGATATACGGGGCTTGGGCGCGACGAAATGGGATGGGATATTGAAACGCCGTTGCGTTTTAGGTAATCAGCTT
>JAITWT010000209.1 GCA_031285125.1 Burkholderiaceae bacterium | reverse complement strand
CAGATGGCGCTCCAGCTGCCGCGCGCGGTGGCCTCGCGCCCGGCCAGTTCGGCCTGGATGTTGCGCACGATGGCGGTGACCATGGTCTCGATCATGTAGCCGGTCTTGGGCACGCCGGTGCCCACCGGCGTGACCTCCACCGGCGCAATGGCGATGCACACGCCCGCTGAAAAGATGTTGCGCCATTTCGGGCTGCGCTGGTTCTGGTCCACCAGCACGAAGCCGCGCGGGTTGCACAGGCCCGGCACGGCCGCCACCGGATCGACGCCGCGAAAGGCCGGCAGCATCATGCTGTAGGCAAACGGCAGTTCGTGCTCTTTCTTGGGCTGGCCGTGTTCGTCCATTTCGGTGGCGAACATCTTGCCCGCCTCGACGCGCGTGACCTTGGCGTTGGTGATCCAGCGGATGTCGCGGCTGCGCAGTTCGCTCTCCAGCAAGGTTTTGGAATCGCCCACGCCGGCCAGCCCGAGGTGGCCGATGTACGGCTCGGGCGTGACATAGGTCATCGGCACCTTGCTGCGCAACCGGCGCTTTTGCAGGTCGGTGCTGAAGATGAAGGCGAATTCGTAAGCCGGGCCAAAGCACGAGGCGCCGGGCAGCGCGCCGATAATGGCCGGCCCCGGCGCTTGCAGAAAGCGCTCATAGGCGGCGCGCGCCGCTTCGGCGTGATCGACGGTGCAGATCGACTGGGTGTGGCCCTGCGGACCGGCGCCGGGCACTTCGTCAAACGCCAGTTTCGGCCCGGTGGTGATGACGAGGTAGTCGTAATCCAGCGTGCTGCCGTCCTGGACCTCGATCTGGTTGTGCTCAGGATCAATGCGCGTGACGGGCTGGCCGATGAAGGCGATGCCGCGCTTGCGCATCGTAGGCTCAAGCTGCACGGTGATGGCGGCGCGCTCGCGCCAGCCGACGGCGACCCACGGATTGGAGGGCACGAACTGAAAGTAGTCCAGCGCGTTGACGACGGTGATTTTGTGTTCGTTACCGAGCGCCGCGCGCAGTTCATAAGCGGCGGGCGCGCCGCCGATGCCCGCGCCAATGATGACGATGTGTGCCATGGGTTTGTCTCCTGTAATGGGTAATGGCCGTTCTGCGAATAATGGGCAATGATGAAAACGGCGCAGCCTTATGGCGGCGGCGACCGGGCCCCGAGTTGCTCTTGAACGCGCTGCAAGCGCGGTTCGTTGAGCGTGCCGGCCAGCCGCGCCAGGCGCAGGCCGTCCAGTTGCACTTGCACGCGCGCCTGGAGCAGCGCCAGTTGCGCGGCGGTGGCATCGTTTTCGGCGTTGAGCAAATCGAGTGTGGTGCGCTCGCCCGCGGCGTGGCCGGTGCGGGTGGCGTCAAGCCGCGCTTGACTGGCTTGGGCGGCGGCATCCAGCGCAGCGACCTGGGCGCGGCCAACCGACATGCCCAGCCAGGCGGCGCGCGCCTGTTCGGAAGCTTCTTGACGGGCGCGTTCCAGCTCGGCCTGCGCCTGTTCGATTTTGGCGATCGATTCATCGTGCCGGGCGCTGCGCCCGCCGCCAAAATCCAGCGGCAAGGTGATTTGTACGCCCACGATGCCCTGGGTCTGGCGATTGCTGGCGCTGCTGCCGTAATCGCCGCTGCCCGTCAGGAGCTCGCGCGAGGCGCGCGCAATCAGATCAACAGTGGGGGAAAGCACCCCATTGGTTTTGCGCGCTTCCTGCTGGGCGCGCTGCAAGCCCACTTGCGCGGCCCGCACCAAGGGCGCGCGTCTGGCGGCACGATCCAGCCAGGGGGGCAGTTGGCCGATATCGGTATCGCCGGGCAGCCGCGCGGGCAGCGCCAGCCCCGCGATATCGGACGGCGGCAGGCCAGTCAGATCGGCCAGCGCGGCGCGGCGCAGTTCCAGTTGCGCCTGCGCCGCCAGTTGCTGGGCGCGCAGTTGTGCCGCGCGGGCCGTGGCTTCGTGGACATCGGTGATGGGTTTGTCGCCGATCTTGAAGCGGTCTTTCGCCTCGGTTTGCGCGCGCGTCACGGCATCGAACTGGCGCTCGATCAAGCGCAACTGCTCCAGCGCCAGCGCCAGATCGAAATAGCGCTGCGCGGTACGCAGCATGAGTTCGGCCTGGGCGTCGTTCCAAGTCCATTCGGCTTGTTCGGCGCCCAGGCGCAATTGCTGGGCTTGCGCATCGCGTTCGCGGTCGAACAGCGGCTGCCGCAGCTCGATGCCCACCCGGCTCATCGTGCCGCCGTTGATCGAGGTGTCGAAAGCAACGTCATCGGCGCTGCCAAAGCCGGGCGCGGCAAAGCGCGCACCGCGCATGGCGCTGTCGGCGCTGGCCAGACCGAGACCGGCCTGCAAGGCAGCGGCGGGACGCCATAGCGCATCGGCCTGGCGGGTGCGTGTCAGGCCCGCATCGTGCGCGGCGCGAGCGGCGGCGTAGGCAGGATCGTGGCTGAGCGCCGCGCGCCAGGCATCCATCAGACCGAGCGCATGACTGTGGGCGGGGTAAAGCACGGCCCAGCCCAACACCATCAGCGCCGCGAATGCGGGCCGGAAACGGCGGAGACCACGAAGATCGCGGAGACCGCCGCGCCCTACCCGCCCGGCGGTTCTGCCTTGCCGCGTCATCGTCATGCGGCGGCCTTTGCTCCGCCGAATTCCTCGTAAGCGGCCAGCGCGGCGGCGGCGTACATCAGCGACGGCCCGCCGCCCATGTAGATGCACATACCGAGCATCTCCTCGATCTCGGCGCGCGTGGCGCCTAACTTGACCAGCGCCTTGGCGTGGTAGCCCAGACACGGATCGCAGCGCGCCGCCACCGCCAGCGCCAGCGCGATCAGTTCTTTGGTTTTTTCATCGAGCGCGCCCGCCTTGCCCGCCGCGCCCGAGAGCGCGTAAAAGCCTTGCAGCACCTCGGGCACGCCCTTGCGCAGCTTGGCGATGTTGGCCGAGGTGTCGGCGATGATGTCCTTGTAGCTCTTGCTCATGACAGCTCCTTTGCTCAGAGGCCCGCGCGCAGGCCGAGTTTGCGCATGATGTTTTCCATCAGGCACCAACGGGTGAACCCGCTTTGCAGCAGGTTCGCGCCGACGAAGGCGGTAAACCACAGCCAATAAACCGAATGGAATATGGGGCTGCCGGGCACGCCGAGCGCCAGTGAAATCAGGATGAAAGCGCCAGCAATGACGCGTACCGCTTGCCAAGAGGTCATGGATAGGGTTCCTTTCAGTAAAAAATCAGCGTGCTCCGCCGCGCGGGCGATAGGCCGCGTAATACAGCAGCGGAATCACCACCAGCGTGAGCACGGTGGAGACCAGAATGCCGAAGATCAGCGAAATGGCCAGCCCATTGAAAATCGGATCATCAAGAATGAAGAACGCGCCCAGCATCGCCGCCACGGCGGTCAGCAGAATCGGCTGCGCGCGCGTGGCCGTCGCGTT
>JAITWT010000065.1 GCA_031285125.1 Burkholderiaceae bacterium | reverse complement strand
TGAAGTGATCCGCCTGGACGGTGCGATCCGCATGGCGCCAAGGTAAGACACCTGTTTACGCTCTCCAGTGACTATTGGGGACTGGGGACTGGACGTAAACCAGGTTCTAAGAACCTGTTTACGATCTCGGCGTGAGGGGTGCGGGATGCGGATTGGGATGGGCTGCAAGGCGCAAGCCGCAGCCCATGGCGCGTGCCATGGGCAAGGGTTGCAACGCCGCAGACCGCCCAAGCCCGCGCCCGCACGTTCGCGCCGGGATCGTAAACAGGTTCTAAAACCATCCCTCGCCCTTGCGCCGCGCTTTTTCGCATGTCATCACGGCGGTACTTGCACAGGTTGCATTCCCGCTCAAAAGCGCGCGGCTAAAATCAAAACTTCACTGCCTTGGCAGTGTTTCAAATATCCTCACCGCACGACCCTACCACGCTATGTTTCTGTTTCGCCGCCCCCACTACCGTTCCGACGCCACTGCGTTTATCGATCAGTTGAAAGCCCAGCAGCCCAATCTGGAAGCCGAACAACGCGCGGGCCGGGATCGGTTATGGGATAAGGAGATCAACCGCGATCTGGAACAGGACTTGCATGCCGGCCAAATAGCGCAGCCCGCCTACGTCTATCAGACGCAGACGCACGACCACTGAACGCGGCGCTTGTCCGCTGTTTCTGCGTTCCCGTGCTCCCCTGCCCCACGCATTCCCGATGATTGGCGACGCCCTGGCTGCGCCCACCGATGACGACGCCCCCCCCATGACGGCCACGCTGCCGGAAGTGGTGGACCGGGTGGCGTTGGCGCGGATTTATGGCGAACCGCTGTTTTCGCTTCCCAACGAGTTGTACATCCCGCCCGATGCGCTGGAAGTTTTCCTGGAAGCTTTCGAGGGACCGCTGGATCTGCTGTTGTACCTGATCCGCCGGCAGAATTTAAACATTCTGGATATCCCGATGGCGACGCTGACGCGCCAGTACCTCGACTACGTCGAGGAAATCCGTCGTGCCAACCTGGAACTGGCCGCCGAGTATCTGCTGATGGCGGCCATGCTCATCGAAATTAAATCGCGCATGCTGCTGCCGCCCAAAAAGACGGCGGATGGCGATGAGGCCGAAGACCCGCGCGCCGAACTGATGCGGCGTCTGGTCGAGTACGAGCACACCAAGATGCAGGCGGCCGCGCTCGGTTCTCTGCCGCAGTTGGGCCGCGATTTTTGGCGCGCGCAGGTGTACATCGAACAGGCGCTCAAGCCGCGTTTCCCCGAAGTCAACGTGACGGACTTGCGCGAAGCCTGGGCCGAGATTCTCAAACGCACACAACTGGTACAGCGCCACCGCATCACGCGCGAACAGTTGAGCGTGCGCGAGCACATGAGCATCGTGCTGCGGCGCTTGCAAGGACAGCGCTTCGTTGAATTCGAGGCACTGTTCGATCCTAGCCAGGGCGCGGCAGTCATGATCGTGACCTTCATCGCCATGCTCGAACTGGCCAAGGAAACGCTGATCGAAATCACCCAAGCCGAGGCTTACGCGCCGATCTATGTGCGCCTGACCTACTCGGCGGTCTGATTCGACTGTAATTCGGCGGCTTGATTTCCCCCTCTGCGCATCAGAAAAAATCCGCACCCCCTGGAACACGCAGCGTCCCCACAGTAATGGTGCGGGCAGCCCGTACCGCACGCACCGTGGCGCGCGCGACCACTTCAGCAGCCAGCGTGCCGAGCACCGTCATGGCCGAAGCCGCCACATCGCCCAACGCGGCCAGCGCCACGTGGCCCGTGGACAGGGCAAACAGGGTGTCACCATCGAGCATGGTGTGCGCCGGATTGATGGCGCGTGCCAGTCCGTCATGCGCAACAACGGCCAGCCGGTGGGCCTGTACCTTGGTGA
Source organism: Burkholderiaceae bacterium (assembly GCA_031285125.1). GTDB lineage: Bacteria > Pseudomonadota > Gammaproteobacteria > Burkholderiales > Burkholderiaceae_C > JAITWT01. Next base: position 28,446 of record JAITWT010000065.1, on the reverse strand, counting down.
GCACGGCATCGGTAGCCACCACGCCGATGGTGGTGTTGGTCCCCGGCAGAACGGGTTGCGGCCGTTCGCCGCGCAGCAGCGCACGGCGCGTATCGAGCAATGCAAGACCATCGGCCGTGCGTGCGCCAGCGACGACGGCCGCGCTGTCCGGGTCAATCACATCCCCCATCGCGTTACAGGCGATCAGCGCGCCGACGGTGACATCACCTACACGCACGGATGCGGTACCGATCCCGCCTTTCATCGCACGCGCAATGCCAAAAACCTTGCCCACCGTCGCCCCCGCTCCCGCGCCGACATTGCCCTCGGCCAACGCAGCATCGGCAGCGCATGCCGCAACACATGCAGCGTACCCGGCGGCGGCATCGGGGCGAATACGCGAGTCACCCAACATCAGATCGAACAATACCGCGCCCGGTACCAACGGCAATGTGCCGTACCCCACGTCCAGCCCGATGCCACGTTCTTCAAGCCAACGCACCACGCCGTCCGCAGCGGCCAGCCCCCAGGCGCTGCCGCCGGTCAGCATGACCGCATGCACCTGCTGAACCAGGTTACCCGGCGCGAGCAGATCTGTTTCGCGCGTGCCCGGCGCCGCGCCGCGCACATCAACGCCGCAGACCGCGCCTTCGCGCGCAATCACGACGCTGACGCCGGTCGGGCGGCGCGTATCGGTGTCATGGCCGGCTTCGATACCCGGCACATCGGTGATGGCGCCCGCGCGACTGAGATTGGCGCGCGCGCAAGGCGTGGGACCGGTCTGGGTTAGGGGCATAGCGGATGATTGAACTGAGAAACAGCGGTTCGACAGGGCCTTAACAAATTTTCAGACCGTAAACAGGTTTTTAGATCCAGGCTGCGAGCGGGTGCGCTCCTTGTGCACGCGGACGTAAGTGGTCTTCGATGAAATCGGGCGTGATTTCTTCCAGCGTGGCCGGTTGCCAGCGCGGGTTGCGGTCCTTGTCCACCAGCAGCGCGCGCACGCCTTCGGCGAAATCATGATGCGCGCAAAAGCCGAGCGACGCCCAGTATTCGAGCCGGAACACTTCGGCCAGCGACATGCGCAGCACGCGTTGCCATAGCGTAAAACCGATGGCGATCGAACTGGGCGCGCCTTTGATGAAAGCATCGGCGGCTCCCTGGAGCCACGGGTCGTCGCTCTTGAAGGCGCGTAAACGATGCGCGATATCCAACAAATCGTCGCCGGCCAACAGCGTCTCGATGGTGTCGAAGTGTGTGCGCAATTTGGAAATGGGGATCGGCGCGCCCTGCCCGGCTTGCGCCAGCAAGCGCGAAAGCGTGGCGCGATCCTGGGCCGCTTGGCCTGTCCAAGGGGTTTGAGCAATCGCCTCGATCACCTGCGCTTTGCGTTCGTGCGCAACGATCACATCAGCCAAACCGGCAAACAGGGCATCCGCCGCGTTGATCTGCGCCGCCGTCAGCGCCAGGAAAAGCCCGGTGCGCCCGGGCGCGCGGCGCAGAAACCAACTGCCGCCGACGTCCGGATACAGGCCCACGTTGATCTCGGGCATGGCCATGCGGCTGGCCGGCGTGACCACGCGGTGCGAAGCCCCCACCATCAGCCCGACGCCGCCGCCCATCACGATGCCGTGACCCCAACACAGAAGCGGTTTCGGGTAGGTATGGATTTGGTGGTCGAGGATGTATTCCTCGCGGAAGAAAGCCTCGGCATCCGGGTTGTGCCCGCTGCCGCAAGCCCGTAGCGTTGGGAAAAGCTGGCGCAGATCGCCGCCGGCGCAAAAGGCTTTCTCACTGCGGGCATCGAGCAACACGCCGGCGATACCCGTATCGCACGCCCATTGCGTCAATTGGGGCGCCAGCAGGCGGATCATCGCGGTGGACAGCGCGTTCAACGAAGCGGGCGCATTGAGCGTCGCAACGCCGAAACGCCGCCCGCCCGCAGCAGGGATTTCGTGAAAGAGAATGGAGGAATCGGGCATGTGAGTCAGTGGGTCGGGTGTGATCGGTGAGGCCGCGGCGCAGTCCAAGTTCAGCGGATATCGTCATCCCCATTCAAAAGCTTGCGCGAAATGATGACCCGCATGATTTCGTTGGTGCCCTCAAGAATCTGGTGCACGCGCGCATCGCGCACCAGCCGTTCCAGCGGAAATCCGTCGAGGTAGCCGTAGCCGCCGTGCAGTTGCAAGGCTTCGTCGCAGACCTTGAAGCCCGCATCGGTGGCAAAGCGCTTGGCCATGGCGCAATAGGTGCTGGCGCTGGGATGCTGCGCGTCGAGCTTGCTGGCGGCCAGGCGCACCATCTGGCGCGCCGCGACCAGCTCCGTCACCATATCAGCCAGCTTGAATTGCAGCGCCTGAAAACTCGCCAGCGGCTGGCCAAACTGGTGGCGCTCATGCAAATAGCGCCGCGCCGCATCGAGCGCGCCTTGCGCCGCACCGACCGAGCAGATGGCAATGTTGATGCGCCCGCCATCGAGCCCTTTCATAGCGATGCGAAAGCCCTCGCCTTCCTTACCGAGCAAATGATCGAACGGCACGCGCACGCCATCGAAACTGATAGCGCGCGTGGGTTGGCTGTTCCAACCCATCTTGCGTTCTTTCTTGCCATAGGTGATGCCTGGCGCGTCGGCCGGTAGCGCGAATGCGGACACGCCGTCCGGCCCGCTGCCGCCGGTGCGCGCCATCAGGATCAGCACATCGGTCGCGCCGGCGCCCGAAATGAAGACCTTGCCGCCGTCGATGATCCACTCGCCTCCGGCGCGGCTTGCGCGCGTCTGCAGCGATCCTGCATCAGAACCGGCGCCGGGCTCGGTCAGGCAATAGGAAGCGAGCTGACGACCGCTGCTGAGATCCGCGCCCCAACGCGCGCGCACCGTATCGCTGCCCCACGTGCCGAGCATCCAGGTGGCCATATTGTGGATGGTGATGAATGCGGTGGTCGAAGGATCAACCGCCGCCATTTCCTCGAACACCAGCGTCGCATCCAAACGCGGCAACGCAAGCCCGCCAATGCGCTCGGGCGCGTACAGACCGCAAAACCCCAACTCGCCGGCCTTGGCGATGGCTTCGCGCGGGAAGATGGCTTGCGCATCCCATTGCGCCGCGTTGGGGGCCAATACAGCTTGCGCGAACGCGTGCGCGCTTTGGGCAAAGGCCTGCTGTTCTGCGTTGAGGTCGAAGTTCATCGATTCACAAACTCACGGGCTCACAGGTTCACAGACGGATGGTGGTATTCATGCTTTGCGCGGTGGCGTTGTCGTCGAACCAACGCGCCGTTACCGTCTTGGTCTGGGTGTAGAAAAGCACCACCTGTTTGCCGTAAGGCCCGAGGTCGCCGAGCTTGGAAGCGCGCGAGCCGGTGAACGAGAACAGAGGCACCGGTACTGGAATGGGCACGTTGATGCCGACTTGTCCAACGTCGATGTCCTCCTGGAACTTGCGCGCCGCCGCGCCCGACTGCGTGAAGATCGCCACGCCGTTGCCATTCGGGTTGGCGTTGATCAGCGCGATGGCTTCGTCGAGATCGTCGGTCTGCATCACGCACAGCACCGGACCGAAGATTTCCTCCTGATAGACGCTCATGCCAGGCTTGACGTCCGCAAGAATCGTCGGACCAACGAAGTTGCCATCCGGATAACCGGGCACTGTGGGCTTGCGGCCATCGAGCGCCAACTTAGCGCCCTCCTGCACGCCGCGGCCGATCAGGCCCAACACGCGCTCGTGCGCGGCGCGTGAAATCAGCGGCCCCAGATCGGCACCCTTTTCAACACCCGCACTCACCTTGAGCTGCTTGGCCTTGGCAACCAGTTCGGGCAGCCATTCGCGCGCGCGCCCCACCAGCACCGCCACCGACACCGCCATGCAGCGCTGCCCCGCCGCGCCAAAGGCCGCGCCGGCCAGGGCGTTGAGCGATTGCTCCTTGTGCGCGTCGGGCATCACGATCGCGTGGTTCTTGGCGCCCATCATGCATTGCACACGCTTGCCCGCGAGCGAAGCACGGTGATAGACATGGGTGCCGACGCGCGTCGATCCAACAAAGGAAATCGCTTGGATATCGGCGTGATCACAAAGCGCGTTGACCACTTCTGCACCGCCATGCACCACATTGAGCACACCGGGCGGAATGCCCGCTTCGAGCGCCAGTTCGCACAGACGCATCGTCACCATCGGATCCTGCTCGGAAGGCTTCAGAACGAAGGTATTGCCGGTGGCAATGGCCATCGGGAACATCCACAGCGGAATCATCGCCGGGAAATTGAATGGCGTGATGCCCGCACACACGCCCAGCGGCTGTAGCAGCGAGTAGGTGTCAACCCCGCTGGCCACGTTATTGGCCCACTCGCCCAATTGCAAGGTGCCGATGTTGGCTGCATGCTCAACCACTTCGAGCCCGCGAAACACGTCGCCCTCGGCATCGGGCAGTGTTTTGCCTTGCTCGGCCGTCAGCAACGCGGCCAACTCACCCATGTGTTCGCGGATGAGCTGCTGATATTTCAGAAAGATGCGCGCGCGCACACCGATGGCCGCCTTACGCCAGGTTTTGAAGGCTTCTTTGGCCGAGGCAACCGCTGCATTCACTTCCTCTGGCGTGGCGAAGGGTACGCGCGCGAGAACCTCCTGCGTAGCCGGGTTGACGACGTCGCGCCATTGGTGTGTCCTGGATTCGACGAACTGACCATCGATCAGGAGTTTGACCGTGGCGGCCCGTGTTTCGGAAGCGGAGGAGGCATTCATGGTGGCGTCTGTTTGAGATTGAAATAATTTTCAATCGTAGCCAGACTGCCCGCCTCTGACAACACCGCGTCTGTTCCAGCGCGGTGTCCGTGTGAAAGTAAAAATCTGAAAAGGCAAAAGCCCTAAAGGACAAGCCCGGGTATTTACCCCACCAGCCAGTACAGCAGCAATCCAACGACGATGGTGCACAAGCCGAAAAACCGCAGCTGGCCGTCACGCAATTCCACCAGCCGTGCGGCGATCTTGCGCCACTGCCCTGGAGCGAACACCGGCAGCAGCCCTTCCAGGATCAACATCAGCGCAAAAGCACTCCAGAACAGATCGCTATTCACGTTGCTGCGTGGTTGACCGTTTACCGGCGATGCACCGATGCAGGCGTGGATGAGGACGAAGCGCCACCGCTACCCGGTCCGCGCATCGCACGGAAGAAATCGTTCGACCCAGGGTTCAGCACCAGCACATCTCCCTTATGGTCGAGCGCCTTTTTGTACGCTTCAAGACTACGGTAGAACTGTGCGAACTGGGGATCGCGGCCAAAGGATTGGGCATAGATTTCGGAGGCTTGCGCATCACCGCCGCCCTTGATGGTTTGCGCTTCACGGTAGGCGTTAGAGACGATCACATCGCGTTGGCGATCGGCGTCAGCACGAATTTTTTCGCCCTCGGCAGCGCCAGTGGAACGCTGCTCGTTGGCCACGCGCTTGCGCTCGGCTTCCATCCGGCGATAGACCGACTCGGTAATGGCTTGAACGTAATCAACGCGGGTGATACGCACATCCACAATGTCGATCCCCCAGGGCTTGGGGTCCTTGACGACAGCCAGTGCCTTGCGGCGCACATCGGCCATCAGCGCGTCGCGGCGCGTCGAAATCAACTCACGCAAAGTGTATTTGCTGATGCTCTCCTGGAAGGCGTTACGCACCACGCGATTGAGTTGGCTGGCGCCGGCATCTTCATCGCGCCCCACGTTGCGGATATATGTCGAAGGGCTGGTAATGCGCCAGCGCACGTACCACTCGACCACCACGCTTTGCTTCTCCGCGGTATACATGGGCTGGCTATCCCGGCTGGCGAGCGTGAGCAGGCGCTTGTCGATATACGAGACGCTCTCGAACGGCGGCGGCAGCATGAAGTTCAACCCAGGCGAAGTAATCACCCGTTTGATCTGCCCATGGCCAAATGCATAGACCACGCCAAACTGGCGTTGATCGACAACGAAAAGCATTGAGCTGGCCAGCGCCACCAGCGCCACCACTACAGCGAAAACGATGAATCCGATTTTGTTCATGATTTGTCTGGTCTGTGCCGATCTGATCAGCTTCAGCGTAGATCGCTGCTGTCACGCGAGCGGCCGCTACGTGAACGCGTGTCATCCGTTGGGAAGGAGTCCGGTGCCGATGCAGGCGAAGCCGCCGTCGAGGCTGCTCCCGCCCCAGCGGGCGCCGCTGGCGCAGCAACGGTATTCACGCTATCAGAGCAGCCCAAGCTGCTGCTTTGACCGCCTTGCGCGGCCTGGTTTTGAGCCGTCTGACTGGTGGTTTGACTGATGACCTGCGCCAGCTTGTCTAGGGGTAAATACAGCAGATTGGAGTTTTGATGGCTGTCGATCAGAATCTTGGCCGTACTGCCGTAAATTTGCTGCATCGTGTCAATATAAATCCGGTCGCGCGTGACCTGAGGCGCTTTTTGATACTGCGTCAGGATTTGGTTGAAACGCTCGGTATCGCCCTGTGCCTGGTTGACGACTTGCGCCTTGTAGGCCTCGGCTTGCGCTTTCAAACGCGAGGCGGTACCGTTCGCGCACGGGACGATGTTGTTGGCGTAGGCTTGCGCTTCGTTCTTGACGCGTTCGCTTTCCTGGCCCGCTTTGAGCACATCATCGAACGCGGCCTGAACCTGTTCGGGGGGGCGTACGCCGCCTTGTTGAAGATTGATATCAACGATCTCCACCCCAACGTTGTAGCGATCCAGAATAGACTGCATCAGCGCACGCACGCGCGGCGCGATTTGTTCACGCTCCTCGCCCAGGGCGGCATCCATCTTCATCTTTCCGACCACCTCGCGCACAGCCGCTTCGGCCACCTGCACCACGGTCTCGTCCGGCACTTTGGCAGTGAACAGCCATGCCCCCGGATTGTTGAGGCGGTACTGCACGGCAAATTTGATTTCGACAATGTTCTCGTCGGCCGTCAGCATGGCTGAATCGCGTAAACCGGTGGATTGCACGATGTCATCCTGTCCCACATCCGCCGAGCGAATCTGGGAGACGACAACCGATTCATGGCGCTGGATCGGATACGGCATACGCCAGTGAAGGCCTGCACCCACTGGGGGTCTCTTTTGCGCATCGTAACGACCGAACTCGGTAATAACCGCCTGTTCCCCTTCGCGCACGATGAAAAAACCGCTTCCCAGCCAAACCAATACAACCGCCACCGCCAGCAATCCCAAACCGAACCCGGCATTCTTCATATCGGGTTTGAAACCGCCTTTGCCGCCGCCACCGCCGGGAGGCCGCAAGGGCGGCATGCGATTGCCGCCGCCGCCTTGGTTCGCACCAAAGAGCCGGCCAAGCTTACGGTTGAAGTCGCGCCAAAGTTCGTCCAAATCGGGCGGCCCCTGGTTGGGCCGCTGTCCATTCGGGCGATTGTTCTGGGGAGGAAGCCGAGGCGGCTGTTCTTCTGAAGGGCGATCAGCGTCTTCGGACGGAGGCTCCTGATTGCGCCCCGAGCGGTCATCGTTGCTGTTGTAGATGCCTCGCGGCTGGCCCAGCCAGTTCCATAGTGCGCGTGAGATCGACACGTTCGTGTTCATGAGTCGGATTTTCTCTTTTTTCATTAGTCCACTGAGCCAGATGATTTTTTTCGCTAGTCTACTGGACCAGATCAATGACACAAGATGCGGGGTGCTCCATCGGTATCGTTCCATTTGAGCCGGGCCACGCGGTTGTTTTTGGACTGGAGAATGTAGTGCATCAGCGCCTTGTTTAGAGTACGGGTATGGGTCGATCTCCGATCATTGCGATCGAGCGCCTGAACGGTCGGCATGGCTCGTCCATGCAGAACACCGTTGACAATCAGCCCGAGCACACCTCAACGGCCTGGCTGCGTGCTTTTTCCGGGCTGTGCCCAATGCAGTTCCAGATCGATAGCTTAACTATTGAGGGACAAATTCTTAAATCGAGCACAAGTTCGTCAGTTCAATGCGCCCGCAGGCTATACCGCCGGTCCCGCCGCATCCGCACAAGCGCCCGCGCGCGCGGCAAGTTCGTCGCGCAACGCGGGCAGGCCCTGGCCGGTATGCGCGCTCACAAAGATGCGCCGCAACTGCTGACCATCCATTTCGATTTCATCGACCATACGCAACGGCCGGCGTGCGTCATCAAACACATCGAGCTTGTTAAACACGAGCACCTGGGGCACCGTATCAGCGCCAATCTCGCGCAGCACCTGCTCGACCTGCTGCATTTGCTCGGGATGGTGCGGATTGGCGCCATCCACCACATGCAACAGCAGGTCGGCATCGACCGCCTCTTGCAATGTCGCCTTGAAGGCATCGACCAGGCCATGCGGCAAATCACGGATGAATCCCACGGTATCAGAGATCGAAACCTGCCGCCCCACTTCACCCAGGTACAGATGCCGCGTGGTGGTGTCCAAGGTGGCAAAGAGTTGATCGGCAGCATAGGCGCGCGCCTTTACCAGCGCGTTGAACAGCGACGATTTGCCCGCATTGGTGTAGCCCACCAGTGAGATGCTGAATGTTTCGCGCCGCTGGCGCTGACGCCGTTGCGTCCCGCGCTGACGCTGCACCTTGTCCAAACGCTCGCGCGTACGCTTGATGGCTTGGCCGATCATGCGGCGATCCAGTTCGATTTGCGTTTCCCCCGGGCCGCCGCGCGCACCGATACCCCCGCGCTGACGCTCCAGGTGCGACCAGCGGCGCACCAAATGGGTGCTCAGATACTGCAACCGCGCCAACTCGACCTGGAGCTTGCCTTCGTACGAACGCGCACGTTGAGCGAAGATTTCCAAAATCAAAAAGGTACGGTCGTAAACCGCCACCCCGAGCACACGTTCAAGATTGCGTTGCTGGGCTGGACTGAGCGCCTGATCGAAAATGACTTCGCTCGCACGGTGCATGAGCGCCAGCTCGCGCAATTCCTCGGCTTTGCCGCTGCCGATAAACAGTGCAGCATCCGGCGCCTTACGTTTGCACACCAAGCGCTCAACCGGGCGCAAGCCTGCAGTCTGTGCCAGCAAGCCCAACTCTTCGAGCTGTGCATCGAAGTGGGGCAAACCAAAATCGACGCCGACCAGGACGGCCGCGCCTTCATTTGTGGGAGTCGCTTCAGACAACAGCTTACCGGGATCGTATCTTGGCCCCAGCGGGACCAAGGTGGCGGCTAGCGCCGCCATCGACGATGGAAAAATTAAATGGTGGCAGCGCTGTCACTTCCGCTTCCGCTTTCGCTTTCGCCTTCAACGATCGAGAAATTGACCGCGCGGCCAGGAACGATCGTCGAGATCGCGTGCTTATAAACCATCTGCGTGACGGTGTTGCGTAACAGCACGACGTATTGATCGAAAGACTCAATCTGACCTTGCAGTTTGATCCCATTGACCAAATAGATCGAGACTGGGACGTGCTCGCGGCGCAGAGTGTTTAAGAAGGGGTCTTGTAGAAGTTGGCCTTTATTGCTCACGATATCCTCCGTGTTCACGAGAGTTGTGTTAGGTTAGAACGATAACATAGTGCCTTCCAAGTGTTCGTGAACAGGCGGTAAACCCTTAGAAAACGAACGCCATCGTCTTGGAATGCCTACGTAACAAACGTATAGGTACAGCAGTAAGCTGCGAGTTACGTTACGAAATATAACAAAATCGGTCAACCCGCAGCGCTTTTTTCGGTGTAAGGGTTACGGGTCGTCTTGAACTCGATGCGCAACGGCGTGCCCACAAGAACAAAGACCTTTCGGAACCACCCTTCAAGAAAGCGCCGGTAGGCTGCGCTGACGTGTTCCAGCGAATTGCCATGGATGACGATGATGGGCGGATTCATGCCGCCTTGGTGCGCATAGCGCATTTTCGGACGGTACAGCCCGGTTTTTTGCGGCGACTGGAACTGCACGGCTTCCAGCAGTGCGCGCGTGAGCGCTGGCGTCGGCATCTTGCGTGTGGCTGACTGGTGCGCCTGTGTAATCGACTGCCATACCGGTCCCAAGCCCTGACGCTTGGCTGCCGAGATAAAGTGCAATGTGGCGAATTTCAAAAAAGCCAGCCGCGCCTCGATCTGGCGCTGCACTTGCTCTCGCTGATACGTATCAATGGCATCCCACTTGTTGACCGCAATCACCACCGCCCGGCCGCTTTCCAGAATGTAGCCAGCAATATGAGCATCTTGATCCGTTACACCCTGCGTAGCATCCAGAAGTAGCAAGACGACATGGGCCGATTCAATGGCTTGCAGTGTCTTGACCACTGAAAATTTCTCAATGGCTTCAAACACCCGTCCTTTGCGGCGTAGACCGGCCGTATCGATCAGTTCAAAACGTTGTCCGCGGCGCTCGAAAGGGACCGAGATCGCATCACGTGTCGTCCCCGGCAAATCGAAGGCAACCAGGCGCTCTTCGCCCAGCCAGGCATTGATCAGGGTCGATTTCCCAACATTGGGCCGCCCCGCGACCGCGAGCCGGATCGGACGCAAGCTGGCGTCTTGCTCATCTTCGTCCTCGTTTTCCTGCTCGGGCAGGTTCAACAGGCCAAGCGCGGCCTCAGCCAGTGCGCGTACACCCTGCCCATGTGCTGCCGACACGGCGTACACCTGACCCAAGCCCAGTTCGTAGAACTCGGCCAGCCGCCCGCTATCTTTCATACCTTCGGCCTTGTTGGCGGCCAGCAGATAGGGTTTGCCCAAACGGCGCAGTTCATTGGCAATGTCGTAGTCTTGCGCCGACAAGCCTTCACGCACGTCAACAATGAACAGCACCACATCGGCCTCGGCCACCGCTTGCCGGGTCTGGTGCGCCATCTCTTTGAAAATACCGCTGCTGGCGTCGGGCTCGAAGCCTCCCGTATCAATGACGATGAATTCGCGCGGGCCAATGTGGCCGTTGCCATAGTGGCGATCGCGTGTCAATCCAGCGAAATCCGCGACGATCGCGTCGCGTGTGCGCGTGAGCCGATTGAACAGCGTCGATTTGCCAACATTGGGGCGCCCAACCAGCGCGAAAACAGGCTTCATTACCAAATGCGCGCTACCGCTGCGTCCTTTTTAGCTTATTCAGGGCGATAGCCAAAAACACCGCCTTTATTGGTCAAAACCACGACGGTATTAGCGGCCATGACAGGAGCGGAGACGATCGGTGAGCCATCCGGGCTCAAGCGCGCCAGCGATGTGCCATCGGTACGCGAAAGAAAGTACAGATCACCCGTGCCCTCGCCGACAATCACCGTGCGGCCCACGTTGACAGGAGCAGTCAAGTCACGATGTTTGTAACGATCGACTGTCCAAATTTTTTCGCCAGTGTCCCGGTTCCAGGCCGCGACAACACCATTGCTTTCGGTGCCGTAGATCACCGATGAATCGCCGCTCAGACCGGTATAGCCTTGCGCCGACTTATTCCACAGCAATGTACCGCGCGCGGCATCAACACAGCCAATCATCGCCGCATAGGCACGCACACAAACATTGTCACCCACACGGCTGACCGTACCGACTAAGTCGGTCAGTTGATCGACCTCGGTCACACCACGCGGTGAAGAAACAGGGACCTCCCAACGCAATCCACCGTTCGCAGGATCCATCCCCACCAGCCGCCCGCCAATACCGGAGACCAGCGTATCACCGACAGCCAGCATAACGCCGGGGCGGGCCAGTACAAGGTTTTCGTCGTTCTTGCTGCTGCGGCTTTGCACCCACAATGAACGGCCGCTCTGACCATCCCAGGCGCTGGCGGTGCGATCGGCCGTCTGCACGAAAATACGGCTGCCTGCCACCAGAGGCGGGGTGTAGGCTTCAGCGCTGAGCATGCGCTTCCAGAGTATCTTGCCGTCCTGGATCGCAACCAGTTGATTTTTATTGGTAATGACGGCGACCATCGAACCGTCGCTGCCGACGCCCGCCGTGATGGGCGCCCCCACATTGACGCGCCATGCCTCGGTCCCGCTGCTCGCATTGATGACAGCTACAGTGCCATCGCTGGCCGTGACTGCAACGTTGTCGCCCGAAACGTGCATGAAGACCGGGAACTGTACCGGGGGTAACTGAATGGTCCAGGCTTGGCGCACGTTGATTTTGTTGACCTCGGACTCCAAGGGAGCCGGCTTGGGCTTGGAAGTGCCCTGGCAACCTGCCAATGTGACTGCGGCCACCGCCAGTACCGCGCTAGCAACGCGCAAAATAGGTATCGAATGCGGCACCCAATGTGTAAGTCGTTTGAGGTTCATGGTTGGCCTGAAAAATCGTTTAATGAGCCGTTTTTTTGATTGTCACCGTCATCAAATATCGTATCTGAAGGATTTGCCGGGGTCTCAAGGTTTGAGGCTGGCCGGATCAAGGCCCACGGCATTGAGCTTGATCTCAATAGCGCATCGATAGTCCTGCACCAATGCGGAGGTCGTGTCTTTCCACGCTTGCGGAGTTAAACAACGGTCGTTTGTGTGCGCCGCTTGAGACATGCTTTTCCAAGCTTTCAGATAGTCTGCGCGTGCCTGCGCGCGCTGGCCCCGGGCCAACTCAATGTCCCCTTTGCGATCGGCCGCCAGCGCTTCAAAGGGCTTGGGCATATCAGCGTTGAGCTGAGCGAGTGCCTGGTCGTACTGCTTGGCATCAAGCAACGCCGAAGCCAGGCGCAAACGCCCGATCGCCCGATAACCTTGATCCTTCCCATTGTTGGCAACCCACGCAAGTGCGGCGCGTGCCTGATCGGACTGCCCCTTATCTTGCAGCCCCTTGGCAGCAATCAGCCCGGCTTGTTGCGCATAAATCGTGCGCGCGTAGTTCTTCTGCATGCTGGCCAGAACGTCTTTAATGCGATCGGCTTGGCCTGCGTTGACGACGCTCTCCAACTCATCATAGAGCACCGCTGCCTGCATCGCCTGGCGGCGCTGGTACCACTGCCAGCCATTCCATCCGAGGATGATCAGGGCCGCGATGATGACCACTGCGGAGATCAGAGTGCCGTAGGTATTCCAGAAATGCCTGAGTCGTTCAAGCTGTTCCTGTTCTTCGAGATCAAGAGCCTTGTCCATGCGCGCTTACGTTGCAAATTAATCGTTGTGATCTTGTGATTGTAGGTGCCTGGCCAACGCAGGCAAATCCGCCAGTGCGTAGACCATCTGCGCGCCACTGCCATCGCGCAGCACCTTGACGGCGACCTCGCCGCGCGCCAACTCATCAGCGCCAAAAATCAATGCATAGTTGGCACCGCTGGCATCGGCTTTTTTGAACTGCGACTTGAAGCTGCCCAGCAGACCATCCGGGCCCGCCGCATGCATCTGCACGCGTACCCCGGCGGCGCGTAACTGCTGCAAGGTATGCAAAACCTGCGGCAGCGCCGAAATGTCAGGCACCACAGCATATGCGTGGGGTGCGTAGGTCGGCGGCGCACTTCCCTGCCCTTCGAGCAATGCCAGTACGCGCTCCATGCCCAGCGCCCATCCCACCGCTGGTGCGCTTTTACCGCCGATTTGAGCGATCAAATCATCGTAGCGCCCACCCGCGCACACCGTACCTTGCGCGCCGAGTCGATCCGTGACAAATTCGAATACGGTTAAATTGTAGTAATCGAGCCCGCGCACCAAGTACGGATTGATCGTGTAGGCAATACCGTTGGCATCCAGAATTGCACGCAGGCTGTTGAAATGAGCCAGTGATTCGGGGCCGAGAAAATCAAGCAGCTTGGGCGCGGATTCGACCAGTTCACGCATGGCCGGGTTCTTGGTGTCAAGAATACGCAGCGGGTTGCTATGTAAGCGGCGGCGAGCGTCTTCATCGAGCGAATCGGCGTGATGTTCGAAATATGCGATCAGTTCCGCACGGTAGCGCGCGCGCTCAGCGCGCTGCCCCAGGCTGTTGAGTTCGAGCCGCACATCGATCAGCCCGATGGCGCGCCATAACGCCGAAGCCAGCAAAATCAACTCGGCATCCACATCCGGCCCAGGAAAGCCAAGCACCTCGGCGCCAATCTGATGAAATTGCCGATAGCGTCCCCGTTGAGGGCGTTCGCGGCGAAACATGGGGCCCATGTAATACAGGCGCTTGCCGCCGTCATACAGTGCGTTGTGCTCAATCACTGCGCGCACCACGCTGGCCGTGCCTTCAGGACGCAAACTCAGGTGATCGTTGTCGCCATGCTTGTCGGAACGGTCCTGGAAGGAATACATCTCCTTCTCGACAATATCGGTGACCTCGCCAATACCGCGCACGAACAGCGCCGTGTGCTCAAGCATCGGCGTGCGAATATTGCGGTAAGCGTAGCGCGCCATCAGTTCGCGCACCGCACCTTCTAGCCATTCCCAGCGCGCTGATTCAGGCGGCAGAATGTCGTTCATGCCTTTGACGGCGCTGATCTTTTCAATTTTCTCTTGAGCCATGCAAAAAAACACCGCCTCGTTCAAAGCGGCTTGAAGCTTGGTTTAATGGGCTGTTTCACGGGTCACAGCGCCGAAACGCCGCTCAATGTAATTCAGGACAATGGCCTGAAATTCGGCGGCAATATTTTCGCCACGCAGCGTCATCACTTTCTGACCGTCGATAAATACCGGCGCAGCAGGCATTTCGCCGGAGCCCGGCAGACTGATGCCAATATCGGCGTGGCGGCTCTCGCCCGGGCCGTTGACGATGCAGCCCATGACCGCGACCTTGAGCGCTTCCACGCCCGGGTACTTGCCACGCCAAACAAGCATCTGGGTGCGCAGGAAATCATCAATCTTTTGCGCCAGAGTCTGAAAAGTATCGCTCGTCGTGCGCCCGCAACCAGGACAGGCAGTCACGCTGGGCACGAATGCGCGCAGGCCCAGCGCTTGCAGAATTTCGCAGGCGACCACCACCTCTTGCGTGCGCGCCTCGCCCGGTTGCGGCGTGAGTGAAACCCGGATGGTGTCGCCGATGCCCTCTTGCAGCAGGATCGCCAGCGCGGCGGTGGAGGCTACCGTGCCCCGGGTGCCCATCCCGGCCTCGGTCAAGCCCAGATGCAAAGCGTAGTCGCAACGGCGCGCCAATTCACGATAGACGCTGATGAGATCCTGCGCACTGCTGACCTTGCAACTCAAAATGATCTGCTCGCCGCGCATCCCCATGGACTCGGCCAAGCGCGCTGAATCGATCGCCGACGCAACCAGCGCCTCGTACATCACCTGCCGTGTATCCCAGGGCTGGGCGCGACGGCTGTTGGTGTCCATCAACGATGCGAGCAACTCCTGGTCGAGGCTGCCCCAGTTGACACCGATACGCACGGGCTTATTCCAGCGCACGGCCGCCTCGATCATCTGGCCGAATTGAACATCGCGTTTATCACCCTTGCCAACATTGCCAGGGTTGATGCGGTATTTTGATAACGCCTGTGCGCAATCAGGAAACTCCGTCAGCAGCCGGTGCCCGTTGTAGTGAAAATCGCCGATTAACGGCACGCCGATGCCCATGCGGTCGAGCTGCTCCCGGATATAAGGAACCTCGCGCGCAGCTTCTGGCGTATTGACGGTAATACGCACCAATTCAGAACCGGCCAGCGCAAGCTCTTTGACCTGAATTGCGGTCGCAACGGCATCGGCAGTATCGGTATTCGTCATCGACTGAATACGCACGGGCGCATTGCTGCCGACCGTGACGCGGCAGGCGCCCCACTGGACAAGCACCTGCCGCGAACGGCGCGGCCTGGGCTGCGCCGCTTCGATCGGCTCGCTCGTAGCAACCTCCACAACCGGTGTGTCCGGCCCCATACTCAAGGTCAAGGCCTCACCTCGAAACGCGCCACCCCGCCGGGAGCGGTGAATTTGGACAGGTCAAAAGGTTGCCCTCGAACACGTACATCGACATCCGCTGCATGGCCAATCGTCACGGACAAGGGCGGGATCCCATCCAGACCCACCGTCTCTCCCATGGCCAGCGAGCGTCTCAATGCAACCTTGCCCGTCCCATCAGTGACCGAGACCCATGTCTGAGCCCGCGCACTGAGCGTAAGCGCGCCTTGCCCGTCTTGGGCAGGGACTGCGGCGTTACCCGCACCAAACGCAGGCACAGCATGCGTCGACATCGCAGACGTAGGCGCCTCTTCCTCTGATGCAACAGGTACGAGCGCTTCCCGGGCTGCAGGTGCCGCAGGCGATGCAGGTGCTGCAGGAGGAGGAGGAGAAGAAGAAGAAGAAGAAGAAGAAGAAGAAGGCGGTGGCGCGGTCACGCTCGCAGGATCCGTAGTCATCGTGGAAGCTTCTAATGGAGATTGATCCGCAGGTTTCGGCGCATCCGTCGTCGTACTCATGCGCGCGACATAGTGCGATTTCAGCGCCGACAGGCGCTCTTGTACTCGATCGAACACCGTCTGCGGTGCCAGGAGAATCGCTGCAGCCGCCAGGAGCAGCAGCACGACGACGATCAACAAAGGTTTGGACGGGAGCCTTTGACCACTAAATAAATTCAAACTGCGCGCCTGAAAAGTCGCCTCAACGGACGGCTGCTCGACGATCCCGACACCTGTTTGCGGCGGCGCCGGCAACCTCTCCAACACCGGCCCCGGATCGATTCGCAGCGTGCGGCAGACGCTGGCCGCTAAGGCTCGCGCAAAGACCGGCTCAGAAAAAGCTTCGTAGTCATCGGCCTCTAGGGCTCGAATCTTTTCTACCGATACCTTCAGCGCCAGCGCAAGTGTCAACTCATCCAGTCCGCGGATTTCACGCGCCTGGCGAAGCATTTGCCCCCCTGTTTGCAAATCGGCCTCAGCCGACGGCAAGGATTCGGTGGGAAATGCGTCAAAGACAGTTGAGCCAAATTCAGTAGCCCGTTCAGTGTCAGTAGCCCGTTCAATCATCGAACCTCCTCTGGTCATACAGTATCGCTTCACGTGATCTTGGAAAACGCTGCTTGAGCTGCTGCGACCATTGCGATTGTGTATTGTCGTCTTGCAGCGAGCGCGCTATTTTTATACCCAGCCAAAGCGTTTGAGGGTTGGCCGAAGGGCTGTCATTGACCCGGCGAATATAAGGCTGTGCGCTCGATTGCTCGCCGCGCTGCATGAGCAACAACGCCAAGTTGTAGTTGATGATCGGGTTGCTAGGATTGAGTTCAAAGGCTTGACCAAGGCTGGTCAGCGCACGGTTTTTATCGCCAGAACGCATCTGACAGATCCCTTGCGTCATCAGCGTTTTGGCACGCTCAGGGTACCCTGGCGCGGCCAGAACGCGCTTGAACTGAATTTGGGCGTCGGCATAACGGGCTTGCTGGCACAGCAGCCAGCCTAAATCATGCATTGCATCGGAGTCGCCCGGAGACAGCACCAGCGCGCGCCGGAAGCTTTCCTCGGCCAAAACTGGATCGCCCAAGCGCATGTAGATGAGACCGCGCAGGGTGTAAGCATCGGCAAAATTGGGATTGATGGCAAGCGCCTGTTTGACCTGATCGAGCGCGACAACTGTTTCGTCACGTTGGTAGTAACCCTCGGCGAGTTGCAGCCGGATTTGCGCACGTTGATGCGCCGAAGACGCATCCGAAACTGTCGCAATGCTCGACCCCGTCGCGCCAGCAGATACGCCCGTGTGATTCGAGCACCCCGTCATAACAACAGGAACAACGCCGCACAGCAAGTACCGGATAAACAAACCGTGGATGGACAGCATGCGCATAAGCAATCAATGCTCCTGAGCAACTGACGGTGTCCCGGTTATTGCACCCGCGTGCGAAACTGCAATCGTTCGCCGGGCATGCTGGGCGGTGTGTTCTACCCCGCGCCATTGAGCCATCCGCTGCGCTGCGCGCGTGCGGTCTCGTACATTACCTGCGAGTTGGCCGCAGGCGGCATCAATATCATCACCGCGCGTTTTACGCACGGTTGTAACGATGCCTGCATCGCTCAATATGCGAGCAAAGGCCTGAACGCGGGCAGCCGATGAGCAAGTCAGACCCGAGGCCATGAAAGGGTTAAAAGGGATCAGGTTGAATTTGCAAGGGATGCCTTGGCCCGCATGGCTGCGCATCAACTGCACAAGTTCGCGCGCGTGCTCGTCCTGATCATTGACGCCGTCGAGCATGCAATACTCGAAGGTAATGAAGTCACGCGGCGCCCGCCTCAGATAGCGCAAGCACGTGTCAAGCACCTCGGCGATCGGATATTTGCGATTGAGCGGCACCAGTTCATCGCGCAACGCATCGTTGGGTGCGTGCAAGGAAACCGCCAGCGCCACGGGGCAATCGGCGGCAAGCCGATCGATCATCGGCACCACGCCCGAGGTCGAAACCGTCACGCGCCGGCGCGACAAGCCATACCCATGGTCGTCCAAAAAGGACCGCAGAGCCGGCACGAGCATGCTGTAGTTTTGCAACGGCTCGCCCATACCCATCATGACGACGTTGGAGATCACCCGTTCATCGCGATGCAAGTGCTGGCGCAGGAAATGCTCGGCAAACCACAGTTGGGCAACGATCTCGCTCGTGCGCAGGTTGCGGCTGAAGCCCTGGCGTCCCGTCGAACAAAAGCGGCAGCCTACCGCGCACCCCGCTTGCGAAGACACGCACAGCGTACCGCGGCCGTCCTCTGGAATAAATACCGCCTCGACGGCATTGCCGCCGCCGACATCGAACAGCCACTTGATTGTGCCGTCCGCCGATTCACGCTGGGCCAGCACAGGCAGCGCCTGCACGCAGGCCACGTTGACAAGTTTTTCGCGCAGCGACTTGGCCAGATCACTCATGCGGGAAAAATCACTCTCCCCGCGCTGGTGTATCCAGCGAAATAACTGAACCGCGCGAAAGCGTTTTTCCTCCAGCTGATCGCAAAACGCAGCCAACCCATCGAGGTCAAAGTCGAGCAGGTTGGCCAAAGAGGTCATGGTGGAAACGACGCGGCTGTATCCATGCGCTTTTCAGCGGGAGTAGATATTCATACTGGGGAAAAAGAAGGCGATCTCAACGGCCGCCGTTTCAGGGCCATCGGAACCGTGCACGGCATTGGCGTCAATGCTTTGGGCAAAATCGGCACGGATGGTGCCTGGGTTGGCCTTCTTGGGGTCGGTGGCGCCCATCAGGTCGCGGTTCCTGGCAATCGCATCTTCGCCTTCGAGCACCTGCGCGAAGACTGGGCCCGAAACCATAAAATCGACAAGATCGTTGTAGAAAGGACGTTCCTTGTGTACCGCATAAAACTGCTCGGCCTCAGCGCGGGATAAATGCACCAGCCTGGCTGCGGCGATTTTCAAACCTGCCGCCTCAAAGCGCGCAATGATTTTGCCAATCACATTCCTAGCCACGGCGTCGGGCTTAATGATCGAGAGAGTACGTTCGATAGCCATCGAAAAAAGCTCCTGAGAGTTGATTGAGGAGGAAGGACGTTTCTACCTGCGGATACGCAAGCTATCAACAAGCCGACTGGGTGGCCTGGTAAGCCTTAAATTTTATCGTGAAAAGTCAGAGGAACTGTCATCGGTGATTGCGATATTTCCCCTTTTTCTCGAATGAGCGCACTCCGCCTGCGCCGCTGATGGGCCGGTGGTGCGTGGCGCTCAGTGGCGCTCAATCTCCCTTGATTAAAACCTAAGAACGGCAGTTGAGTACTTATTTCCGCCGGGAAAGCCGCATGAATAGTGCAATGGTTTGAGCAACTTTGGCAAGTTTTCCCGTTGGCGCAACAAGCACGAATGACACTGGCGAACGCATGCTCGCCGCGTTTTGGGATTCAACGTAAATTCAAAACCTAGAGTCAACGATTGCGGCGACGTCCACTGTTGCGCTGCTGCTCACCACGCTGACGTGTAAAACTGGTGGCGCCGATGTACCCTAGCGAGGTTTTCATCGGATCAGGCTGAGCGCCGCCGCCAGCGCCCTTGCCTTTGCGCTGACCCGCCGCACCCCGGCGCTGCTTGGCCGGTCCAGGCGGGCTACGCAATTCGTCACGCGGCGCTCCCCCGTTCCATTGCGCACCCATGCCCTTAGCGGGTCCGCGCTGGTTTCGACTCGAGCGCGCACCCGCATTGCCCGCGCCGCTGCTGCCGGTACGCCGAGGCTGATCGCCAGGCAAACCAGCCGCCTGCATCAGCGCGCGGATATCGCGCTCGTCCAACTCGATCCACGCCCCACGCTTGAGGCCGCGCGGTAGCACCATCGCGCCGTAACGGATACGAATCAGACGGCTTACCGCATGGCCCACCACCTCGAACATCCGGCGAACCTCGCGGTTGCGGCCTTCACGGATCGTGACGCGATACCAGCAATTGGCGCCTTCGCCGCCGCCCTCTTCAAGCAAGCCGAACTGCGCCATGCCGTCGTCCAGCGGTACACCGTCAAGCAAGCGCTGTTTTTCTTCCTGGCTGAGCGCGCCCAATACGCGCACCGCATACTCGCGCTCCAGCCCGAAACGCGGGTGCATCAGCTTGTTGGCCAGCTCGCCTGAGCTGGTGAACAGCAGCAGCCCCTCGGTATTTAGATCGAGCCGTCCCACCGATTGCCATTTGCCGAATGCCAGCCGGGGCAGTTTGCGAAAGACTGTCGGCCGATTTTGCGGATCGTCATGCGTGACCACCTCGCCCGCGGGTTTGTGGTAAGCGATCACGCGTACAGGCGGCGGCGCGATGCGGTAGCGAATCGGCTTGCCATTGACCTTGATCTGGTCGCCGTATTGGATACGCTGCCCGATGTGTGCGGGCTCATTGTTGACCGAGATGCGCCCCTGCAAGATCAGTTGTTCCATCTCCAGGCGTGAACCCAGTCCCGCTTGCGCCAGCACCTTGTGCAGTTTGGGCGTATCGGCCTGCGGCGCAAGCACGCGTTTAAGCGGCGCCCCCTCGGGGCTGTTTTCGTTGGCATCGAACTGGCCAGAAACCACATCGGCGAAGCGGATCGGTTCAGGCGCAGGCCCATCGTGGCGTTCACGCTGTCCCGCAGGACGCGATGCGCGGCGATCAGCAGGCGCTTTACCCTCATCATCATCCACCGTACTCCCCTCGCCCTCTGTGAGGTCTTCGTCAGCATTGGCATCAGCATCAGCATTAGCGACGGCTTGCGGTTGAGCCTGGACGATGGGCTCAGCAATAGCGGGCGTGTCGGTCACAGCCTTCGGGTCAGAAGACAGGTCGATGGGCCCAACGGCCACAGGATCGGCAATAGAGATCATGATTGAGATTCCCGGCCATCGAAGGCACCAGCATCATCTTGAGAAATATCGTCTGCCAGCAGTAGCGCTGGCACGGCTGCGGTCAAGGCCGCAGAGGCAGAAGGCTCGCCAGGCGGCACAGCAAGGCCATCGGCTTCGACTGACGAAGCGGACCGTCCATTGGCCTCTTCCTTCACTTCCATGCTTGCACCTTTGAGCGCTTCTGCCAGGGCTCCCACTTGTGCGGGCAATTCGATCTCCGGCAACTGCTCCAGTGAGGCCAGCCCCAGATCATCGAGAAACTGAGGTGTCGTCGCATACAACCCCGGCCGCCCGACGGTTTCCCGGTGGCCGATGATCTCGACCCAATTGCGATCTTCGAGTTGTTTGAGAATTTGCGAATTGACCGTAACGCCGCGAATGTCCTCGATATCGCCGCGCGTGACCGGTTGCCGGTAAGCGATGATCGCCAAAGTTTCCAGCGCCGCGCGCGTATAGCGCGGCGGTTTTTCCGGATGCAGGCGATCCAGGCAATCACGCATCTCGGGCCGGCTCTGAAAGCGCCAGCCACTGGCCACCCGGACCAATTCGAGGCCGCGCTGAGCCCATTCCTGGGTCAGCTCTTCGAGCAGCGCGGTGAGGGTATCAGCGCCCAGTTCATTGTTGAATAGCACGCGCAGATCACGCACCGCCAAGGGCTGCGCCGAACAAATCAAGGCCGTTTCAAGAATGCGCTTGGCATCCACCGTATTCATGGTTTGCGTTTTCCGGAGTCAATGCCATCCAGGGCGCACACGGTCAGGAAAAAACTTGGAGGCAGATTGGAAAGGAAAGACTGGAAAGGAAAGACGAAGGGCGCTGCCAACACAGTATGACAGGATGGCCCATTGCAACACGCAACTGCAACGCGGAACGGATATCGGCGCCTCAGCACAAGCCCAGGAGACCCTCTCGGGCCCTTGGATCGTTCAATTGTAATTCAGCCCTTGCGCCTGAATCACACGCCTCAGATCAGCGGGCAGCGCGCAATGAAATTGCAGCGGTTCGCCACTGACCGGGTGCACAAAAGCCAGCCGGTACGCATGCAGCGCCTGACGTGCGAGCCCCCCTGGGCCGGAGTTTCCTCCATACAACGTATCCCCGATCAGGGGATGCCCGATCGACGCCATATGCACACGGATCTGGTGGGTGCGGCCGGTTTCCAGTGTGCAACGCACCAGGCAAACATCCTCGTTGCCCTCGATGAGTTCGATGTGCGTGCGCGCCGGTTTGCCCGGATGACGCTGCAAATCGACCACCGCCATGCGCAGACGCTGCCGCGGATCGCGCCCAATGGGTGCATCGACCTGGCGCACCAAGGCCCCCTGCCAGGCGCGATGAGCCAGCGCGACGTATTGACGCGTGACTTGGCGCGCGGCGATGCGAGCCACCAACGCATCCATTGCCGAGCGCGTGCGTGCCACCACCATCAGCCCGCTGGTGTCACGATCCAGACGGTGCACGATGCCCGCACGCGGCAAAGCGGCCGCTTGAGCATCGGCGGCCAATAAGCCGTTGAGCAGCGTGCCGCTCCAATGCCCTGGCGCGGGATGAACCACCAGCCCCGCGGGCTTGTCGATCACCATCAGATGCGCATCACGATAGACGGTCTCGATCGGCATCGGTTCGGGCCGGAACGCCTGACTTTGCGGCGTGGCGCGCAATTCGATCGCACCCGCCTGCCCCGCGCGCACCGCCTGCGCGGGCTTGGTCACCAGGCTCCCCTGCAACTGCACCGCGCCCGATTCGATCAATTGACGCAAATAATTGCGCGAAAACTCGGGGATTAATTGCGCGAGCAACTTATCCAGGCGCTGCCCATGCAGGGCTGGCGTCACGGTGAAGGCGCGCAATTCGACCGTTTGTTCAGCCGGCTCGAATGATTCGGCTTGCGCATCGAATCCTGCCTGGATCAACGCATCGGGCTGTATTTGCGCGTGCTGCGCATGATCAGACGCGGTCGATATAATCAAATCCCTTTGTTTTCTCACGAAGATATTGAACGATGTTGCGCGCCAAATTATCAGCCTTCCCCTGTGCACTGGTACTCGGCGCGGCCATTGGGCTGCTGGCGGGATGCGCTGGGGATAAAACCGACCCCACCGTGAATTGGACCCCAGAGCAGATCTATTCGGAGGCCAGGGATGCAGCCGGTTCCGGCGCCTACGACAAGGCCGTGCCCCTGTACGAAAAACTGCAAAACCGCGCCGCCGGTACCCCCATGGCCCAGCAGGCTGAGCTCGAAATGGCTTACGCCCAGTATAAGGATGAGGACAAAATCAAGGCGATCGCCACACTCAACCGGTTTCTCAAATACCACCCGGCCAGCCCCGCGGCTGACTACGCGCTCTATCTGAAGGGCATCGTCAACTTCAATGGAGACCTCGGGGCGTTTTCCTGGTTGACACGGCAAGATATCTCTGAACGCGATCAGGACGCTGCCAAGCTATCCTTCGATACCTTCAAGGAACTGGTCACACGTTTTCCCAACTCACGCTACGCGCCGGATGCGCGTGCGCGCATGAACTACATCGTCAACGCGCTGTCCCAATACGAGGTACACGTGGCGCGCTACTACTACTCGCGCGGCGCCTACCTGGCGGCGGCGAACCGGGCGCAGCAATCGGTGGCCAACTACCCGAACACGCCCGCGCAGGAAGATGCATTGCACATCATGGTGAGCTCCTATGACCGGCTTGGGTTGTCCCAATTGCGCGACGATACCCAGCGCGTGTTGAGTTCCAACTACCCAAACAGTGACTCCGCCGCCAGCGCTCTGACTGTCAAGAAAGGCCCTTGGTGGAAGCTCTGGTAATTGCTGCGGTCATTTAACAACGCCACACCCTTGCAGCAGCGGCCCCTCAATCAACAAGGGGCCGCGGTTTTTTAGCCCTGCGGCGCACGCAGCGCATCGAGCGCCGCATCGAATTCTTTTTCGCTATTGAGCCGCCGCATCGGCGGTAGCGCGGCCAACAGCCGAGCCCCGTAGCCCATCTGCGTCAGGCGGCTGTCGCAAATGACCAGTACGCCTCGATCCGATTCGCGGCGAATCAAGCGTCCTGCGCCTTGCTTGAGCGCGATCGCCGCTTCCGGCAAAAAGTAATGGTTGAACGGGCTGCGTCCTTGGGCTTCGAGCCGGCGTGAGCGCGCCTCAACCAGGGGATCACCCGGCGGCGGAAAAGGCAGCTTATCGATCACAACCAATTCGAGCGCATCACCAGGCGCATCAAAGCCCTCCCAGAACGATGCCGACGCCACCAATATGCAACCCGGGCGGGATCCCTCAGCGCCCGCGCGAAAACGCTCCATCAGCAGACGCTTGGGCAACTCGCCTTGTACGAGGATTTCAATGGCCGGATTCTGTTCCCCCTCCCCCTCCAGCGCTGCTGGCGGCAACGGCTCGCGTAACGCCTGTCCGATCGTACGCAATGCACGCAACGTCGTGGTCAGCACCAGCGTGCGCCCGCCCAAGATGTGCGCGCCGCGCGCCGCAAGCCGCGCCACCTGAACACTATGACCGGGGTCACCAGGTTTGGGGAAGTGCCGGGGCACATACAGCGCGGCCTGGCGGGGATAGTCGAAGGGGCTGTCGACGCGCAACACCCGCGCCTCATCGAGTCCACAGGGTTGCGTAAACCAATGCAGCTGCGCTTCCGCGCCCAGCGTTGCGGAAGTAAAAATCCATGCCCGGCGCGGCGGCGCGCCATCCCCCTCTGGTGCAGCGTCCGCGTCCTGTGTTTGTTCAATATTCTGGGCGCTGTTCTGGCCACCCGCAGCGGCACGCCCCAACATACGCGTGCGCACAGCCTCGGCAATATCCAACGGCGACTGCACCAGCCGGACCTGTGTCCCCGCGTCAACCCAACGCACGGACCCGAGGACACACGGTTGACTGAAGTCAGCGACGCGCTCGATAAGCATCCGGGCGCGCTCGGCCAGCCGCACAAAATCAGGCCCGATCTCGCTGACCGTATCGAGTGCCTCAACCGACTGTGTCAGTGCGCCGGTCAAACTGGACAGTGCATTCGTCCAAGCGGCCGCATCGATCCCGGCGGGCACGGTATCAACCCAGCGCAGCTTGGCGTTTGGCGGCTGTTGACCCACAGCCAACCGTAAATCACGCCCGGCGCGATCAACGGCGGCAGCGTGCGAATGCCAATCGGCCAGCCCGCGCGCATGCTGCAATCCGCACGCCAGCAGATCGCGCGCGAAATCCAGCGCCTGCGCACTGCTGAGTTGCGTGCCCAGAAACTGCACACCGGTCTCGTTGAGTTGGTGCGCTTCGTCGAACACCACCACACGTACCGTGGGCAGCAGCTCGGCCATGCCCGATTCGCGCACCGCCAGATCAGCAAAAAACAAGTGGTGATTGACCACCACCAGATCCGCCGCAAGCGCCTCGCGCCGCGCCAGATTGACGTGACATGCTTTGAAATGCGAGCAAGAGGCGCCCAGGCAGTTCTCACGCGTCGAAGTGATCCATGCGATCACCGGCGAGCGCTCATCCAGCCCGGGCAATTCGGCCAGATCGCCGGTGCGCGTGCCGTGCGCCCACTGTTCGATTTTGGTCAGCGTGCGTTGAGACAGCCGCTCACCCGCGAGCGGATCGTGCCGCGCCAATTCGAGCCGATGCAAACACAGATAACTCGCGCGCCCCTTGAGCAAAGCGACGCGCATCGGCAGCCCCAGCGCCTGGAGAAGGCGCGGCAAATCACGCCCAAAAAGCTGGTCCTGCAAAGCCTTGGTCGCCGTGGACAGCAAAGCGCGCTCACCGCTGAGCAGGGTCGGCACCAGATAGGAAAAAGTTTTACCGACGCCGGTGCCCGCTTCGACGACCAGTTCACCGCCTTGCTCGATGACTTGGGCAACCGCCAGTGCCATTTCAGTCTGGCCACTGCGTTCGTGAAAATCATCAGCGGCCCGCGTGAGCGCCCCTCCTGGCGCGAACGCTTCGCGCACCCGGTCTTCAAGAGTCATCTACTGCATTCCCCAAAGACTTGGGATTGTGCTTGACCCCAAAGAGAAAACCGAACTGGAAAGCTGAACTTCGATTCCAGTGGCTGAACCGAGCCCGCCTCCCCCTGCTTCTTCAAGGCTTGGCCGGGGCCGCTGCGGGCGCGGTATTTCCCTGCGGCACACCCGGATCAGGCAAAGGCGCGGCACGCGGCTTGGTGCGCCGAGCCGCGCGTTGCGCGACATTCTCACGAGCCTGTTGCGCCTGCTTGAGTTTGTTTTCATAAACCTGGCGCGACTGCTGCGCCTGCGAGCCCTGCGCGACGCGCTGCTGCAGATGCTGCGCGTTGCGCTGCTGTTTGGCGGTAAAGGCGGCACGGCTGTTCGGCGCATTCGCGGCGGCCGCAGCCCGGTCACTCGCATGTTCAGCGGCGGCCTGCTCGCGGCGAGCCTGAGCCGCTTGTGCCTTTTGCTGCTGCTCGTCCTTCCTTTGCTGGTCGGCGCGATCTTTCTGCTGCCGGTCGATACGGGCTTGTTCCTGCGCGCCACGCTGTTTGCGTTCGGCATCATTGAGCAAGGCTTCCTGGCGATTCAGATCGGCACTCTGCGCCCGGTAGCGCTGGCGGCTGGCGTGCAAACAATTGTTGACCGCAAACTTTTGATAACAGGCCACACGCGCGCGCTCATGGTTTTCGTCAAGCACATGCCGTTCGGAAGCGATGCGTGCGCGCTCGGCATCCGCGTCGGCAACAACGCTTTGCGCCCCAACCAGTGCAAAGGAGGACATCAAGATCACAGCAGCAACAGCAGCGGGAAACAGGTGTTTGTTCATGTCAGATGAGTGTCAACGGTGCGACGGTCGAGCGCCAGGTATTGCGCCGATTGCATCTCCTTCAGGCGCGAGACGGTCCGCGGAAATTCGTGCGCAAGCGAGCCTTCGATGTACAGCGCCTCGGGCGGAACTTCTGCGGAGACGATGAGCTTCACATGCCGATCGTAGAACACATCGACCAGCCAGGTAAAGCGGCGCGCTTCGGAAGCCATGTGCGCGGGCATGCGCGGCACGTCAGAAAGAAAGACCGTGTGAAAGCGGCTGGCAATTTCCAGATAGTCGTTCTGCGAGCGCGGGGTACCGCATAGCGTATGAAAATCAAACCACACCACATCTGAGGCACAGCGCAAGGCACGAATTTCGCGCGCTTCAATGTGCAAGGGGGTGTTCTCATGGCGTTGTGTTCCGGCCAACGTGTCGAACCTGGCGCGCATCTGCCGGTCGGCGGCCTCGTCATTGGGGCAGAGGTACACCCGTTGATGCTCGAAAGTGAGCGCGCGGTAGTCGGTGCCGTTGTCAACGTTGATGACTTCCAACCTGTTGTTAAGCAGCTCGA
This sequence comes from Burkholderiaceae bacterium, assembly GCA_031285125.1. Taxonomy (GTDB): domain Bacteria; phylum Pseudomonadota; class Gammaproteobacteria; order Burkholderiales; family Burkholderiaceae_C; genus JAITWT01. The sequence continues at coordinate 1,057 of JAITWT010000065.1, read as the reverse complement.
TCGCCGGGAGAATCCGGTCACGTTGCAAACCATCGGGGTACAGATCGTCCGGCTTGAAATTGCTGGTGGTCACGAAGCCCACGCCGTTATCCAGCAGCGCCACCAGCAGCCGGTACAAGATCAATGCGTCGGTGATATCGGTAATATGGAATTCGTCGAAACACAGCAGTTTGAAGCGCTGCGCCATGCGCTGTCCCAGTTCATGGAGCGGGTTGACGGTGCCTTGCAGCTTGGTCAACTCGCGGTGCACTTCACGCATGAATTCGTGAAAGTGCAGGCGCGTTTTGCGGCGGATCGGAACGGCCTGATAAAAGCAGTCCATCAGGAAGCTTTTGCCGCGCCCCACGCCTCCCCATAGATAAATGCCGCGCGGCAGGGGGGGATGATTGAACAGCTTTTTCAGCCGGTTCGAACGCTTGGCGCGGTAGGCCTCCCAGTTATCTGCGCAGCGTTGCAGCGCATCCACCGCATGCTCCTGCGCTGGATCGCTGGCATAGCCATGCGCGGCCAGCGCGGCCTCGTACACCTCACGAACAGTGCTCACACACGTCTATTCAGAAATTCAGCGTGCGCTGATCCACCGCCAACGCGGCTTCTTTCATGGCTTCGCTCAAGGACGGGTGGGCGTGGCAGATGCGCGCGATGTCTTCGCTGCTGGCCTTGAATTCCATCGCCACCACCGCCTCGGCGATCAACTCGCTGGCCATCGGGCCGACGATGTGCACGCCCAGAATTTCGTCCGTGGCCGCGTCGGCCAGAACCTTGACCATGCCCGTGGTATCGCCCAGCGCGCGCGCCCGGCCATTGGCCATGAACGGGAACGTGCCCGCCTTGAACGCGCGGCCCGCGCTCTTTAACTGCTGAGTGGTCTGGCCGACCCAGGCGATTTCCGGCGTGGTGTAGATCACCCACGGAATGGTGTTGAAGTTGACGTGCCCGTGCTGCCCGGCGATGCGCTCGGCCACGGCCACGCCCTCTTCCTCGGCCTTGTGCGCCAGCATCGGGCCGCGCACCACGTCGCCGATGGCCCACACGCCCGGCAGGTTGGTGCGGCATT